>NZ_JBVVPO010000098.1:0-20930 GCF_055811795.1 Bradyrhizobium sp. MI1.7
GACAAGGCTCGCGCCAAAATGGCTGGCGCCTACCCCGCCACTTCCAAAGAGTCATAATCCCTGTGACGAGGTACTAGGTAGGATATGACGGTCTTGCTCCCGGCCTGGTGAACACGCGTGGATCTGTGGAGGCTCCGCTTGTGAATGGATCGCGTTCTATACCCTGTTCGCGTAACCGGATGAGCTCCGCCGCCGGAACGAACCCGAGCCGCCTTCGATATCTGTGTGATCGCGACGGGCCTGGTCTTTTCCGTCAGCAGCTTCTCGAACTCGTCGTCAGGAAGTTGCGATCATCCTCGGCCGGTGTCCGTTTGATCACAGCGCCATGAGGCTCCTTAGGAATTGCCAATGGATTGCTCCAGGATCGCACGGATGATCAGGTCGGACTCCTTGGTGTTCGCTGGCCCCGCGACGAGGCACGAGCTCGATCGCCTCCGTGAGGTTGGTCAAGATGATCTCCTCGGTGCGCCAGTTATTCACGTGCTGAGCGACTTTGGTGGGCGCCTTCGATGCGTCCGTCGCCGCTTGGCAAGATAGTGTTGCTTGGGCACCGGCCGGCGCGACATGCAGGAACAGTTCCGGACCTCAGGATGCACGCTGACTTGCGAAACTGAATCAAGCGGCAAGAGCGCGGGCGGCGGGATCGTGCTATGATCCTAGTATCCACTTTTCTTGGATCGCGAGTCGTGTTTCAAGATCTGGATGATACCCGAAGCAAGAGAAGTCCACCTTTTCCGGAGCGATCTCGTCGCCCGAGGAGACCGTCTCTTCGGCTTCGGCCTGACGTAGCTTTAGATATCCTGCAAGTCGAGCTTGGGTTATTCGACGCCCGTCTACCTCGCCTCGGCCCGTCAACCAGCGACCATAAGCCTCAACGCGGCCACTGGAGCATCGAGGCGGCCTTGTCCGTGACAAATTCGACGGTGTCCTCCGACAGAGCCCTTCGAGGGGCTCAGCGCCCCATGCGGTCGCTGGTCACCTCAAGCTCGACATCTACGACTACGTTCGCGAAATCGAGCGATGAGGCCTTCTGGACGCGGGCTGCTTATGCTGTCTTAGACGGGACACAGGTGTCAGGCACCGGACAGACGACCGCGCATTGCGCCGTGTCGCAATGGCCCTCGCACTCCGTGCACTTTTTGGCATCGATAACGTAAATGTCGCGCTTGAGGCTGATCGCCGCGTTGGGACACTCGAACTCACATGCACCACAAACGGTGCATTGCGAAGCGACGATCTTGTAAGCCATGCCTTCGGACTCCTTGGGCGAGCGATGCTATTGGCGATCCCCTTCAAATGCCGTGCCAAACACAGACGCGCTCAATGGTGGGCAATTTGCCCAATTGGGCTGTCCCGGGTCTGAGACCATGTTTCATCTGCGACAGTAACAGGCCGCTTCAATTTCAGGCTAAACCGCTGCGAGCTTCCGTCGGTTTGTCTGGCAGGGCGGCGCGAGCCCAAGCGACGCACAACGATGCCAAAACCGGCGGCGCGACTAAAAGCCGCGAGCCGACTCACGTCTACGCCGGATCTCGGCAAAACCTCCGGTCACATGCCCTGACCGGAGGTTTTGTGCAAACCTCGCTCATGGCTGTAACGTTACCGCCGCGGATTGACTCGCTGGAGGCTTGCCAAAACGGGTTTGTGCTACAAAAAGCTCCGGCGTCGCTTCGAAGGGAAATGAAGTTGCGCCGGGAGGAGCCGACACCGGCTTTGCAAAGTGACCGCTCGAATTGCAGTCAGCCTGGTGCCGAGTAGGCATGGCGGTGCGGGCGAGCGCTGGTACGCTTTGCCTGGCCGTGCTCAACCACTCGTCATGCAACTATTTTGGACGAAGTGGAGCAGGGCTGAAAGATGACTGTGCAAATTGCTTCAGCGGCATGGCCTTTCCGAACAGATGGCCCTGCGCAAGGTCGAAGCCGAGTTCGGTCACAGCGATCAGGTCGGCCTGGTTCTCCACACCTTCGGCGACGGTGCGCACACTATACTCTTTGGCTAGAGCGACGATATGGCGGCACACCGTTCGCTTCAGGGGCCCATTTCCGCAACCGGAGACGTACTGCCGGTCCACTTTCAATTTGATGAACGGGAATTTTTCTACCCCCATCAGCTGCGGCCAATTGGCGCCGACATTGTCGATTGCAAGGCCAATGTTGTGAAAGCGAACCTCACGCGCAACCTCAATCAGAAGATCTAGGTTCTGGATGGCTTCCTCGCTCTCGATTTCAATCGTCAAGCCGCCGAAAGCGGGGTGCGACGGCATGCGCTGACAGAGATCGCGCACCGCCTGCGGGTCAACCAGGAATGCTGCCGGGAGATTGATGGAGAGATCGATCGAAGTTTGCTGCTCCAGAAGATACTGCCAATCCTTGATTGCGCGGTCGATCACGAACTGCGACAACTCCCTAAAATGCGGATCGTGAGGCTCCGGGATGAAATAGGCCGATGGAACAACGCCCCAGGTCGGGTGCCGCATTCGCACAAGCGCCTCGGCGCCGCGGCGGCTGAGGGTACACACATCAAACTTCGGCTCATACCAGAGCTCAAGCCAGCCAGCGTGTAAGGCTTCTCCGACATGGACCGCGGGACGGGGCGCCGGCTCTCTGGGCAAGAGCATGGCGACCCGATCGCGCAGCGTCTCGGCTGCAAACGGCGTCCTCAGCGGCGGCAGCATAGCAAGTCCATATTCCCCCCCGACCTGCTGCACTGCCGTCATGATGATCGACTCGCGGGCGCCGAACGCCAGCACTCTGCCTGCAAATTCTTCGCGTACGAGTATCTCGAGCAACCGTCCAGGCTCGATGCGATCCGAGCCAATGCCGAGCAGGATCAGATCAGGGAACTCCGTGCAGAGTACGTGGGGCAGCTCGTCAGCAGTCCCGCATTCGCTGATAATAAACCCCATATCCTCCAGCACATCCCGTAGAAAGGCGCGCAGATGCCGCTTACCGACGGCCACGCACGCTCGCGGCCGCACCTTACGCTGTCCGAAGATTACAGGTTTCCCTCCGATCAGTTCGGCCTGCCCATGCTCCATCGCAACCACTCCCGTTCCGTGACGGTCCCTTAAACGAGGAGCGAAGGTCCAAACAAGTTGTGCTTGCCCTTATCTTTCGATTCTTCGCGGTAAGCTTAAGATAGTGCATTAGCGTGCAAAATCCTTCGCGATGTTGCTCAGATGATCTTGTCGGGCGCACGCGCATGATACCTATCCCGCTTCGCGCAACTTTGCACGAGTGACGCACGCGAGTGCGGGGACTCTCACCTTCGCACGCTCCGAGCTGATGCGCTCTATGACGCGGCGATCATCGGGGTGCAAGATCTACTGCATGGAGACCGATCGTGAGTGACGATCGGCAATCACTCTTAGGAATGTTTGATCGGCATGGCCGGCCTGCCCACGCGCGAACGTGCCGTCTGGCGGGTTTATTTTTCAATCGAAGGAAGTCCATGATGAGTTCGCAGCTGGTCAGGCCGCAGTCGATTCTGAGCGGCAACAGCTTGCACTTACCTCACCTCTGTTGCTTATAGCGAGTGCGAACGTCCTATTCCCTATCGAGCTTGATAGTTGCTCTCAGTTGCGTTTTCTGTATCCTTCTGACTATGGATTTCCTCAAGTGGGACTAACGTGACGGGTGTTCGGGTTGGCGCTGAAGCGCAAGGCCTGCCCCACGGGGGCACGGCTTTGCGCAAAGGCGTGCCAGGAGATGAGAACGCGATCGCAGAAACGGTCGAAAAGCTACTTTCTGAATTAGGTGGCCCCGGACCCGAGTTCAGCCTTGAAGGCGCGAAGCAAGCGGCTTTACGCCTGATCCAGGATCGTGAAGACGGCTTCGTTTTTGTCATCGAGGAACAAGCCACGGGGCAGATTGTAGGGGTCGCCACCATCTCGGCCGTACAGGCCGTGAGAGCAGCCGGAGCGTACGGTGTGCTTCAGGAGCTATGGATTTCTCGCGGCTTCCGAAGCTCTCACCACGGTCGGCATCTGCTCGAGGCGGTACATTCGGAGGCGAAGCGCCGAGGCTGGCAAATGATTGAGGTTGCGCTGCCTCCGGATGGCTATCCGGCCTTGGAACGGGTACGCCGCTTCTACGAGGAGAGGGGATATCGGATTGGAGGATTGCGGGCGCGCAAGAGGCTGTGACAGGACTACGACCGCTGCTCAACACAGTTAAAGCGCTCCTAGGCTAGCGTGCTATCAGTAAAGTCTTTCAAAGCAGCGAATCCTGCGATTTTTTTGGTTCTCAAAACGAACGCTTCAACGCGTGCGTCGCGGCCGAGCATGATCGAGAACCCGGACGCTGATGCGGTGCTGACTCCCACTGCGAGCGGTTACCTCTTCGACCTTCTTGGCGCGAACGTTCAAAATATCAGCCATCAAATCGTTCTTCAATTGGGCGAAGCGATACGATGGTCTTGCCGAGGCTCGTGGACCGCGAGCCGAGACCCGCCCAGCTAAAAGGCGCGGAGGCTCGCATCAGCGGCACGCGCCAGACGCTGTTGTCGCGCGTCATTGCAACGAACAACACGGTCTCGTCCGGACTGAGCACTACTCTAGGCCGTTCGGACTCGGCCCGTTGGAAATCAGGCATTCCCCGGCGGTTTGCCTCTGCCCATTCCGAGGAAACACCCGGGCGACGAAACTCCGCCGGCATCGACGAGAACATGCGGGTCTCAATCAGCCTGGGCGGCTTTTCGAGATACATCATGATGCGCCTCCCAGACTGCGGCGCGGCTGGCCCTCGTAGTTGTAGCCGAACTGCTTGGGCATCGGGCCTTTGTTGCGATCCTTGCGCCCAGTTTGCTCCCAGGCGTGAGCCAGGATTCCGACCGCGCGCGACAAGCAGAAGAGCCCCCGCGCGAGCGGAGAGGCGAAGCCCAGCTCGCCGTAAATGACTGCGGTCGCGCCATCAATGTTCATCGGAATGAGTTTGCTCTTGCGCTGCTGCATCACGCGCTCGATCGCGCGGGCGGCCTTGGCATAATCGCCGCCGACACTGCCCTCGTCGGCTGCGGCATCCACCAGCGCCAACAGCGGCGCCGCCCGCGGGTCGACTGGATGAAACCGGTGGCCGAAGCCCGGCAGATATTTGCTGCGTGTTGCGGTGAAATGGTCGATTGCAGCGCCAGCGGCCTGCTCGATCTCTCGCCCTTCGCGCCGTCGCAGCACATCTTCGTAGAGTTCGATCGCCTGCTCCCCTGCTCCGCCGTGCACGTCATCGAGCGTATTGATCGCCGAGGCCATGGCACCGTTCAGGGGCAGGCCGCAGCTCACCGCCATCTGGGCAATTGCAATGGAGGGCGCGTGCGGACCATGGTCAACTGACGCAACCAGCGCAGCTTGCAGCAGCCGCTCCTGCGCTGGCGTCGGCAGATCGCCGCGCAACATCAGCCAGATCATGGCGGGAAAGGAAATTCGGCCGATCAGATCTTCGATTGGATAACCCCGATAGGCGATGCGACCGGGCGCGATATCGCAGATGGAGGTTCGCCACCAACGGGCCGCTTGCTGTCGCAATTCTTCTTCGCTCATTTCCGGTTCCGTCCATTCAACCTGCCGATCGCCAACCGCCGCAAGCCGTCGGATCTCATGATATCGGTCCGTCCGCGGCTACGCGGACAGGCAGGAAATCTGCCTCTCCTTGCTTTGGCGTCCCGACGGCCCGGCTTGAGACCAGTTGCTCGACCTCCGCATACGAATAGCCGAGCCGCTGCAGCCATCGCTCGGTGTCTGCTCCGAGCGTCGCAGGCGGTGAAGGCACCGAAAACTCCTCATCCAGCCGGAAGCCCGGCCGCGTGATTCGTAACGGCTGCGCGCCGTCTTGTTCTGGGGCCAAAGTCTCGACGAATCCGCGCTCGAGAAGCTGTGGCTGCTGCAACACTTGCGAGACCGTCAGCACGCGGCCTGCGGGAACACCAGCCAGATTCATTTGGGCCTCCCATTCCTCGGCGGTCTTGCAACTCAATGCCTTGTTCAACTCCGTGCTCAGCGCTGCGCGGTTCACCTTGCGCATCTCGCGCCCAGCAAAGCGTGGATCCGTCTTCAGGTCCGGTCGGCCAATCAGGTCGCATAGGGATTGGTACTGCTTCTGCTCGTTGGCGGAAATGTTCAGCGGGCCTGTTGCGGTGCGGAACGTGCCCGAGGGAGCCGCGGTGAAGTTCTCGTTGCCGATGGGCTGCGGCTCGACACCAGCGTTCAGGTGGTTGGAGACGGCCCATCCCATCGCTGCAACGGTGGCTTCGAGCAGGGACACGTCAATGAACCGACCGCGGCCGCTATGCCGCTGTTCGACCAGAGCCGCGGCAATGGCAAAGGCAGCAGTCAGTCCCGCAATCGTGTCCGAGATCGGAAAGCCCGTGCGCAGGGGAGCCGAGGCCGTATCGCCAGTGACGCTCATGGCACCAGACAGACCCTGGACGATCTGGTCATAGGCCGGACGGGCGGACCACGGCCCGCTCTGCCCAAAGCCGGAGATCGCGCAGTAGACGAGACGTGGGTTCTGCCTGCTGAGCACATCAAACCCCAGGCTAAGCCGTTCCATCACCTTCGGCCGGAAGTTTTCGAGCACCACGTCGGCTTCCTTGACCAGTCGCAAGAACACCTCGCGGCCCGCTTCCGATTTCAGGTCCAGTGCAATCGATTGCTTGCCGGCGTTCACGGCGACAAACGAGAGTCCCTGCAGGCGCTCCGCTCTTTGCGGATCCGCGCCGAGGCGCCGCGCCAGGTCGCCGCCGTTCGGATTTTCCACCTTAATGACCTCCGCGCCAAGGCGCGCAAGATGGTAACCGCAGAACGGACCCGCCAACACGTTTGACAGGTCGAGAACGCGGATACCGGTTAGCGGCAGAGACATCTGAAGAGCCTTCTTGTAGGTGATCCGATAGCGAGCGCTTAGTACGCAACTTATTTCAGTTGCTGCGCAGCACGTTCCGCGAATCGATTCGTGAAGGTCTTGATCAGGTCGATCTTTGCGGCTGCGATCTTCGGATCAAAGTCGCCTAGGACAGCCAGCGGGACCTTGGCCGCGTCGATGTCCATCTGACCGGTTGGCGAGAACAGCGCTTTCGACGCGTTGATGATCTCGATGTTCACCTCGCGATTGTCGGTCTTGTATCCAGAAGGCATCGCGTCGACGAGCTGCTCCGCCGAAACCGTGTTGATCCAGCGATGAGTTTTGAACAAGGCGTTGACGAGGCGCTGGACCGTTTCCGGATTTTTGTCGATGAAGGACTGCTGAAGGTAAAGGCACGCGGTCGGATAGATTCCGCCAAAGGCCTGCCTTGAGCCTTCGACCGTGCGCGCGTCGAACAGCGGTGTCGCACTCTTCTTGCGCGCGAGAAGGGTCGCAATCGGATCGAAATAGACGAGCGCGTCGATATTCTTGGCCTCGAGCGCCACCATGCCGGGTGCACCACTGCCAACCGCGATGATGCTTACATCGCGCGGGCCCAATCCCGATTTTTTGATGTAGTAGCGCGCCATGGTATCGGTCGAGGACCCCGGCGCCGTGATCCCGAGCTTCAGGCCCTTCAGACCGGCACCCGTCTTGACCCTGTCAGCGAGGTCGCCGCGGACACCGAGCAACACGCCGGGAATGTCATTGAGCAGGAACACGCAGGAAATTTGCTTGCCTTGGGCCTGCATCTGAATGGTGTGATCATAAAAGCCGACGGTCCCGTCCACCGAGCCGCCGATCAACGCCTGCAAAGCCTTTGAGCCACCGGCCTGGAAGTTCTCGACGGTCACGTCAACCCCTTCTTCCTTGAAGGCGCCCAGCTTCACGCCAAGTTCGAGAGGCATATAGTTGAGGATCTGTGACCCCACCGCGATCTTCAATTTTGTCTTCTCGGGCTCGGCGGCATAAGTCGAGATGACCGGGAATGCGGCTATCGCGATGACCAGCATCAGTCGTGGAAAAGCGTGCATGGGAAACTCCATGAGAATGGGAGAGCGGTACGATCAGGCTTCGTGGGCAGGTGCGGGCCGCCACACCAGGAGCCGTTTTTCCGCGCGGTCGACAATGGCATCGAGAGCAACGACGAAGGCGGAGAGGACGATGATTCCTGCGAACACTCCGGTCGCGTCGAGGACGCCCTCGGCCTGCGCAATCAGGTGCCCCAATCCCGCGGACGAACCGAGATATTCGGCGACCACTGCTCCCATCACAGCCATGCCGACCGACACCCGCAGGCTCGACAGGATCCACGTGGTGGCGGACGGCAGGTAGACGTGGCGCAGCAGGGAGGACTTCGATGCACGTAGCAGGCGCGCGTTCGCGAGCACGACCGGATTGACCTCGCGAACGCCCTGAAAGGTGTTGAAAAAAGCGACGAAGAGAACCAGCGTCACGCCCAGCGCGACCTTGGAGGTGAGGCCCAATCCGAACCAGATGACAAAAATGGGCCCCAGCAAGATGCGCGGGATCGCATTGAACATCTTGATGAAGGGCTGAACGACCTCGGCCGCAAACGGGCTTAAGCCCAACCAGATACCAAGCGCCGTGCCGATCCCGATACCAGCCAGGAAAGACAGGATCGTCTCCAGCAGTGTTATGCTGACATCGGTCCAGAAGTCGGCCGTTGACATCCACTCTCCGATCCTTGCGATGAGTGTCGACGGGGCCGGAAAGAAGAACGGGTCGATCAACCCGGCCCGCACGCCCAATTCCCAGATCAGGATCAGCCCAAGCACGATGGCGAACTGCGTGAGAGCGACCTTACCCCTGCGTGGCATAGCTTTTCTCCACTTCGGCGCCGAGCAGCGACCAGATTTCACGGTAAAGCGCGACGAACTCGTCGGTGGTCTGTAGCG
Organism: Bradyrhizobium sp. MI1.7; assembly: GCF_055811795.1. NCBI lineage: Bacteria > Pseudomonadati > Pseudomonadota > Alphaproteobacteria > Hyphomicrobiales > Nitrobacteraceae > Bradyrhizobium > Bradyrhizobium sp. MI1.7. Next base: position 8,813 of record NZ_JBVVPO010000098.1, read on the forward strand.
CCGAGACGTCGCGGGGACGAGGCAGCGTGATCCTGACATCGCCAACCATGCGGCTCGCGGGACCGGCAGACATCACAACGACGCGGTCCGCCAGCGTGATCGCCTCATCGAGGTCATGGGTGATGAAAACGAGTGAGCGCCGGTCCGCCTGCCAGAGATCGAGCAGGATACGGTGCATGAGACGACGGGTGTGAACGTCCAGCGCTGAGAAAGGCTCATCCATCAGGACGATCTTCGGCTGCATGATCAGGGTCTGCGTCATGGCGACCCGCTTGCGCTGGCCGCCGGACAATTGGTGCGGATAGCGCTCCTCGAACCCTTTCAAGCCAACCTTGGCGAGCCAGGGCCGCGCCTGCTCGCGCGCTTTCGCGATCGAGCTTCCCTGAAACACCAGCCCGAGGCCGACATTGTCCTGGGCTGTTTTCCAGGGCAGCAGCCCTTCCTGTTGCAGCATGTAGCCGGACTGACCGTTCAGGCCCCTAAGCGATTTGCCGAAAATGCGAACCTCGCCGGCGGCCGGCTTCAGCAGTCCGGTGACAGTATTGAGAATGGTCGATTTTCCGCAGCCGGTCGGCCCGACCACTGCAACGAATTCGGTTTCGCCGACCTGGAGGTTCATGCTTTTCACGGCGGTGAAGTCGCCGAAGCGAATCATCACGTCGCGCAGGTCAACGGCAAGTGCCGGCTGCCCTTCCATTGTTTCGCTCCGCAGAACCTGTTCTAAGCCTCAAAACAGGTAACTGGCGCTATATCCGGAGTCAATCGCATTCTGCAACGTAGAACGCAGATGAGCCTGGGGTATTGGACTTTCTATCCATTCTGGATATCTGTTCTGCGGAACAGAACACGAGGGCTGTATCAATGGCGAAGACAGGGGTTGATGCGGTCCGGCGCGCGCTGGCGATCCTCAAGGCCTTCGGCCCTGAGCGCGCAGCCATGACGCTGACCGAGATTGCCGAGGCGACCGACTTCTACAAGAGCACGGTCCTTCGCCTTGCCGCATCCCTGGAAGCGGACGGATTCATGGTGCGGGGGACCGACCGGCTATTTCGACCCGGACCGGAGCTATGGCGCCTTGGGGCGCTCTATCAGCGTGGGCTGGACCTCGGTGACCTGATCAGACCCTCGCTCCATCGTCTGGTCGAAGCAACCGGAGAGACCGCATCCTTCTACATCGCGGAGGGCGACGAGCGCATTTGCCTTTATCGCGTTAATTCTCCGCGTTCCGTCCGCCATCACCTCGAAGAAGGACAACGATTGCCGATTGATCGCGGCGCTGCGGGCCGCGTTCTTACCGCTTACCGCGATTTTGCATTAGCTGATGGAAAGAAGATCAGAGATCGTGGCTTCTACGTCTCGATCGGCGAGCGTGATCCTGAGGTTGCGGCCGCAGCGGTGCCCGTAATCGATGTCTATGGCAAATTGCGGGGCGCGCTCTCAGTCTCCGCCATTCGCACTCGCTTTGATGCAGATGCTCGGAAATCTGCCGTTGAAGTGCTGAAGTCCGAGGCTAAAGCGCTGATTGATCTGCTGCCTGCAAGTGAGCGCTGAGCTACAATGGCAGCGTTCCGTTTATAACGCACAGCTCAGCCGGTGCCGCAATGGCCTCTCCTGAGCGTAGCGCGCATTTCTCGCATTGTTGAGGCCTGCAGATCATCCTCGATCTCGACGCGCCACCCATCCCTGCACGGGAATCAGGAGGGAGGCTTCTTCAAGGCTATTTCGCTGCTCGTGTGATGTGTGCTGGTGCGCGTGTTCTGAAGCCGTCATGGCCTGACGGCCAAGCTGCGGCGCGCCGACACGCCGACGAAGTGGTGCAGTTCCTCGAGGCGGTGTCGAGCCTGAAGAGCCGCGCCGCGCTCACCACCGCCTATGCGGCCGGACTCAGGGCCTCCGAGGTCGCGGGACTGCGGATCGAAGACATCTACAGCACCCGCGGTGTCATCCAGGTGCGCCACGGCAAAGGCGCGAAGGATCGCAACGTGATGCTGTCGTCCCAACTGCTCGGCATCCTGCGCACCTACTGGCGGCTCGCCCGGCCGCGGCTTTATCTGTTCCCTGGGCGTGACGAAGGTCACCCGATTGATGCGACCGTGTTGCATGCCGCCTGCCGCTCGGCGGTCAAGGCTGCGGGCCTGACCAAGCGCGTCACGCTGCACACGCTGCGCCACAGCTTCGCGACACATCTTCTGGAGAACGGAACCGACATCCGGATCGTCCAGGTTCTGCTCGGGCACAATAATCCGTCGTCGACGGCGCGCTACACGCAGGTCGCCACCCATACGATCCGGGCGACGCAGAGCCCGCTCGACCGCCTGTCGCTGAAGGTGACGCCACCGGCATGACAACGCGTCCGGGATGCGGCTTATGACCCGCCCCGACGTCCGCCCGCACCGACCCGCCATCGGGATTGCCGATATCTTGCGCCGGCATGGCGACGCTTATCGTCGTGACCATGCCGGTCATCTCGGTCGCGTCGACGGCGGGTGATGAGCGCCATTGTTGCGCGCCGAACCGAGGCGCTCGGCGGCCACGTCGAGCCTGCAATGACTGCGGCATGACGCGGATCGCCTATAATTCCTGCCGGAATCGGCATTGTCCGAAGTGTCAGGGGCCAGCCCGAGCCGCGTGGCTTGCCGCGCGAGAAGCCAACCTGCTGCCGGTTCCCTACTTCCACGTCGTCTTTACGCTTCCTGCACCGATCGCCGCGATCGCTTTCCAAAACAAGGCCGTCGTCTATGCCATCCTGTTTAAGGCCGCCGCCGAGGCGTTGACGACGCTTGCTGCCGATCCACGCCGGCTCGGCGCGGAGATTGGCGGCGTCGCGATCCTGCACACCTGGGGACAAGCGCTAACGCATCATCCCCACATTCACTGCGTCGTGCCGGGCGCCGGCCCGTCACCTGATGGAACACGCTGGATCGCCAGCCGACCGAACTTCTTCCTGGCCGTCCAACCGCTGTCCCGGCTCTTTCGCTGGCTTTCTCTCAAACGCCTGATCGGGGCTTCAACGCCGGCGCCTTGCGCTTCCTCGGCGATCTTGCTTCTCTTGCCGAATTCGACGCTTTCGCTGGTCACATCAAAGCCATGCAGCGCGTCAACTGGGTCGTTTACGCCAAGCGGCCCTTCGGCGGACCGGCACAGGTGCTGGCCTATCTCGGCCGCTACACCCATCGCGTCGCGATCACCAACAGCCGGCTCGTCGCACTCGACAACGATCATGTTACCTTCGCATGGAAGGATTACCGCCAGGATGGCGCGACAAAGATCATGAAGCTCAAGCCCGACGAGTTCATTCGCCGCTTCCTGCTTCATACGCTGCCGACGGTTTCCATCGCATCCGCCACTTCGGCTTCATGGCCAACCGCCATCGCGCTGCCAAGCTCGCCCTTTGCCGCGAACTTCTCGATCATGAGACAGCCCCAAACGACAGCCGGCCGCCGCCTGTGGATTCGGAAGCTCAAACCTGGGCCGAAGTTCCTGCCTGTCCCGATTGTGGTGGCGTCATGCGCATCATTGAGAGCTTTCGACACAGCTTCAGACGCTCCAGCCCTCGAACAGTACGCCCACGACGAAGGCCGCCTGATTGCCGCGTGCGCGCGGGCACGGCGAGCTATATGTGATGGCGTTGGGTGAAGGTCAGGCGGCTTGCTGATCGTCGGATTTGCCGGCCTGGCGCAACAGCTTCCATTCCCAGGGCAGCAGTTCGTGCAGCCGCGATGCAGGAAGATCAGCGATACGGGCGAGGACGTCGGCAAGCCAGGCCTTTGGATCGACGTCATTGAGACGACACGTCGTGATCATCGTCAGCATGATGGCGGCACGGTCGGCACCACGCTGGCTGCCAGCGAAGGTCCAGTTGCGCCGTCCCAAGGCGATGCCTCTCAAAGCGCGTTCAGCGCAATTGTTGGTCAAGCAGATCCTCCCGTCGTCGAGGAAGCGGGCGAAGCCCTCCCAGCGCCTGAGCATGTAGTTGATCGGCTTCAGGACCTCGGACGAGCGCGAGAGGGTTTCGCGCTCGCGCAGCAGCCATGCGTGCATGTCGTCGAGAAGCGGCTTGCTCTGTTCCTGGCGCACGGCGCGTCGCTCGTCGGCGCTGCAGCCGTTGATGGCGCGCTCGATCTCGAACAACGCGTCCACCCGCCTGACCGCCTCCAGTGCGATCGGGGAGACCGGTTTGCCCTTCTTGCCTTCCCGAGCATTTTTCTCAATGTCAGCCAGCTCGAAGAAGCCTCGCCGTGCATGGGCAAAGCAATAGGCCGGCGTAATTGGCAGTGTCTTCTTCTGCGGATCGAACAGCGGCTCGAAGCCATTGTAGCAGTCGGCTTGCAGGATGCCGGCGAAGACCGCTAGATGCTTTTGGGGATGCTCGCCTCGTCGGTCGCTCGAGGCGTAATAGACCGCAGCCGGCGGCGCAGGCCCGGCGAAGGGCCGGTCATCCCGCACATATGTCCAGATCCGCCCAGTCTTGCATTTGCCCTTCGCCAGGATACGGATGGTGGTGTCGTCGCCATGTAGGCGCTCGGCCGCAAGCACATGATGCTCGATCAAGTGGAAGAGCGGCATGACGGCAAAGGTCCCGTGGCCGATCTGGTCAGCCAGTGTCGATAATGGCAAATCGATCCTCTCGGCCTTAAAGCGCACGCTCTGGCGGTTGAGCGGGATATGCATGCCGAATTTGTCGAACAGGATCGTCGCCAACAATTGTGGACCGATGAAGCCACGCGGCGTGGCATGGAACGGCGCCGGCGGCTGGCTGATCTTCTCGCAATCCCGGCAGGTGAACTTCTCGCGCACCGTCTCGATGACCTTGAAGCGGCGCGGGATCTCCTCCAGCGTCTTGGTCACATCCTCGCCGACCTTCGCCAGTCGCGATCCACCGCAGCAGGCGCAGGTCGTTGGAGCTTCAACAACGACGCGCTCGTGTTCGATATCGTCCGGCCAAGGCTTGCGCACCGGCCGCTTACGCGTGAAGGGACGGACGTTCTGCGTCTTCGCTGCCGCCGCCTGTGCGGCCAGCTCGTCCTCGCTCGCCGTGGTGATGAGTTCCTCGAGCTCCAACTCCAACTGCTCGAGCAGCCGTGCCGAGCGCTCGGATCGCTGCCCGTGCAGTTCGCGTTTGAGCTTCTCAATTCGCAGCTCAAGATGCGCAATCAGCGCCTCGTTGTCCGACAGCTCCGCCAACGCACTGGCAGCCACCGCTTCGGCTCGCAGCCGCGCCTCACGCTCGGCCTGCAGCGCCGCTAGAGCGCTGACAAGGTCCGACGGAAGATCGTCCGGCTTCGATATCACGACGCCATTGAATCAGATCAAGCCGCAGATTCAACCAAAAACGACTATCCGACCCGTGTCGGACGCTGTGCTTCTTGCGGGTTGCGCCAATCGATTCCGGACAACATATAGCTCATCTGCGCTGGCGAGATCGTCACAGCTTCACCCGCAACGGATGGCCATATAAACCTTCCACTCTCCAGTCTCTTGGTAAACAGGCATGCCCCCTGGCCATCGTGCCAGATCACCTTCACTAGATCGCTGCGGCGACCCCGGAAGACGAACAAATGACCGCTGAGCGGATCCTTGCGCAGCACCTCCTGCACCTGGAGTGCCAACGATGGAAAGCCCCGGCGCATATCCGTGTGGCCTGTCGCGAGCCACACTCGCGCGCCTGTCGGAACCGGGATCATCGGTGGGCCAAAGCATCGAGAACGCGACGTAGCGCGTCTCCATCAACGTCGCCATCGACCCGGATGCGATGCCCGCTATCGAGATCGATCTCGATGATGCCATCGCTCTTGCGTCGCCGCGCCGTCGTCGTCAACGGCGCTTCGGCCAGCTCCCGCGGTGACGCAGGCGGCCCAATCTCGACTGGAACAAACGGAGCCATGCTCGCTTCGCCGTGCTTGCAGAGATCCTTGCGCCACCTGAACAGCTGGCTCACATGAAGCCCGGCCACGCGAGCCACCTCGGAAACACTGGCGCCGGGCTCGAGCGATGCTGCAACAAGCCGCTCTTTCTCGTCCTGCGACCACCGGCGCCGCCGCTCGACCGATGTGATTACCTCCGTCCTCGAAATCGTCATAGCGCTTCTCCTAGGATTACCCCTAGGACCTGCAGCTATCCCGTTCGTCAAACAAGGCGGCCTTCAATGGAGGGATACCTCGAACATCACCGTTCCGATGCGACACATCGTGAGCCAAGTCATGCCGTGCACGACGATCATCATTCGTCATTTCGCTCCCAGCGTCTCGATCATCGCGGACGATGTCGACTCCGTGCTTTCACACTGCGCGACAACAACGGTCCGATGCAGCAAAATGCCTATCGCGATCTCCAGTGAAGCGCGTCTGATCTCAACTCTTCCCCGACGCGCACATCTCGTGTCTCTGCCTCACGCGCCGAGCCAGCAGATCGGGCCTTCCGATCTCGAACGTGCTGCATGCTCTGGTCCTCGTCTTCGGCCAGAACGAACGTCAAACTGGATTAAGCCCGAGGGGTAGGGTCAACACCCACGCCTTCCTCGGCGGTGCAAAATCCATGCGCCAGATTCGTGTGGGCGTCGGCGGCGCCACTACAACGATCGCGCGGTTGCCCCCCAGCGCATCCAGTACGAGGGCAACCTATGGCGTGAGGACACCACGCGGCAATCCTCAGCGCGCGGCAATCCTCAGATGGGCTGTGACGGGCGTCTTTTGGAGACTCGTACGACTCTCACGGCTACTCGCCGTTCCCAGCCGGTGGTCGGCCGCAGTCGACTCTTCTGGCGCGATTTGGCGGATTGTTAGCAAAGTTGCGCGACTGTCCGACCGCCTACATCTGTTCGTCGGAGCCGTGGCCTCTCGCGAGATCCCGTGTCCGTTGCATCGTGCGGGAAAAATATTCGTCGCGCTCGCGGCGCACGCGCTCTTGATGCGCTCTGAAATTCGCAACTCGTTTGCTGATGTGCTCTCGCTCGGAGGTGTCCCAGCTCAACCGCCGGGGAGAATCGGGCGGGGAAGCTTTTGCGATTGGCGCGATGGGTGCTATCAGCTTTGGAATAGGCGCTACGCTCCGTGCGCGTTCTACGAGTGCCGCGGATTGTTGAACCAGCGCCTCCAGTTCCTTCTTCCAGTTCATCTTCCATGGTCTCCGAACAGTCATGGGAGCATGCTAATTTGGTGCGGTACGCTCGTCCAGCTACCCCTTTTGGTAGTTGCGAGGCCGCTGCTTGTCCGCAAAATAGTGGCCGATGAGCCATCTGGGCCGATGAAATTCGCGGCTTCCCTGCTAGGAGAACCCACCCACGTGACCTTCGTCACCCAAGTGACGCGACAGGATGGAAGATCAGAACGATGCGACCTGGGTCAAACCCGTCGGCTGTGCCTGGTCTCTGGCATGAAAGCATGATCGCCCAGGCTCGCCATACTCGAACTCCTCAAGCGAACTACGCTGACGCCGAAGCAGCGGAGATTGTGCGTCAATGCGGGAATCGGTGCCGCCCGAATGTTCCGACCAGAACTACTCTACAGTATTGCTCAAATGGGAGATGGGAGTGGCGAGGGGTGTTGTGAAATGGTTTAACGCGACGAAGGGTTTCGGCTTCATTCAGCCGGATGGGGGCGGCCAAGATGTTTTTGTACACATAAGCGCCCTGGAGCGCGCTGGCCTCTCTGACCTGCGGGAAGGGCAGGCAGTCTCTTACGAGCTTAAAGCCGACCCGAGGCGCGGTAAAAGCAGTGCGGAAAATCTGCGTGTCTGATTTCATGTCGTAGGCGTCTGGCCTCAGCCCCCCGCCCAAGTCTGGCGCTTACCTCGGAACGACCCCAGCCGCTTTAAGCACTGGGGTCGTTCCATTTCTCGCCAATTTTCGACGTTTCGCGGGTCCGAATACAAGAAAACGTAGCTAGCGATGCTTGCTAGCGCATCGCCTCTTTGTCCCGTTTGGTAGACGGGTAACAGTCAGTCCGCCCGCTCGTCATAGCGCGATTTGAAGGCGCTCGCGAGCGGCTTATTGGTCGGAAGGTCATCCTCGCCGATCATCCTGGACTGGAGGTGGTGGCGCCGGCGCTGATCAAACCCGATACCGTGCTGCGGCGCGAGTTCAACAGTGTGGACCAACGAAGGGATAGGAAAGCTAAGCAAGGACTCTCGAGCGGTTCGAGAGGGCTACGATATCAGGCTATTGCTGCGCGAGCTCCCCTCGCCGGACGTTGGATCCGGTCAAGGTCGCCAGCCTCGAGGGCTCACAAGCAGGCAATTCGTAGATTGTGGGCAGGCTCCTCAACGCCCTCCATCAGGAGCCTTCGGGGATCTCGGGGAGCACGACGCCGCACCTGCGGCCGCGGTTGTGCATGCGGTCGCCGCGTTCTTTGCTCAGCCACACGCCTGGCGCGTACGCTGAAGCTGCAACCGCGTAGTCGCCCTTCAAGTGCTGGATGATCTCGCCGAGAAATGATAGCTCGTCACGCAGCGGCGATGTAACCGCGGAACGCTTCCGTCCATCATTAGGGCTTCGCACGGACCAACATACGGCCCGTTGGCATCGCGTTGAAGCCCACTTGAGGATTCAAAGCCGGAGCGGCTGCTAGCATCAATGCTAAAGCTCGATCCGTCCTCCTAATGAACCAGCGCATGCGACGGCACCTTGAAACATCGCGCTTCCGATCGGCATCAAGCGTCGGCGCCTATCTGGGTCTTACGCCTCGACGCAACCACTCTGGCGAAACTGGGCAAGATATCACGATGGGACGACCATCTTCTCCCAACCTACCTGTACGAGGCGGCGATCGTCCTGCTTCATCGAACGAAGAAATGGTCCTCTCTTAAGGCTTGGGGCATGAAGCTCGCTAAGCGGATTGGCATGCGAAAGGCAAAGGTCGCCATGGCGCGCAAACTCGCCATCCTTCTTCACTGTATCTGGGTCTACGGCACATCGTTCGACTGGGGCCAGGGCAAGGAAGCCTGATCCGATCTTGTAGAGTTCCTGGTCCGGTCTGCCGGACTGGCGATGTCTCGCTGGGACGGTGTTGTGGCGACCTCGGTCAATCAGGCGGTGGCGGCTCGTCCGCACTCCGCTGCAAACGTTGAGGCGCCCGACCCCGACATCATCATGAGGCGCTGCGCGACCTTGGAAAGGACCACGATCCCAGCGAAGACCTCAACCAGCCCCGGCGATCCAATGCACGTATCAGCCGGCCCGCGCCGTCTCCGCAATCCGGACCAGCTCCGACGGCGCGAGCACTACCACCGTGCCGTGGGCGAGTTCAGAAATGTAAGTTTGACAACAAACCGCAATTAAAGGGCCGATTGACACCCAGCGCGCGCGTACGCAGGCGAGGCAATGGCGGCTCCCCGGAGATCATGATCCGCGAGCGCCCTGCTAAAGCTGCCGAAGCAGTGCCGGGACATTGTGAGTGAGACCTCCTCCTCGGTGTTGGCAGCTCGGCAATCTGCAGGCCGTCGAGCGCACGAAAGGCATCACGATGCTATTGCACCGTCCGTTTGGCGGGGTTGGCGACGCGCAGCGCCTGGTGGCGAGCGACGCAGCTCTTCGAGTAAGGTCAGGCCCTCTTTCACGATGCCGGCCGGAACGACAGTCCCACTCAGGACGCCAGTCGGAGGACACCGAGTGCCCTTTGTCGTGTGTCAACTATCAACTCTCGCCGTTGATGGAGAGAACGACCCATGCAACCGTAACGATCGGATACCAGCGATGCAGGTCGATTAACATCCGGAGAGACGCCCATGCCATGCGGCGACACGTCCATGGATGAAAAATGCGTACAAGCAGCGGCTGATTATCGACAAATGAAACGGGCGGATCCTTCGTACAGTGATGTTTAATAATGACGAGTGACGGCACAGAATCTTCGCTCCGCATCTGGCTCGCCGTCATCGTGCTAGGCATCGCCTCGTTTCACATCGTCTTGGCAGAGATAGCACCTATCGGGCTGTTGTCTCAGATTGCTCGCGACCTCGGACGAGATCAGGCAGCGGTCGGGCTCACGGTGGCCCTCTATGCCTGGATCGGTGCTGCCAGCGCTCTGTTGTCGCCCGTTCTGCTTCAGAAGTTTCCTCGCAAGCCGCTACTCATCGCCTTGACTCTTATCCTTTCCGCAACAACGTTTGCGGCGACGATGTCGCACACTTTCGAAGGGTTGTTGCTGGCACGCACGGTGGGCGCTGTCGTTCACGGTTTCTATTGGGCCATGGCGGCTGCGGTTGCGTCTAAGATTGCGCCGTCCCGCAGTATGGGTGTTGCGACGGCAATCGTATTCGGCGGGATCTCGATGGCGACCGTTGTTGGCGTGCCGCTCGCGAACTTCGTCGGCCAGGTGAGCGGATGGCGTGCAGCGTTCAGATTAATTGGCGCCATCGGACTGATCACCTCAGCCCTGATGGTGGCAGTTCTTCCGAAAATGCAGGCCGGGACGCCAGCGGGATGGAGAGAGCTTGGATCAGTCTGCCGCAGGCATGACCTGTTGGGGATCTATGCCGTAACGACATTCATGGCGGCGGCGCATTTCGGGGCGTACACATTTATAGAACCATTCCTCAGCGAGATTCCAAACGTTGCCCAAGACATGATTGGCGCGCTGTTGTTCGGCTTTGGCGGAGCAGGATTCTTGGGGAACATCCTGGCGGGCGTCCTCATCGACCGCTTCATGAAGCCCATCATCACTGCGGGGCTGCTTGCTCTGTGTCTGGCGCTCGTTGGCCTTGGATGGTTTGGTCCCCACTTGGGGACAGGCCGGGTCCTTGTCTTGCTGGTCATCTGGGGCGCTGCCGTCGCGGCGCTGTTCGCCGGACTCCAGACCTGGATCCTGCGCGCCGCCGGTTCGACAGTGATGACTGCCGCCGCGATGCACTCAGCGGTCATCAATTCGGCCATCGGCTTCGGAGCCGTCCTTGGCGCCCAGATGTTGACTGTAGCCGGCCCATCAGGAGTGATGCTGGCAGCTGGTATGGTCGTCATCATCCCTCTGCTGATAGTTCTCCCGCAAGCAGCCCCAGAGGGTGATCTAAAAAAGGGGGCGTTGCTTGATGGATAACGCCGCAGCCGTGCGCACAGCGCGGATCGCCGCGTGCCCTACCACGAATGTCGCACGAAACCTTCCGCTGGTACGCGAGCGTTGGACCAAAATGTTCGCGCAGCCAGGCGGACCGGTCGAAGGGGGTGAAACACCACGCCAGGCCTTGCCCGAGAACTCGTTGAGGAACTCGGCATCGAAGTTTCTGGCGATGTACGCGAACATCTCGGGCGATTGCGCCGTTGCGGCATTGCGAGGAGCATTCGGTCGAGCGGTCTACCGCACTGCGGAACACTTTTGCATTCTTTCCACACAACAATGTCTCTGTCCTGAGATTACCCGGCATTCTAGCATCATAATTGGCGCTACCCGACAGACGGGCAAGCTCGCCTTCTTCATCCCGTGAGCGTCCTCACGCTGGCGTGTGACGCGCTTCTCGATGATCGGTCCTATCGCGCTCAACCGAAGGCGCTCTTTGCTGGCTCTTCTGAGGCGCTGCCGAGCAGCTGAGCCATCATCGCCTTCCTGCGCGAAATGAGCAAGCTGATGACCTATTTGCGTGCTTTCCTGATTGAGCGCTCACCAGCATCACAATGGCATTCCAAGCAGCGACTTCGATCAATTGCGTCCTTAGACCCACTGGGATCTCAAAGCCATGGTCTAGAACCGGGCTTACTGTCAATGAACACGCATGATGGTGCCGAAGACGAGACGCAAGATCGGCGCGGCCTCTAGATCAAGTTTACGCGCTAGACACGTCCGACCAACGGCCGATGATCCAATGCGACGGCCATCCCGAAACGAGTGAAGCGACCTGCCACAATGCGCTCGGAAATGTTGTCATCTGGCGCGGACTCTCCAGACACACCGGATCGAACTCTGCGCCGAAATTGGAGCGGTTGGAAATGTGGGTAAATGAAGTCTCATCGAACAGTTCCACCGCTGCGGCTTTGGAGCGGCTGTTTCCGCGGTAAGCGCGAGTTTCCGGTGCGCCAACCTGTCGAGCAGATTGACTCGCCGCAACTGCAAAAATGGACTAGTGGCTCTGCACAGTGATTTTGACAGGTTGGGTCCGGCGGTCAGATTAGCTCCGGCAGGAGTTTCGGATCAAC
>NZ_JBVVPO010000099.1:0-20852 GCF_055811795.1 Bradyrhizobium sp. MI1.7
TGTGCTGATCGAGGCAGGTCGCGGCGACTTGGTGCCGTGGTTAGGGTAGGGGGCCATTCCGAAGTTGCCAGCCCACCGCCTTGCCTACCGGCCCCACAGTTACGGACGTCATCCCGCAAGTTTTCAAATTGTTTTCCCCTGTGTGCAGCCATACCAAGAGCCAGTGAATGGCCAGAACGTCACGTCACGAAGAGACAATCCATGAAACACACCCGTCCTGGATACGCCACGCGTTGCTGCTGCGCTGGGCGAACACCGTGATGTGTTGGAGCAGTCACTCGATGGCGCGACCGCGCGGGAGATTGCCGCTGCGAACGGTTGGGGCGATGGCAAGGCGGCGAGCGCAGGATCGGGGGCTGCAGGATGCCGCTCTATTGGCGTTGGCCGCGCCGGAGATCGCAGCCTAGCAATGAAATCATGGTCTAGCCTCATTTGAGCCTGGAATCGCCGATCAGTATCTCCCGCGCGCCAGAGCGGGGGAGACTGCGAGTCGTGGCGAACGAGCGGCGACGTAATGTCTATGCTGCGCAGATAATGGTCGACGGCAGTCCTGTGCGGTGCAAGGTCCGCCACCTCACTGATTCCTCTGCGGTCGTACAAGTAGATAACGCGCCTCTCGTGCCCGCAGCCTTCGGCCTGCGCGTTCCAAGTGCTGGCTTGGATACGGATTGCTCGGTTGTATGGCGTGATGAGCGCCGTCTCGCCGTGAAGTTTCTGAACTGACTGCCTATGTCTTTGTAGACGCGCGTCCCTCGACCCTATCTGGGAACGTATACAAGTGTAGGGATGCTGATCCCGACGTGGCAGCGCGCCGCAGGGTTGAGGGGGCATGTGCCGTCGACAAATCTCGCTTAGCATCTGAGGCGCATGGACCGGGGAGGGGTGGGTCAGATCCTTCCAACCTTCGCCACTAACCACCGGCGGCCCCCGAAATTTCGCGCATCCACAAATCAAAATATGGGGTATCTTAGGTTGTATTGTATAGTAACGCACCTGACGAGAAGACCCATGCCGCGCGAAAGCGCGGCGAGATCAGTGCTCCGTAGTCGAAGAATAGATCCTTCATGAACCCGCTAGCAACGCGCTCCGCTTTTCTTTGGTCGTCGACAAGTAAATCAGTTGCGGATGCCGATTAGTCGCAAGCATGGGACGGCCGCCTCATCAATGATAGCCATATCGCCGACAGCATCATCGCCTGCGCGAGGAAAGGGCAGACATCGATCGGCGGTTTGACGGAGGCGGGAGAAGCCGCGCTCGCACGCCGGGCCATTTCAGACAGGAAGCAGGCCTGATCTTCTCTACCGGGCCGCGTGATCCGCAGGCCGAGACGCGGCGGCTTCCTTGTCGGCGCGCGGTAGCCAGCGCTGTACGCCAGTAAGTTGATCAGAAGAAGAACGGCGTTCTGGATGATGAGCGAGTTCTTCGGTTCATTATCCCGTCGGCGATCCATGCGAGAGACGCGGCGATAAAGAGAGCGAACCCGCACACGGTGATGCGCGCGTTCCAGTTCGCCGCCACCATGGCGGCAGCGATAATCGTCATGGCGGCTGCCAGTGTCCTTAATACTTCAAGGCTCATGCTTTCCTGCTCAAAACAAGGGCCGCCTTCCGGGCGGCCCTCCACGTCAATCCTGCCAACGGACTAGGCGGCTTTCCGGTTCACGCTGCGCAGCGCCATCGTATTGAGCTTCTCGTCCGTCGCCTTCTCCTCATCGAGATTCTGCTGCAGGACGGAGGCGCAATCATCGCGGCCGAGCATCTTGGCCCATGCGATCAGTGTGCCGTACCGGGGTGATTTCATAGTGTTCGACGGCTTGGGCCGCCACAATCAGAGCCGCATCCAGCACTTGCTTGTCGTCGACGTCGCCCGCGACCTCACTCGCTTCCTTGAGGATGCCGTCGATCGCGGGGCAATCGACGCCCTTCGCCGCGACGCCATGCATTTCGAAGACTTTCTCAAGCCGGGTGATCTGGCCCTTGGTTTCGGAGAGATGCGTTTGGAAGCCGTTCTTGAGGCCGGGATCGCTTGCCTTCTCGATCATGTCCGGAAGGTTCTTCGCGATCTGCTGCTCGGCGTAATAGATATCCTGCAGCGTATGCACGAAGAGGTCGTTCAGCGTTTTAATGTCCCTGGTGAAAAAGCCCATGGCGTCCTCCTGTGTTGGGTTCGCACTCCAAACGACCGGCGGGGGGACCGTTCCTACGCGCTACAGCGGGATTTGCTGCGCGGGGATGACGATCTTATGCTGCGCGAGCTCCGACTCCAGTCGCTCGCGAAGACCGCGCCAGTAGTCCGGGAGGAGAAGCTCCGTCGTGACCTCAACGACGGCGATATTGTCGTGCTCGGTGCCGCCGCCGCTTCGCCACAGACCTTCGCCGGGCGCTCGGATGAAGCTCGTTGCGCCGCCGAACTTGTCGGTCAGCTCTCTCAGAAGCCCGTCGAACCAATCCTTCGGGATCTTTTCTCCCTTGCCCGTCTCCTTCGGTAGCAGGATCTGCACAAGATAGGACTCGCTCATGGCAGAAGGCCCGTGCGGGTGCCGCCGGGCCAGGCGGCGAGGAGCGTTTCCGTCGTCACGCATTCCACCTGCTGCCCGAACCTGTTCGCGTAGATGGTCATCATGGAGTCGTGGGTCTCGTCGGCGGAGCTGCAGATCGCGTCGGTCATGAGGACGACTCGAAAGCCCCAATCGACCGCGCCCAGCACGGTCGCCAACACGCAGACGTCGGTCTCGCCGCCCGTGACGATCACGGTGTCGACGCCGGCGGCGCGCAGTTGCGCGTGCAGGTCGCTGCCGATCCACGGTGAGTAGACGTACTTGTCAAAAGTGCGGGCAGGTGGAACGAAGCGGGCGAGATTCGGTACAAGATCGATCATGTCGGAACCGATCTCGTCGATGGTCATCGAGCTCCAGCGCTCATAGTAGCGGCGCCACATGCCGACGCCGTGGCCGGGAGCGCTCGCCGGAATGAAGCGGGTGAAGACCGTGCGCGCCGGGTGCGCGGCCGTTATCGCCACGACGTTCGGCAGGACGCGGGGCAGCCACGGCATCTTCCAATCCGTGTCTTCGGCGAACATGCGCTGCATATCGACGCAGAGGTGGATCGCCTCGGCGCCCACGGGCCCGTACCTGAGCTCGTCCTTTTTTGACATCGCTCCCATCCTCGAAAGCCAGCCCCAACAGACCTGCTAGGGCTTGGTTCCTCGCTTGTGCGAGTGGCACTTGCGGTCGCGGAGCTTGCAGCCGAGGACGGCACCGGCGAGGGCGGCGCCGACCACGTTGGAGCCGACGATGACCCAATCTCCCTTAATGGCGCCGTAGACGATCCAGAGCGTCAGGCCGAGCGTGAGTGCCGTGAGCATGCCGAGAGAGAGGTCGTCCGTGGATCCGCGTGGCCAAGCCTTCCGGACCTGCGGCACGTAGGACAGGGAGGCGAGAAAGGCGGCAAGTGCGCCGACGTAGGGGGCAAGGGTCGACAAGCCGGTAGCTACTTGGGCTCGATCTTGAGCTTAGGATCGGTAGGAAGGACTTTCGCGCCGACATCGGCCGCGGCCTGCTCGGTGCTCACACCGGAGTTGGCGTGGACGGAGCCGGAATTCTTCCCGCCGATCAGCGGGTAACTGAGGAAAACGGTCGCGAGCACCAGCGCTCCACTAGATGCGAGCCATTGCGATTTCCGCTTCTTCCCGATTGTACCCATCGTTTTCCAAATCTTGGCCTGGTCGATTGGTTCCATGACAGGCAGATGAACTTGGAACCTGCTCCGACGTTATGATGGCAAAGGCAATTCAAACGAGGCGTCCGCGACTACGCGGACGCCGTCACGGATCGAGGTGATGGCGCTGGTCACTGTCAAACCTACCAAGCCTGACGTGCTCATTGCACGGACCGTGGCGAGTAAGACCAACCATTGCGCGGAGAGGGTCTCGCGCGGCCTGACGTGGGGCGGCGACGAAAAGATCCTCCTGGCTTTGGCCGTCGCCGGTTGGGTCGTGACGAGGGGCAGATCGGAGCAGCTGCAGCGCGCGGGCAACCACGCTCTCCTGGTCACAGTCGCAGCCTCCCTGGCGCCTCACGGTATGAAATCGGTTTTCGACCAGACCCGCCCGGATCGCACGACGGTGCTCGGTCATCTGCACGGGGTCTCGTTTTCCGGCAAGCGCGAGGACGCATTTCCGTCCGGCCACGCGCTCCACATGGGCGCCCTGGCATCCGCTGCGGGCACATTGCCGCCTCTGCTGCGGCGACTAATCCGTACCTTGGCGGTCGGCCTTTCCCTGACGCGGGTCATAGTGCTGGCGCACTGGGCGAGCGACGTGATCGCGGGCTTCGCGCTCGGAGTCATCATGGAGCGGTTACTGCGTCTCTGGACCGGCTATCCAATGTCGCCACCGAAGGAGGATGACAATGCCAATCCTTGAGGACGTGAAGGAATACGTGCAGCGCGCGACCGGTCTGCGCCGACCCGGAAAGAAGGAGGCGCCTGACCTAGCGCGGCCAAGAAAGCCTCAGACGGCTCGTTTCAAGGACGACGGTCTCATCCCGAACCATCCGCGCTGGCCTCTCGTCATCTACCGAGGCGCTGTGGATCTCGGCGACGGGCATGATCCGGCGGCCGTCATGGAGGACCTGTTCGAGGCCAACGGCTGGGGCGAAACTTGGCGGGACGGGATTTACGACTACGTTCACTACCATTCACGTATCCATGAGGTGCTTGGCATCGCGCGGGGTAGGGGACGTGTACGCTTCGGCGGAAGCAAAGGCCGGATCTTCAAGCTTAAGGCGGGCGATGTCGCCATCCTGCCGGCGGGCACGGGACACCAATGCCTGTTCGCAGATGAGGACTTCCTCGTCGTCGGCGCCTATCCGCGCGTCGGCACCTACGACGAGTGCACGCAGGTCGAGGACCGTCCGAAAGCTCTGAAGACGATTCCAAAGGTGCCTGTCCCGCGCAAGGATCCGGTGTACGGCGCGGGAGGCCTGCTCTCAAAGCTATGGAAGAAACCGAAATGAGCGAGTACGTCGTCCGCTTCCTGGTAGGCGGCGCCGTTGTGTCGGCCTTCGCGATGCTCGGAGACGTGCTCAGGCCGAAGAGCTTCGCCGGCCTGTTCGGAGCCGCGCCCTCGGTCGCGCTCGCCACTCTAGGCATCGCGATCTATCAGCACGGCGAATCCTACGCAGCCGTCCAAACCCATTCGATGATGGCCGGTGCGATCGCGCTCGGGATCTACAGCTTGGTCGTCTGCCAGCTCTTGATCCGGGCGCGCATGCGTGCGCTGCCGGCCACGCTGCTGTCGATCGTCGTGTGGCTCGCAGCTGCCTTCGGCCTGTGGGCGGCCGCGGGAGGTCAGACATGAGCGCGCCGATTGAAATCTCGCCGTCCTCGCTGCGAGAAGGACGCTGGCACGAATACGCGGTCCGCTTCGCGCTGGGCGGCGCAGCGACCGTCTTCGCCGGCCTGGTCAGCAGTTGGTACGGGGCTTCGATCGGCGGCCTATTCCTTGCTCTACCGGCGATCTTCTGCGCCAGCGCCACTCTCATCGAGAAGCATGAGATCCGCCGCATGCGCGAGGCCGGACTTGACGGAAAGCGGCGAGGGCAACAAGCCGCAGCGCTCGACGCCGCCGGCGCTGCGCTCGGCGCGCTCGGGATGCTGGCGTTCGCCGGAGTGTTCTGGCTACTGGTCGAACGAAGCGTCGCCGGCGCATTTGCGAGCGCCTCGCTGGCGTGGCTGGCGGTGTCGGTCGCGGCTTGGTTCGTGCGACGCAAGGCGAGATCATGTCGGAGCTCGCCCGCAGCCGAAAGGGCCGGCCCGCGTTAACGCGAAGCCGGCCCTTCTGAAGTTGGTCAGCCGTCAGGCAGCGTCGGAGGCCTTGGCGTTGACGCCCTTGCGCAGCGCGACCGTGTTGAGCTTGGTGTTCGCCGCCTTCTCTTCGTTCAGGTTGGTCGTGAGGAAGCGCACGATCTCGTCATGGCCGAGTTCTTCGGCCCAGGCGATCAACGTCCCGTAGCGGCACATCTCGTAGTGCTCGACGGCCTGCGCGTTGGCGACGATGGCCGCGTCCAGCACCGCCTTGTCTTCGATTTCGCCGGCGGTCTCGTCGGCTTCCTTGATGATGCCGTCGATGGCCGGGCACTTCGTGCCGCTGGGCTCCTTGCCGAGCTTTGCGAAGGCCTTCTCGAGCCGCTCTACCTGCTTATTGGTCTCTTCCAGATGGTTCTTGAGGCCGGTAACCAGGTCGCGGTTGGTGGCCTTTTCGATCATCTTCGGCAGCGCTTTCAAGATTTGCTGCTCGGCGTAGTAGATGTCCTGAATACCGTGGATCAGAAGGTCATCCATGGTTTTGATGTCTTTGGTGAAGAAGCCCATAATCGATTTCTCCTCTCGCAATGATGTCAACGGAACGCCGAAGGGTCTTCGGCGGTTCCGCCTTGCGACACGGAGACACTGATGACAGATCGAACCAATACCTTCGTAGCGCGGCTCGATCGAGCGGCCATGGGCGACTAGAGCGACGTGCCACGCCATATTTAAGAGACACTCTTCCTCGAACGTCGGCAGGAGCGATGGCGGGAAAAGGGGCCGGCGCCACGAGGGCGCGGGCCCTAAGTTTTGCTCTTCGAGTATCGTGACATCCTCGAAGCTTATTCAACGTTCGATGTCGGTCGCCGTTCCTGCGTCGCGCGACGCAGAGCGCGACGAGCTCGCTGCGCCACTACTCGACCGGCATCCGAGGACATGAAGCGGTGGGGCGTGCTGACGATCGGGACGGGACTGGGCAACGCCCGCGTCACCAACCGCGGCAACGGCAAAAACTAGCAGACGTTAGCGACCCGCCGTCATCTCTCTCACGGCTTCGACAATCTGCTCCGGATGGTAGGGCTTCCGTAACATGAGGCTGTTCGGCACCGGTCGGGGCGTCACGGGAGAGAAGCCCGTCGCATAGATCACCGGCAACTCCGGATGATGTTGACGGCAGTGTTCGGCGATCTGCCAGCCGTCGATCTTTCCGGGCAGCCTCACATCGGTGACAAGAACGTCGGCCGCCGTACGTTTGCACCACGCAAGCGCTTCTTCGCCGTCGCAGGCGTGGATGACGTCATAGCCTTCCTCGCGTAGCGCTTCGACGATGAATTCTCGGATCAGAGGGTCGTCTTCGACGAAAAGGATGCGCACGCGGAACTCCGATTCACTCAGGAGTCTGAACCGCCGAATGTTTGGGCGGTTCCTGCTGGTCTATCGGTCCACACGGGCCGCGCCGACCGTGTCCGCCATCTTCGCGCCCCGCGCGCCGAGCGGCTTAGGCGCGCCGGTCGTGGTGTCACGTGCGGTCTGATGCTCTATCTCCGCGTTAAGTTCGCATCCGAGCAGGATCACGATCGCTGAGATCCAGAGCCACGTCATGAAGCCGATGACGGCGCTGAGCGAGCCGTAGGTCTGGTTGAACGTGCCGAAGTTGGCGGCGTACCAGGAGAACAGCGCCGAAGCCACGAGCCAGAGCACGGTCGCGCCCGTGCTGCCCCAGGTGATCCACGTCCAGCGTGGCGCTTGGCGGCTTGGCCCGAAGCGGTAGATACAGGCGAGAGAGAGCGCGAGGACGACAAAGAGCGCCGGCCAGCGCCCAATCCGGACCAGGAGTTTGGCTGCGTTCGACAGGCCAACGTACTGCAGTGGAACGACGACGACCGCACCCAGCGCCGCTATAACAAACGCGATCCCGGCGGCGGTGAAGCCTAGGGACATCGCATTCAATTTCAGAAAGCCGCGCTTCTCCTGTTCGCAGTAGACTATGTTTAAGGTGTCAAAAAGCGACTTCATAGCGGCGTTCGCGCTCCACAGCGAGATTCCCAGCCCGATCGCGAATGTGAAGAGCCCAGGGTCCGATCTCCCTTGGTGGCAACGCGCATGAGTTGTTCGCGTGCCACGTCGACGGCACCGCCCGGGATGAAGCCGGACACGTCGTCGAGGTGCCTGGCGATGCTGCCTGGATCCGAAAACAACCCGTAGATGGCGACGAGAGCGGCGATCGCCGGAAAGATCGCGAGTATGCTGTAGTAGGTCATACCGGCGGCCAGCGCGAGAATGCGATGTTCGCCGATGTTGCCGTATACACGCCAAAGAATGTCTTTCCACCCTTCCGCCGGGATCTCCGACGGAGAAGTCGCGCTCCGGCCGCGACCGTCGCCTTCCGCCGCCAGGCCGGCAGCGGCGGTGTCCCGCTTTGCCTCCGCCAGCGGCGGATGGATTTCGTCCTCTAAAGGGGCAAAGCGCTCGACCAGGAATGCCGCGGCCAACAAGCCGAGCGCCGCGGCGATACTCCAACCACTATGGTCGGCGCGACCGCGGGGCGTGCCATCGACAACATGTTTCATGAGCCTCTCCGCGAAAGTTAATCGGAGTGGTTGAAGGGAATTCCTCGCGGCGACTTCGGAGGTTTCCGGCCTTAGCCCCCGGTTGGGGAAACATGCGCCACGCGCCTGAGCTGCGGCCTGAGAGGAGCCTATGCTAACTCGGTGGGGATACTCAGATGTCGGCGATAGACCAACCGATGCGGAAGCCTTGACCGTTGTGAGGCGGGTCCAATAAACGCGCGCCTGACAGAACCCGGCGGGGGCGGGATCGGTACGTTTGTATGAACTGCTATGACTTAAGTCGGTTGGAGGATCCCATTAGGCGCTGTTGGATCGAGGGTCTTCTCCGGCCGCTCGACAAGTAGGGAAATAATCCGGCGCAGGGCTTGCTCTTGCTCGTCGATCTTATTCGCATCGGCCATGGTTTAGCATTGGCACTGGAGCTCGAAGCGATGGGATTGCGCTTGGACGGCGATGGCGAACTCCAGGTGTCCCGTGAGCCGTCACGGCCTCGATACGGTCCATCTCCGTCACTGGGCTTAAGATTTTCGGGAAAAACTGGAAACCTCCGCTCGGGCGATGAGTTGCCGTCCCACGACGTCAATTTTGTTGGACCCGGAACATGGTCGACGAAGCCCTGCGGCGGCGAGCCGTGGATACAGTTTGGTCCCTCTATCGTGCGAAGCATCGCGACGTGGATGCCGCGGACAGCCGGCGTTGTCTGCTGCAGCGCCACCTTCAAGGAAGATGGGAAGCGCGCGTGAGCGAGGTCGAAGAACTGACCGGGTTCGGCCTGGCCTACTTGAACCGTCTCCCCAAGGACGAATGTTGAGGCTTATGGAGAAGCTCGTCAGGCAATTGGTGGCAAGCACCGCGAGGCCGGACTGGACGCTGTTGATCATCTCCAAGCTCGTTTCGGCTGCCATCATGCTGATCCTCCTTTTGATGTTTCCAGTCTAGAGGATCGGCAATATGCGCATTGCTCAGCTTGCTCCCCTCGCCGAAAGCGTTCCCCCAAAGCTCTACGGCGGCACCGAGCGGGTCGTGGCATGGTTGGTGGACGAGTTGGTAGAGCTCGGTCACGAGGTCACACTATTCGCGAGCGGCGACTCCAGGACGAAAGGCAAACTCCATCCCGTGTGGCCACGCGCGCTGCGCCTCGGTCGGAAGGGCGTGGACCCCAATGCGGCCAGTGCCGTGCTGCTGGAGGCCATCGCCAGGCGCGCGAAAGACTTCGACGTGATCCACGCACACATCGATTGGTTGCCGCTTCCGCTGCTCAGTCGGCTCGGCGTGCCCTTCCTGACCACGATGCATGGTCGGCTAGACCTCCCGGGCCTGCCGGACGTGGTGCGCGAGTTTCCCGGCGCCGGCTTCGTCTCGATATCCGAGCACCAGCGCGTGCCGCTTCCGGAGGCGAACTGGATCGCCACGATCCAGCACGGGCTGCCTTCGCACCTCTTCCGCCCGTCTTTCGATGAGGGATCCTATCTCGCTTTCCTTGGTCGCCTCACGGCGGAGAAAGGTCCCGAGGACGCAATCCGGATCGCGCGGGCGGCCGGCAAGCCACTGCGCATCGCCGCAAAGATCCCGCGCGGTGAGACCGGATACTTCAAGAAGAAGCTAGAGCCGCACATCGATGGTCGAATGGTTCAGCTTGTGGGGGAAGTCGACGATGCGAAGAAGCAGCCGTTCCTCGCCGACGCAGCGGCCCTCCTATTCCCGATCGATTGGCCTGAGCCGTTCGGTCTCGTCATGATCGAGGCGATGGCATGCGGAACGCCCGTTATTGCCTACCGATCCGGATCCGTGCCGGAAGTCGTTGAGGACGGCGTGACGGGTTTCATCGTCGAGAATGAGGACCAGGCGGTAAGGGCGGTTGGAGAGCTTGGCCGTCTCGACCGGAGGGTAGGCCGCGCCCGCTTCGAAGCGCGCTTCTCCGCAAGCCGGATGGCGCGAGAGTATGAGCGCGCCTACCGAGGCTTGATCGCCGATCCCGGCGTGAAGGAAACGGACCTTTGCCCAGGTGCTCAGCCATCGATACCATGAAAGGATTTGGCGATGTGGCCTCGAAAGGTGAAACACATCATTGTTCTCCTGGCCGTGATGGCCGACCCGGCGGCGCGGTGCGCCGAAATGGGGGCGGCTGCTATCGATGCCGCCGAACCATCGAAGAAGATCTTGTCGAACGAGAAGCCGACGCCGGCGGGCGTTCGGTTACAAGTCCTGCTCGACCGGGCCCACTTCTCGCCAGGTGAGATCGACGGCAGATTCGGCGAGAACGCGAAGAAGGCCCTCCGCGCCTTCGCGGAGGCGCGGCAATTGCCGAGCTCGGACGTTCCGACCGAGGACGTCTGGAACGCACTGCGCGCGGACGATCGGCGAGTCACGGCGAACTACACGATCACCGAGCAGGATGTCGCCGGACCTTTTCTTAGCAAGCTCCCGTCGAAGATGGAGGAAATGAAAGACCTGCCGAAGCTGGGTTTCACCAGTCCGCGAGAAGGACTGGCCGAGAAATTTCATATGAGCGAGCAACTGCTGGCGGCGCTCAATCCCGGGCAGCGCTTCGACCGCCCCGGCGACGACATCATCGTTGTGGATACTGGCAGTGCAGAGGCCGGCGCGCCGTCGAGGGCGGACAGGGTCGAGGTCGACAAGAGTCGGCAGACCGTGAAGCTGTTCGACAAGTCTAACGTGCTTATCGGCTTCTATCCGGCAACGGTCGGGAGCGAGGAGAAGCCGTCGCCATCCGGCACTCTGAAGGTGACCGAGGTCGACCGAAATCCGACCTATCGCTACAATCCGGCCTACCACTTTAAGGGCGTTCAATCCCGAAAACCTTTCACCATCAAGCCGGGCCCCAACAATCCGGTTGGAACGGTGTGGATCAACCTCACCGCTGAAGGATACGGCATTCATGGCACACCGTCGCCCGACAAGGTCTCGAAGGCGGAATCCCATGGCTGCGTCCGTCTGACCAACTGGGATGCGGAGCGGGTTGCAACGAGCGTCGCGAAGGGCACTCCGATCGCCTTCGTCGACGGCTCACGATGACAGCAAATGCACCGCGAGCGTGGCCCCCGGCGCCGATTGGCGTGAATGACTCCGGTCGGTCAGGTCGGCGAGTGTTTATCGAGGTAAGCGCAGCATCGAACCCGGAACCTGTTCTGGCGTTGAGTAGCCTGGTTGGCGCCGGCTGTTTATCGAGGAGCCATTGGAGGAGGAGCGGAATGGATACGGCCGAAGGTTCGAGCGCTAGCTTCCCTACCAGGCTGCCTCGCGACGCACACTAAGCCGCCGGAGCTTACGCCCGCCGACGGCAACGGCGGTGAAGAGCTTTTTCAAGGCAGCTACAACACTCGTTTGCGACCCCTATGTTCCGAACGTTCAGACGTCACGGTTTCGGACTTGGCGGCGGCGTGGGTGCGGCTTGAGGAGGCTGAGAGGGCATCAATTGCTCGGCTGCTGCGGCGCTATGGTATCGCCGCCTGCATGAGGAACGCACGTACCGATGTTGCTAAGCAGGCGTTTGGCCTGGAGGTCGCGCATCTTTGAGTATTCGCGTCGTCGCTCGATATTTGCCGCGGCCCATCGGTCCCAGACCTCGAAGGCGTCGGTGTAGTGCTTTCGCATCTGCTCCTTGGCGGCAAGGCAATCGGCGAATTTGTCGAAGACCAGGTCGGTGTTGACCGGTGTCATGCCTCCTACCAGGACAACGAGCATCCATTTCATCTGCTGTGCCTTTCGCGCCGGACGGATATTCGCGTTTACGCGAAGAATTTCCGGTTACCGCGGTTAGATAGCCCGTCGACTGCGACCGGCCACAAAACCGTAGACAAAAAGCACGATGATGGCGCCCACGACCGCCCCCACCACCCCTGCGCCTTCTCCGGGCCGATACCAGCCTAGTGACTGGCCAAGATAGGTCGCAACGAACGCTCCCACTATTCCCAGGATAGTGGTCAGGATGAAGCCGGAGGGCTCGTTGTCGCCAGGCATGATGAACTTCGCGATGACGCCTGCGACGAAGCCAATGATGATCGTCCAGATGATGCTCATGTCTCTCCCCTAGCCTTGCGATCCCGATGGAGCCGGAAGACGTCCATCAGGCGTGTATTTGTCCACCGCTTGCCGGCAGCTCGCGAGACAATCGGTCGAGAATCTCCTGCCGGGACAGGCCGGTCTGCTGCTCCAGTTTTTGAAGGACGTCCGGACCGATAGCCTGCTGGAGTTCGGGCGGGGTGACTTCCCGGTTTGGCCCTTGATTGATCCAGGATTGGGCCGCATCGCCCTGTCCGTTCTGCTTGAAGTGCTCAAGCAACTCGCCGATCCCGCCGTTCAGCAGCGAACTCACGCCGCCGCCTCCCACAAGGCCGCCAAGATTGCGAGCATACCGCTCAGGGAATCCTTGGCACCCGCCGGCTGACCGGAGGTAGCGTTGCGAAACATGTCGGCGAGTCCCGATTTTGGTAACCGGCGATTGCGAGCATACCCAAGAGGGCGGTCATTGATGGCATTCCGCGACTCATCTTCGGCTCCTGAGTTCGATGGGCAAACGTACGCAAGAAAAGGGCGACCCGCCTTGGCGGGCCGCCGGGTAATTCATCGCAGGCCGGTGCCGTAGAGCTGGCGCTCTCTCCGGACCTCCTCCGCGCCATAAGGCTGGGCGGATGGATCATAATTTTTCCACCCTGCCTTCTGCCAGGCTGCGCTCCGGTCGCGCAGGTTGACGGCGGACTGATTCAAGATCGCTTCGTATCGCGTCCGATCCGCATCCGGCACACGAGCTGAAACCAGCGTACCGCCGCGCCTCACACCTTCGGCGTAGAGTGGTGCTTCCTCATCGGATACGCCGGCCTGCGTCAGCGCCCCAACGACCCCGCCTGTGGCGCCGCCGGCAACGGCACCGAGCGCGGTCGATGCGAGCCATCCGGCCGCCACGACCGGACCCAGGCCGGGGATAGCCAACAAACCAAGGCCCGCGAGCAAGCCGGCAGCGCCACCAAGACCTGCGCCGACGCCCGCTCCCGTGGCTGCGCCTTCCGCCCGATCGTCCACCCCATCGCGATCGCGATCGACCTTCTTGTCGGTGCTGTACCAGTTGTCGGAATTGTTCGCGACGATGCTCAGATCCGAATGCGGCACGCCCGCGGCCTCCAGGCTCGTCACCGCGCGCTGCGCATCGGAGTAGTTATCGTAGAGACGTGAAATCGTAACGGTCATGCTGAATCCCTCTTAATTTTCGCTGGTGGTCGCCAGGTTACTTGGCCGCGTTCACGTTGCCCTGGAAATCCAGACTGACATTGGTCGAGGCACCGCCTTTGCTGGCCTTTCCGCGCCAAACGCCGTTGTCGTCCTTCTTCAGGGATGTGACGTTGCTGTAGCCCGCGTCCTCGATCTTCGATTTGGCCTGGCCCTCGGTGAAGCTGTTGGCGCCTTCAACCGGCTTGCTGGAATTGTTCTGGCCGGAACTGTTGACCGCATTGTTGTTGGGCCGATCGGTCGCCGGCGGATTTTGCGCAAACGACGGACCCGCCAGAAGCGAAGCAGCCGTCAGCAGCAAAAGAAATGTCTTTTTCATATCGTCCTCCTGTCGTGGCAAGGCCCAACATACGCTGAACTGAGAAGTTCCAAGTTTTCCCGGTCCGCAGGGCTTGCAAAGCATCTACAAGAAAGCGGGAGCGAGCTCCGGGGCGCGTACTTGAACCTATTAGAAGGAGAGCCCGGACGTGATCCAACTCGGGCCTGGGGCGACGTGCGCCAACGCGCCCCTGTCAGAAGTAATAGCGAACCTCGCAAGAAGCGCAGCGCGGGTAGTACATTTGCTGAGGCTGATGCGGCAGGCGCGGTATCCCAAAGCGCAACGTGTGATCCGTCCTTAGCTGTGTTCAGGCGTGCACCGTGTCTTTTTGATTCGGAACACCGCATCGCCTTCGAAGTTGGAAGATTCGTGGGTTAAGTAAGCTACCCGCCGTCGGCGGAGGTCCGCAACGCGTTGAAGCGCCGCGGGCCCCAAATTCAATCTCTCTTGCCGAATAGGCCGTCGACAACTTGTCTTGCGGTGTCGCTGATGACACGGCCAGCGCCTCTGTCTCCTTTAGCCATCGCAGGCATAAAGGAGCGGGCCTCCTTGAACGTGACGTGCGGCGGCAGCGGAGCCACCTCAGGATCTGTCTTCACTTCCAGGACGACAGGGCGATCGCTCGAAAGTGCCTCCTGCCATGCGGATGCCAGGCGGCCCGGAGAATCAACGAAGATCCCCCTGAGCCCGAGCAGTTCGCCAAATTTGGCATAGGCAAAGTCGGGGATATCCTGCGAAGCCTCGAATCTTGGGTTTCCCTCCATGACCCGCTGCTCCCAAGTGACTTCGTTGAGGTCCTGATTGTTGAATACACATACGATCCATCGCGGATCCGCCCAACGCTTCCAGTACTTCTGGACCGTGATGAGTTCGGTCATGTTGTTCATTTGCATTGCGCCATCGCCCACAAGTGCGATGACCGGCCGGTCCGGATGGGCGAACTTGGCCCCGATGGCATAGGGGACTGCTGCGCCCATCGACGCCAAGCCTCCCGAAAGCGATGCAGCCTGGCCCTGCTGCACCCGGAAATCGCGGGCATACCAGTTGGCGCAGGATCCGCTGTCACTGGTCACGATGGCGTTAGCAGGTAGCAAGGGTGACATTTCCCAAACGACGCGCTGCGGATTGACGGGATTGGCTTCCGCCTTAGCCCGACCTTCCAGCTTCTTCCACCACCCAGTTATGTTGGTCTCGATCGTCTTCGCCCATTCCCGGTCCTCCTTGCGCTGGATTAGGGGCAGGAGCGCCTTAAGCGTTGCGGCGGCATCGCCGTGAAGGCCGACGTCGACCGGATACCGCAGCGACAGCATCGAGGCTTTGATGTCGATCTGGACGGCGCGTGCGGCCCCGTCTTTGGGTAAGAACTCCGACCAGGGAAAGCCCGTGCCGACCATCAGGAGCGTATCGCAGCCTTGCATAAGATCCCAGCTTGGCTCGGTCCCGAGTAGGCCTATCGCGCCGGTAGCGAACGGCAGGTCGTCCGGCAACACATCCTTGCCCAGCAATGCCTTCGCAATGCCGGCGCCGAGCAAGGTCGCCATTTCGATGAGTTGAGGAGCGGTGCCACGAGCGCCCGCGCCGACCAGAATGGCTACCTTCTTGCCGGCATTCAGGACCTCGGCCGCCTTGGATAGGTCCGCATCCTCTGGAATGATCTTGGGTTTGGAATAGCCCACTCCAGACCGCGTAAACCCGTGCGCTACCGCGGGCTCTTCGTATTCCTCGTCCTGAATATCTTTCGGCAAGATAATGACGGAAGGTATGTTGTCGGCTTTAGCGACCCTGATGCTGCGGTCAAGGAGGTGCCGCACCTGGGCAGGGGATGACGCTTCCTGTACGAAGCCAGCGACGTCCGCAAACATCCGGTCTAAGTTAAGTTCCTGCTGGTAACTGGCACCTCGAACGGTTGCCTCAGCTTGCCCGCAGATAGCAAGAACGGGAGCATGGTCCAGTTTACCATCGTACAATCCCGTGATGAGGTGAGTTGCTCCCGGGCCGCCGGTCGACAAGCACACCCCTAATTCACCGGTGAACTTGGCGTGTGCGACCGCCATGAAGGCGGCCATCTCCTCGTGCCGCACCTGGATGAATTCAATGCTGTCGGCGCGCTGCAGGGCGCCGATCACACCGTTGATGCCGTCGTCCGGATAGCCATAGATGCGGCGCACGCCCCAAGCGTGGAGCCGTTCGACCACAAAATCGCCGACCTTCATGCTCAAGCCTCCGAAGCAGCAGGGAGCGAGGCGCTTTTCTCGATGAGGCCTTGTTGCTTGAGATCACCCCAGAAATCCGAAGGGATCTTGGCCTGGAGCGAATTCCAGTCCTCCTGGATCTGTTGAGCGCTCCGTGCCCCCACGACCAGAGCGACCGCGACGTCGGCCGCCGCCGAAAACTGAAGTGCGGCAGTTCGGAGGTCCACGCCATACCGAGAGGCGATCGTCCTGAGCTTCTCCCGCTTCTCGATGACAGCAGCGGGAATCTTGAAGTTCTCTTTTCCGTAATTGTAACGTGGACTTCCTGAGATGAAGCCGGCGTTGAGAGAGGAGCCGATGACGAGCGAAACGTTCTTTTTTCGCACGACCGGGAAAAGTTCGTTCACCGCACTTGCGTGATCGATCAACGAGTATTGGCGGGCGCACAGGCAGACGTCAGGATCCGCATCTTCCATGACTTTGAGGATGGGAAGCGGTGTATTCACGCCGATGCCCCAAGCGCGGATGATGCCCTCGTCACGCATTTTGGAGAGCGCCGGAAACGCGCCTTTACGGGCGATTTCGTACTGTTCTTCCCAGCCGTTCGGAAAGAACGCGAAATCGGGTGAGATGTCGTGCACGAAAGCGACGTCCAGGCTGTCGACGCCGAGGCGCTGCAGGCTGTCTTCGATCGAGCGGCGCACACCGTCCGCCGTATAGTCAAAAATGATGTCATTGGGCGAATCTGACAGCGGATAAATATCCGCATGTTTGTTGTTCTTTGACGCCTTGAAAAGCTTCCCGACCTTCGACGAGAGCATATAATCGTCGCGCTTCTGGTTATGCAGAAAATGACCGAAGCGACGCTCGCAGAGTCCGAACCCATACCAAGGCGCTACATCGAAATATCGAACGCCCATCGCCCATGCGCCTTCAAGGGTTGCCTCGGCTTCTTTATCGGTATGCTTGTTGAACTCGTTGCCGAGGGAAACGCCACCGAGGCCGAAACGGAATTCCGGTTTGAAGATCTGTCGCGCGCGGTCATTCATAGAGAATCCTCAACATTTGTCGGGAATTGAACGACGGGCGCGAGAGCCGGTTCCTAGATGTAAATTCACAGGAGCTTGGGTTTTCGGCGCTGAAGGGACGGACAGTGACCGTTACGGAACCGGTCATTTCCCGGAGACTTTCCTCTTCGAGACGGCCATAGCGTTCCGCGAGTGGCGAGGAACCGTACGATGGACAAGTCGCTGATCGGCGATAAGGGCGAGCGGAATATCCATACAGACGACGGTTTCGTCCGCGTCCGCGGAGCCCGCGAGCACAATCTGAAGGACGTTTCGCTCGAGATACCCCGAAATGCGCTCGTGGTGTTCACGGGCGTGTCCGGATCCGGGAAGTCGTCGCTCGCCTTCGGGACCTTGTACGCAGAGGCCCAGCGGCGTTACTTGGAATCGGTCTCACCGTACGCCCGCCGCCTTTTCCACCAAATGGCAGTGCCCGAAGTGGACTCGATCGAGGGGCTTCCCCCCGCAGTCGCTTTGCAGCAACAGCGAGGCTCGCCGACGACAAGGTCATCAGTCGGCAGCGTGACGACCCTGTCCAATCTGCTGCGGATGTTGTACTCGCGCGCCGGCGACTATCCGCAGCATCAACCGTTGCTATATGCGGAGTCGTTCTCGCCCAACACGCCCGAGGGCGCTTGTCCCAACTGTCATGGCATCGGACGCGTCCATGCGGTCGATGAACGTTCGCTCGTTCCCGACGACACGTTGACCATTCGCGAGCGGGCCATAGCCGCGTGGCCAAGCGCGTGGCAAGGCCAGAACCTACGCGATGTTCTCGTTACCCTCGGCTACGACGTAGACAGGCCGTGGCGCGAATTGCCGAAGAAAGATCGGGACTGGATTCTGTTTACTGACGAGCAGCCGACCGTGCCGGTCTACGCCGGCTATACGCCTGCCGAGACGAGGCGGGCGCTGAAGCGGAAGGAGGAGCCGAGCTATCAAGGTACTTTTACCGGCGCGCGCAAATACGTGCTGCAGACGTTCGCCACGACGCAGAGCGCTATGATGAAACGCCGGGTGGCGCAATTTCTGTCGAGCTCAAATTGCCCAGTCTGCAAGGGGAAGCGGCTTAAACCCGAACCGCTGTCCGTCACCTTCGCCGGAATGGACATTGCCGAGGTTTCGCGACTGCCGTTGAACCAGCTCCGCTTGTTGCTCGGCGGGCATCTCGACAAGAAAAGGAATCAATTCGTCGGCCATCCTGAGAAGGCTCTCGTGGTGCAACGGATAACGGAGGACATGTCGGCACGCCTTGAAGTGCTACTTGATCTCGGTCTTGGCTATTTGACGCCCGAACGCAGCACGCCGACGCTGTCGCCAGGCGAGCTTCAGCGGCTTCGATTGGCGACGCAGGTCCGCTCTAATCTGTTCGGAGTGGTCTATGTCCTGGATGAGCCCTCGGCGGGACTGCATCCGGCGGACACGGAAGCCTTGTTGCGCGCTCTCGACCGCCTGAAGTCGGCCGGCAACTCGCTGTTTGTCGTCGAACACGAGCTCGACGTGGTGCGGCACGCCGATTGGATCGTCGACGTCGGCCCCGACGCAGGCGCGCAGGGAGGGCGTATTATGTACAGCGGTCCCCTGGCAGGACTGAAAGACGTGGAAGCGTCTCGGACGCGACCTTACCTCTGTGGCCAGCACGAGAGCGTGGCAAGGGCTCCACGAAACCCCCGCGGATGGCTCAAGCTTCGCGGTGTCACGCGCAACAATCTCAATCGGCTAGACACGGAAATTCCGCTCGGCGTGTTTACGAGCGTCACGGGGATTTCGGGATCCGGCAAGTCGAGCCTCATTAGTCAGTTTCTTGTCGATGCCGTGGGCGACGAACTGGGCCATCGCAAAGAGGCGGGCGACGAGGACGACAAGCTAGAGGCTTCGGTCGAAACCTTAGGTGGCGAGATTGCGGAAGGCCTCGATGACATCAAGCGATTGGTAGTAGTGGACCAGAAGCCGATCGGCCGCACGCCGAGATCGAACCTCGCGACTTACACCGGCCTGCTGGATCATGTTCGCAAGATATTCGCTTCAACCAAACAGGCGCGTGCAAGGCGCTATGACGCGGGAAGGTTCTCCTTCAATGTAGCGAAAGGCCGTTGCGAGACGTGCCAAGGGGAAGGCTTCGTCTGTGTCGAGCTTCTCTTCCTGCCGAGCGTTTACGCTCCCTGTCCGACTTGCAAAGGCGCGCGGTACAACGCCAAAACGTTGGAGGTCAAGATCCGGAACAAATCAATCGCTGACGTGCTGGCGTTGACTGTAGACGAAGCGTTCGAGTTCTTCAGTAGTGAGGATTTTCTACGTCGTTGTCTGGGCGTGCTTCGCGACGTCGGGCTCGGGTATGTCCGGCTCGGCCAGTCGGCGACCGAACTGTCAGGAGGTGAGGCGCAGCGGGTCAAGCTCGCCACCGAGCTGCAACGGGCGCAACGTGGTCAGACACTCTACGTTTTGGATGAACCGACGACTGGACTTCATCCGTCGGACGTCACCAAATTGATGAGGCAACTGCACGGCCTCGTTGAGGCCGGCAATACGGTCATCGTGGTCGAGCACGACATGACGGTGGCTGCCGCCAGCGACTGGATCATCGATATCGGGCCCGGTGCCGGCGACGAAGGCGGTCGGATAGTAGCCTCAGGCACGCCGTCGCAGGTCGCGAAGAAATCGCGGAGCCGGACAGCGAATTATCTCGCAGCCGTCCTCTAAGGTCCTGAATCTGCCGCCTTCAACGCCGCCAGGCGCATGTGTAGAAAGGCCAGAACCATGATGGGCGTCAGTTGCGCGTACTGCTTCTTGAATTTTTGAGCTATTTTCGCTTCGATCATATCGACGAATTCGCCGGACATGTAGGCAGTCAAGACCTCTGTGTACGTAGCTCTTGCGGCAGATGGCAGGCGTGTTGCCGAGTTGCTTCTCCACTGTCTCGATCGCGGCGACAACATTGCGCTTCGGCTCTGGCTAGCTAGCGATCATGGCCCGCCGGTTCACGCTGGCGGGCCCACACCTGGTGAGCCCATTAAGGGCGATGCTTCGGAGTCAAATCGTGAGCGGGGTTGGCCGATCGACTCTTACCAAATCACAGCGCAACGCATTGGAGGCGGCGGCAGGTGGGGAAGTTGTGCACGACGCCGCTAGTTCACTTTCGTATCGAACGGGCGCAGCTCTAGGTCTCTGTGGTTCTTATGGCGCACGAGATTGATTGCACCCGGCCGCAAGATTGACGGCACAAGCGTCCTGATGGAGCCAACGGAATTGGGAAGAATCGAGCTTTCGCCAATGTGTGCACCGCCGAAAACCGCCTCCGGGCGGGATAACCCAATCCGGCGCGCGCCCGGTACATGAGTCGTGCGTTGAACGCGGTTATTCGATCTGATCGGTGAAACGGCGCCAAAATAAAGAAGCCCTCAATTGGCAGCCTCTTCGTATGCGCCGGTTCAGCGGGCGGGCTTCTCATTGGCCTTAAAATTGAACGCCGCCAAGCTCAAAATACATTGTCCTGGCGGCGCTTATTCCGCTGGTCTCAAATCCCAGTCCGCCAGTTTAGCGGGCCGAATATGAAGGGCGCCTGAACCAACTCACGTATCGCTGGGGAACAGTGGCATTTCGCGCCCCCGCGCTCATTGGCGATCCTGGAGAGCCGTCAGGATGAGATATCGCCACGA
>NZ_JBVVPO010000100.1:0-5123 GCF_055811795.1 Bradyrhizobium sp. MI1.7
TCGCAGGCATTGCCAGGACCAAGGCCTTCTCTCCTGACGTCTTCAGCCTCAAAAGCCGATAACGCAACAGGCCCACAGGGGGAGAGGGGGAAAGGTCAGCGCTCCACGCGATAGGCCTCGACCTGAGCTTTCAGCGCATCCAGCGACGCGAGCGGCGCCTCAGGATCGACGCGATACTCTCCACGCGCCAGCCAATTCAGCACCTTCGCATCGACCGCCGGCGAATGGTGGATGACGTCGCTGTAGTTATCGAGATCGTGCGTCACCGCCCTGATCGCGCGGAAATCGTACAGACGCACATTCGGAAGCTGCGTCAGCCGCTCGGCGATGCGCGCGGTGAGGTCGGTGACGATCTTCAGCGTCGCAGGCGAGGCATCACGCATCGCCACGAACTGCAGGATCGAATAGGGCGGCAAGTAGATGTCGAAGGTCACGTCCGGATGACGCGTGATCAAGCCGACGGCGTCGCGTTCGAAATGCCGGAGCATGGCGTCGTAGCCATAGCCTTCGCCAAGGAAGCGGCTGCGCACGGGGCTCGTGATGTAAGCGAACGAGGCAAGCGTCTTCTTCGCAT
This sequence comes from Bradyrhizobium sp. MI1.7, assembly GCF_055811795.1. Taxonomy (NCBI): domain Bacteria; kingdom Pseudomonadati; phylum Pseudomonadota; class Alphaproteobacteria; order Hyphomicrobiales; family Nitrobacteraceae; genus Bradyrhizobium; species Bradyrhizobium sp. MI1.7. The sequence continues at coordinate 575 of NZ_JBVVPO010000100.1, forward strand.
TGTAGTCACGCGCGACGTCGAAATCGCGCGGCAGCGCGTAGATGTCGTCGACGTCGGACAGCGCGAACTTGACGGGGAGAAACGGCGCCGCCTGGGTCAGCTTCTGCTGCAGCGGCGGGATCGACCGCAGCAGCGCGAACAAGGATTCCTTCGCCATCGCGGCGCTGAACAGATAGGACGCGATGCCCTTCGTTGTCTGGCGATAGAGATCGACGGACAGAAAGGGATCGGCCTCGATATCCGCCGCATCGACAAAGATGAAATCGTCCATCGCCCAGATCACGCGCCGGGCGCCGCGCTCGATCGCCCGCTCCAGCACAAAGCCCTGCTGGCGCGAATTGGACCCGGTCATCGCCAGCTTGAGCGAGTGGACGCCGAGCGCGCGATCGATGTCGCTCTGGCGGAAACGGATCGCGAGCGAGGTGCCCATGAAGGCGGTGTCGAACGACTGGCTGCGGATCAGCCCGGCATTCTGCACGCGCGTGTCGTCGGAATAGAAGGCCAGTCGCGACGGGCGAAACAGTTGCAAGGGATCGACGAGATAGGTGAGTACCGCCGCGCCCAGCACGCAGGCGATGCTGGCGAGCAGAAGACGTCTCAGATGTATGAAATTGCCTCGCATCAGAACCGGAAATAGATGAATTCGCTGTGGCTCTGGATGCCGAGAATCCCGAGAGCGAGCACCAGCGCCGCGCCGTAAAGGAACAGCGGTCGCATCCGTCCTGCCGGCAGGGCCTCGCCGACCCTGCGATTGTCGTGATCGTATCCCATGATCGCTTGCGTGTTCGGCGACATCCACACCAGCGCGGCGTAGATCGACACCAGAACCAATGCGGCGATCTCCTCGCGGCCGAGGACGATATTCGACGGATCGGCCATCGCGTGGAGGACACGCAGCGCCCAAGTAACGCTCTCGGCGCGAAAAAAACCCAAGCCACGACGACGGCGAGGAACGTCAGCACGGCTCCGACGATGCGGACCGGACGCACGAGCAACGTCGGGACGTTGGGCACCAGCGCGTTGAAGGCATGATTGACGCAGAGATAAGCGCCATGCAGCGCGCCCCAGGCGACAAAAGTCCAGGCCGCGCCGTGCCAGAGCCCGCCGAGCAGCATCGTGATCATCAGATTGACGTAGCGCAGCACGCGGCCGCGGCGATTGCCGCCGAGCGAGATGTAGAGATAGTCGCGCAGGAACTGCGACAAGGTCATGTGCCAGCGGCGCCAGAACTCGACGATGCTGGTGGCCTTGTAGGGTGAGTTGAAATTCACGGGCAGGAAGATGCCGAACATCAGCGATATCCCGATCGCCATGTCGGAATAGCCGGAGAAGTCGAAATAGAGCTGGAACGTGTAGGCGAGCGCACCACACCAGGCCTGATCAAAGCTCGGCGAGCGCGCCTCGAAGGCGAGCGCCACCAGGGGCTGGATGCCATCGGCAAGGCAGGTCTTCTTGAACAGGCCGATCGCGAAGATGACGATTCCGCACAGGATCAGGTGTGCGTCCGGATACTTGGTCTCCTTCCGCTCGAATTGCGGGATCATGTCCTTGTGGTGGAGGATCGGCCCCGCGATCAGGTGCGGAAAGTAGGTCACGAACAGCGCGTAGTGCGGCAAGGCGTAACGCGCGACCTGGCCACGATACGCATCCACCAGGAACGCGATCTGGGTGAAGGTGTAGAAGGAGATGCCGACCGGCAGCAGGATGTGGACCGCAACATGCGTACCGGCCAGCGCATTGATGTTCTCGGCGACGAAGCCGGCATATTTGAAGATGCCGAGCACCAGGAGGTCGCCGACGACGCCGAGCGCGAGCGCCGCCTTTCGTTGCATTGGGGCGAGCTTCGCCGCGATCAGGAGATAGCCGACGCCGTAGTTGAAGGCGATCGAGACCAGCAGCAGGCCCACGAACTGCCAGCTGCCGAAGGCGTAGAAGGCGAGCGAGGCCAGCGCCAGCCAGATCACCGGCGCCAGATTGCTGCGCCGCCCGAGCCAGAAATAGCCGGCCAGCACGGCCGGCAGGAACAGCAGGATGAACGGGTAGGAATTGAACAGCATCAGGCTGGACCGGCGGCGGGGGGTATCGCCCCTAAAGCATACAAGGGGGCGATCAACAACCCGGCGACTTGGCGCAGTCCTTGGCGCAGCGGCGCTGGCAATTCGCGGAATCGGGACGATATAAGGTGGAATACGGCGAGCGATGCGGCGCGCCTTTCTTCTCCCTCTCCCCGTTCTTACGGGGAGAGGTAAAGAGGGAACGCAGCGCGAGTACGAGATGATGAGGACCGAGTGACACAAGCCAAGACACCTTCCCAGCCCCCCGTCGCCCCGCGCCGGCCGCATTCCTTCACGCGGCACGGGATCACCGTGGCCGACGACTATGCCTGGCTGAAGGACGAGAAATGGCAGGAGGTGCTGCGCGATCCCGCCGTGCTCGATCCCGACATCCGCAAATATCTCGATGAAGAGAACGGCTACACCGAGAGCCTGCTCGGCCACACCTCGTCGCTTCAGAAGACGCTGGTGCGCGAGATGCGCGGGCGGATCAAGGAGGACGATTCCAGCGTGCCCTCGCCCGACGGACCGTTCGCCTATTTCCGGAGGTTTCGCGAGGGTGGGCAGCACGAATTGTTCGGCCGCATGCCGCGCGACGGCGGCGAGGGCCAGATCGTGCTCGACGGCGACGCGCTCGCCAAAGACCACAAATACTTCAAGTTCGGCGGCAGCCGCCACTCGAACGATCACAAGCTGCAAGCCTGGAGCGCCGACACCAAGGGCTCGGAATATTTCTCCATCCGCGTCCGCGACTGGGCCACGGGCAAGGATCTTGACGATTTGGTCGAGGAGACCGACGGCGGCATCGTCTGGAGCAAGGACTGCAAGAGCTTCTTCTATGTGAAGCTCGACGACAACCATCGCCCGATGCAGGTGTGGCTGCACAGGCTCGGCACCAGGCAGGCCGACGACTCGCTCGTCTACGAGGAGCAGGATTCCGGCTGGTTCACCCATCTGCATGAGAGCACCAGCGGCCGCTTCTGCGTGATCGCGGGCGGCGATCACGAGACCTCGGAGCAGCGGCTGATCGATCTCGCCCACCCCGAAGCGCCGCCGCGCCTGGTCGCGGCGCGCGAGGACGGCGTGCAATATTCGCTGGCCGACCGCGGCGACGAGCTCTTCATCCTCACCAATGCCGATGACGCCATCGATTTCAAGATCGTCACCGCGCCGCTTGGCGCACCCGAGCGCAAGAACTGGCGCGACCTGATCCCGTATCGTCCCGGCGTCTACATCATCGACCTCGATCTCTATGCCGGCCATCTGGTGCGGCTGGAGCGCGCCAATGCGCTGCCGTCGGTCGTGATCCGCGATCTCGCGACCAGGGACGAGCACGCCATCGCCTTCGACGAGGCGGCCTATTCGCTCGACACGATGGGCTCCTACGAATTCGACACCACGAACTTGCGCTTCGCCTATTCGTCGATGACGACGCCGTCGGAAGTCTACGATTACGACATGGTCAAGCGCACGCGGACCTTGCGCAAGCGCCAGGAGATTCCGTCCGGTCACGATGCGGCCGACTATGTCACGACGCGCATCATGGCCAAGGCGCATGACGGCGCCGAGGTGCCGGTGTCGATCCTCTATCGCCTCGGGCTGAAGCTCGATGGCTCGGCGCCGCTGCTGCTCTACGGCTACGGCTCCTACGGCATGGCGATGCCGGCCTCCTTCAACGCCAACCGCCTCTCGCTGGTCGACCGCGGTTTTGTTTACGCCATCGCCCATATCCGCGGCGGCGCCGACAAGGGCTGGGGCTGGTATCTCGACGGCAAGCGCGAGAAAAAGACGAACAGCTTTGACGATTTTGCGGCCAGCGCGCGGGCGCTGATCGATGCGAAATACACAAAACGCATCGTCGGCCATGGCGGCTCGGCCGGCGGCATGCTGATGGGCGCCGTCGCGAACCGCGCCGGCGAATTGTTCGCAGGCATCGTCGCCGAAGTGCCGTTCGTCGACGTGCTCAACACCATGCTTGACGACACGCTGCCGCTGACGCCGCCGGAATGGCCCGAATGGGGCAACCCGATCGAGAGCGAAAAGGATTTTCGCACCATCCTGTCCTACTCCCCGTACGACAATGTCGCGGCGAAGGACTATCCGGCGATCCTCGCGATGGGCGGCTTGACCGATCCGCGCGTGACCTATTGGGAGCCGGCCAAATGGATCGCGCGCCTGCGCGCGACCATGAGCGGCGGCGGCCCGGTGTTGCTCCGCACCAACATGGGTGCCGGCCACGGCGGCGCATCGGGGCGGTTCGACCGGCTGGACGAAGTCGCGATCGTCTATGCGTTCGCGCTTTGGGCAGCGGGGATGCCGGAGGCGTGACCTTGTAGCCCGGATGGAGCGCAGCGAAATCCGGGATTCGTGCAGACGGCAAGACCGCCCCGGATTGCGCTGTGCTCCATCCGGGCTACGGGCCTGGCCCCCCCCCCCGGGGGGGGCGGCGGGATTGGGGACCTCAGTTAGGTGGGGGCAGGCGCCGCGCCCCCGGG
>NZ_JBVVPO010000100.1:5133-20427 GCF_055811795.1 Bradyrhizobium sp. MI1.7
CTTTGCCCACCCTACGGCAGCTTAGCTGGTCAGCTCTGCCTCACACCGCCCCATGCGCCTCGACGTACAGCGCATACACCGAGTGGCTGCTCGCCATATAAAGCCGGTTGTTCTTCGGGCCGCCGAAGCAGAGGTTGGCGCAACGTTCGGGCAGCTTGATGAAGGCGAGCGGCTTGCCGTCCGCGTTGAACACCATCACGCCGTCGAGATCTTCCGACTTGCCCCTGAGCTGAAAGACCTTGCGGCCGCCGATGTCGGTGGGTTCGGATTGCAGCGCGCCGTTGGAGCCCCAGCCGCACCAGAGATTGCCGTCGCGATCGACGCGAAAACCATCGAGCGAGGCCTGGTCGGCGGCATCGATCAGCTTGGTCTTGCCGCTCAAGCTGCCGTCGTCGCCGACATTGTAGCTCCAGATGCTGCGGTTGGGCGTGCCCTTCCATTCGACGATGTAGAGCTTCTTCTCGTCCGGCGAGAAGGCGAGGCCGTTGGGATTGACGAGGTCGGTGAGGACGGCGCTGATCTTGCCGTCCTTGGCGATGCGATAGACGTTGGTGGTGGCCTGCTCGGACTTCTCCTTGTTGCCTTCCCACTCGCCGTTGATGCCGAACAAGGGATCGGTGAACCAGATGCTGTCGTCGGACTTCACCACGATGTCGTTCGGCGCGTTCAGCCGCTTGCCCTCGAACTTGTCGGCGAGAACCGTGATTTTGCCGTCCTTCTCGGTGCGGGTGATGCGGCGGGTGACGGAGTGCTCGCAAGTGACGAGGCGGCCCTGGCGGTCGCGCGCATTGCCGTTAGCGTAATTGGCGTTGGCGCGGAACACGCTGGTCTGCCCGGTCTTCTCGTCGAACTTCATGATCCGGTTGTTGGGAATGTCCGAGAACAGGAGATAACCGCCCTCGGGGAAATAAGCGGGGCCTTCGGCCCAGCGCATGCCAGTCGCGACCTGCTCGACCGTTGAGGAATAGAGCCGGTATTTTCCAAAGCTCGGATCGAGGATCTGGACGGCGGGATCGGGGTAGCGCTGGTTGGGCGTGAACGGAAACGACTGGGCACCGGCGGTGCGGGCGAGAAGTGCGGACGCCGCCGCCGCACCGGCGCCGGCCATGAGACTACGTCGCGTGAGATTCATAAGTATCCTCCCTGCTCGATAAAAGGCCGGCGCTTGATGCGCCGGCTCGTTTCTTGACGTGACTTAGCTTCGACCTAGCGGCCGTTCTTCTTCCGCCATTCCGCGAAGTCGGTGAGCGTCTGCGGATCGGTGGCGGGATAGAGCCCAAAAATGCCGCGGCCGTTGCCGACTTCCTCGGTGACGAAATCCTCGAACGCCGTCATCTCAAAGGTTTCGTTCGCGATCTCGTCGGCGAGATGCGCGGGGATCACGATGACGCCGTCGCTGTCGCCGAGAATGACGTCGCCCGGAAATACCGGCGCATCGCCACAACCGATCGGTACGTTGATCTCGATCGCCTGGTGCAGCGTGAGATTCGTCGGCGCCGAGGGGCGATGGTGATAGGCGGGGATGCCGAGCTTGGCGATCTCGGCGGAATCGCGAAAGCCGCCGTCGGTGACGACGCCGGCGACGCCGCGCTTCATCAATCGCGTCACCAGGATCGCACCGGCCGAGGCCGCGCGCGCGTCCTTGCGGCTGTCCATCACCAGCACGCTGCCGGGCGGACAATCCTCGATCGCCTTGCGCTGCGGGTGGGAGCGGTCCTTGAAGACGTCGATGGTGTTGAGATCCTCGCGCGCCGGCATGTAGCGCAGCGTGAAGGCCTCGCCGACCATGGTCGGCTGGTCGGCGCCGAGCGGGTGCACGTCCTGGATCATCTGGATGCGCAGCCCGCGCTTGAACAGCGCGGTGGCGACGGTGGCGGTGGAGACGGATTTGAGTTTTGTGCGGGTGGCTTCGGTGAGTTTTGTCATGTGTATCCTCTTGTCATTCCGGGGCGCCGCGCAGCGGCGAGCCCGGAATCCATCGGGCCGCACGCAACGCGGTGAAATGGGTTCCGGGTTCGCGCTACGCGTGCCCCGGAACGACGGTCAGTAAATCGACGGCTCGCCGATCGGCGCGCCGAAATCGGTCTCCAGGAAGTCGAAGTCGCAGCCGTCATTGGCCTGCTTGATGTGTTTGGTGAACATCCAGCCATAGCCGCGCTCGAAGCGGCGCTCGGGCTGCTTCCAGGCGGCGCGACGCTTTTCGAGCTCGGCTTCGGACACATCGAGGTTGATAGTGCGCGCGGCGACGTCGAGCGTGATGCGGTCGCCATTCCGCACCAGCGCCAGCGGGCCGCCGACATAGGATTCGGGCGCAACGTGCAAAATGCAGGCGCCATAGCTGGTGCCGCTCATGCGCGCGTCCGAGATCCGCACCATGTCGCGCACGCCCTGCTTCACGAGCTTGGTCGGGATCGGCAGCATGCCCCACTCCGGCATGCCCGGCCCGCCCTGCGGCCCTGCATTGCGCAGGATGAGGATGTGATCCTCGGTGACATCGAGGTTGGGATCGTCGACCGCCTTCTTCATCGACGGATAGTCGTCGAACACCAGCGCAGGCCCGGTGTGCTTGAGGAAGCGCGGCGCACAGGCACTCGGCTTGATGACGCAGCCATCGGGCGCGAGATTGCCCTTGAGCACGGCGAGCGCGCCTTCCTTGTAGATGGGGTTATCGACGCCGCGGATGACATCGGCATTGTGCACTTCGGCGCCTTCGATGTTTTCGCCGACCGTCTGGCCGGTGACGGTGATGCAGTCGAGATGCAGATGCGGCTTGATCTGGCTCATCAGCGCCGGCAGGCCGCCGGCATAGAAGAAGTCTTCCATCAGATAGGCATCGCCGCTCGGTCGGACGTTGGCGATCACGGGCACCTTGCGGCTCGCCTTCTCGAAATCGTCGAGGCCGATGTCGAGGCCGGCGCGGCGGGCCTGCGCGATCAGATGGATGATCGCGTTGGTCGAGCAGCCCATCGCCATGGCGACCGCAATCGCGTTCTCGAACGCCTTGCGGGTCTGGATCGTCTTCGGCGTCAAATCCTCCCACACCATCTCGACGATGCGCCGGCCGCATTCCGACGCCATGCGGATGTGGTTGGCGTCGGCGGCCGGAATCGAGGAGGCGCCGGGCAGCGTCATGCCGATCGCCTCGGCAATCGCGGTCATGGTCGAGGCGGTGCCCATGGTCATGCAGGTGCCGTAGCTCCGCGCGATGCCGGCTTCGATATCGAGCCAGTCCTTGTCGGAGATCTTGCCGGCGCGCCGCTCGTCCCAGTATTTCCAACCGTCGGAGCCCGAGCCGAGCGTCTTGCCCTTCCAATTGCCGCGCAGCATCGGACCCGCGGGCAGATAGATCGCGGGAATGTTCATCGAGGTCGCGCCCAAGAGCAGCGCCGGCGTGGTCTTGTCGCAGCCGCCCATCAGCACCACGCCGTCCACGGGATGGCTGCGCAACAGCTCCTCGGCATCCATCGCCAGAAGGTTGCGGTAGAGCATCGTGGTCGGCTTCAAGAGCGATTCCGACAGTGACAGCGCCGGCAGCTCCAGCGGGAGGCCGCCGGCCATCAGGATGCCGCGCTTGACGTCGTCGACGCGCGACTTGAAGTGCATGTGGCAGGGCTGCGCGTCCGACCAGGTGTTGAGGATCGCGATGATCGGGCGGTCCTTCCACTCCTCCGGGGCGTAGCCCATCTGCATCGTGCGGGAGCGGTGGCCGAACGAGCGGAGGTCGTCGGGCGCGAACCAGCGCGCGCTGCGGAGCTGGTCGGGCGTGATTTTCTTCTTGGTCATGATTGGGTGCCCCATTTCTGGACGGTATTCCGCTCGATGGCGCGGAAGATCAGGTTCTCCACAAAAAGCCCGATGATAATCACCGTCAAGAGGCCCGCGAACACTGCGGGTATGTCGAGGAGATTGCGGTTCTCGAAGATGAACCAGCCGAGCCCGCCCTGCCCCGAGGACACGCCGAACACCAGCTCGGCCGCGATCAGCGTGCGCCATGCAAAGGCCCAGCCGATCTTGAGGCCGGTGAGGATCGAGCCGAACGCCGCCGGGATCAGGATTTTCGCGACATAAGGCAGCCCGCGCAGGCCGTAATTGCGCCCGACCATGCGCAGCGTGTTGGACACGCTCTTGAAGCCGGAATGGGTGTTGAGCGCGACCGGCCACAGCACCGAATGGATTAGCACGAAGACGAGGCTGCCATTGCCGAGCCCGAACCAGATCAAGGCGAGCGGCAACAGCGCGATCGCCGGCAACGGGTTGAACATCGCCGTAACAGTCTCGAGGAAATCGGTGCCGATCCGCGTCGAGATGGCGAGCACGGTGAAGATCGCGGCGAGCACGATGCCGGCCGAATAGCCCATGAAAAGGACTTTCAGCGAAGCCCAGGCGCGCATCGGAATGGTGCCGTCTTTCACGCGGTCCCAAAGCGTCACGATGGTGTCGTGCAGCGTTGGAAACAGCAGCGGATTGTCGAGGGCGACGCCATAGGCTTCCCAGACCGCTGCCAGAAACAGGATGATGACGGTCTTGCGGACAAAACCGTCGTTCCACAACAGCTCCGGCACGCTCAGCTTGCGCTCGACCTCGCCCGCACCGCCGGTCGCGGCAACCGACGCGTCGCGCAGCAATATTCTCGCCTCGCCCATGACAGGCTCCCTCAATGCGCCACAGCTTCGGCCGCGAACAGGAGATCGTGGATCTCCTTCTCCAGCCGGCCGGCGCTGCCGTCTCCATTCGAGACCTTGTCGACGTCGACCACCTCGGCCTTGACCCGGCCGGGATGCGGCGACAGCAGCAGGATGCGGTTGCCGATGCGGATCGCTTCCGCGATCGAATGCGTCACGAACAGCACCGTGAATTTGGTCTCGCTCCAGAGCTGAAGCAGCTCGTCCTGGCAGGTGCGCCGTGTCAGCGCGTCGAGCGCGGCGAACGGCTCGTCCATCAGCAGGATATCGGGCTCCATCGCCATGCCGCGCGCAATCGCGACGCGCTGCTTCATGCCGCCGGACAGCGTGTGCGGATAGGCGTCGACGACGCGGGTGAGGCCGACCTTCTCGATATAGGCCCGTGCGCGGGCCTCGGCGTCCTTGCGCGACAGCTTTCGCGCGGTCAGCAGCGGGAACATCACGTTGGCAAGCACGCTCTTCCAGGGCAGCAGCTGGTCGAACTCCTGAAAGATCATCATGCGGTCCGCGCCCGGACCATGAATCTCGCGATCGTTGATGGTCATGCGGCCCTCGCTCGGCGTCATATAGCCGCCGACGGCCTTGAGCAGGGTCGACTTACCGCAGCCGGACGGCCCGAGCAGCACGAAGCGGTCGGACCTGTCGACCGTGAAGCTGACCCTTTCGGTGGCGGTAACGACGGCGCTGGAGGTCTTGTAGCGCAGCGTCACCCCGTTGACGTCGAGCAGCGCCATCAGTTGCCTTTCAGGTCGTGCGCGACGGGGAGGTAATAGTCGGTCCAGGCCTTGGGCTGCATCTTCAGTGTGCCGGTCTTGAACAGATGGGCTGCGAATTTCATCGTGCCCTGCGGCTCGAGATTCCATTCCATCATGCCGGGCTCCTTGAGGAGATCGAGCAGCTCTTCCACCGAGGTCTTGTCGCCGGTGATCTCCTTGTAGATCTCGACCGCCTGCTTGGTGTCGCTGCGGATCAGATCCTGCGCTTCCTTGGTGGCATCGCGCACCGCCTGGATGATCTTCGGATTGGCGTCGGCGAATTTCGTCGTGGTGAAGAACTGGGCCTGGCTCAGCGGGCCGCCCATTACGTCCGGCGAGTTCAGCACGACATGCGCGCCCGGCACGTTCTTCAGCTCGAGGAAGGTGAAAGGCGGGATCGAGAAGTGGGTGTGGACCTCGTGCTTCGAATTGGACAGCGCCGCATAGGCGTCGGGATGGCCAAGCTGCACGGTGTTGGCGTCCAGCTTCGACCATTGGTCGGCACCGAAGGCCTCGGCGGCCGCGATCTGAAGCACGATCGCCTGGGTCGAGACTTTTACGGTCGGCACCGCGATCTTGTCGCTCGGACCAAGATCCTTGATCGACTTGATGTTGGCATCGCGGCTGATCAGCGTCATCGGCTGCGCCGAGGTCGCGACGATGCCCTTCACGCCGCCGCGGGTGCGGTCCCACAGCAACAGAAGATTGCCGGTGCCGGTGTTGAGGATGTCGACGCCGCCGGCGAGCAGCGCATCGGTCTGCGCGCCGCCGCCGGAAAAGGTCACCCATTTGGTGGTGACGCCGGGTACGCCGAGCGAAGCTGCGTGCTTCTCGATCAGCTTCTGCTTTTCCATGATGTGGCTCGGCATGTAGAAAATGCCGGGCTGGCGCGACAGCGAGATCTCGGATTTCTGCTGCGCATGCGCCGCGGATACCGGCAGGACGGTTGCGGCGATCAGGGCGGCAGCCGCAAGCTTGCTACGAAGATGCTTGATCATTGTTGTGTGTTTCCTCCGGCCAGCGTCGAGCTGCGTTGACCCTGCTGATGCACTAATATATTAGTGCATCAAAGGCAAGCCCGCGGGACCCGACATGGAAGCAACCCATACCGCGCTGCGCGCGGCACGACCCGCCCGGCTCGATCGCGCCCGCCAGGCCGCGCCGCAGGTGTTCGAGCGGCTGCGCAATGCGATCATCGCCCTGGAACTGCCGCCGGGCGCCCCCCTGTCACGCGCCGAGCTCGCCGGCCAGTTCGGCGTCAGCTCGACACCGGTGCGCGATGCGCTGATGCGGCTGGAGGAGGAAGGGCTCGTCGACGTGTTTCCGCAGCACGCGACCGTGGTCAGCCGAGTCGACGTCGGCCGCGCCGAGCAGGCCCATTTCCTGCGCCAGGCGCTGGAGCTCGAAATCGTCCGGATGCTCGCGGAACAACATGACCAGGCCCTGGTCATCCGTCTTGACCACGCGATCGCGCTCCAGCAGCAATTCGCCAAGGCCGGGGACTTCGAGAGCTTCATCGCCGCCGACAATGATTTTCACGCCCAGCTCTACGCCGCCGCCGGAAAGCAAGACCTGTGGACGCTGGTGCGCAGCCGCAGCGGGCATATCGACCGGCTGCGCCGGCTGCATCTGCCCTCGCCCGGCAAGGCCCAGAACATCGTCCGCCACCACAAGCTGATCACGCGCGCGATCGAGGCCGGAGAGGCCGATGCCGCGCAACAGCATCTGCGCAAGCACCTGTCGGGCACGCTCAGCGAGCTCGACAAGATCCGGAGCCACCATCCCGAATACCTGACCGATTAGGCCCGCGACACGATCCGGGCGTGCGTCAGGGACCGCATGTGCACGTAAGCATGCATATGACCGACCTCGCCGAAATCGCGCGAGGCGGACAAGGTGTCGGCCGCGAAGTGCTTGCAGGCCGGACGGAAACCGCGCAACAATTTCGCATTTGATGTTTTGATTTGGGGTCGCTGGAACGTCCCATCCGGCCCGGAGGGTTTCAGACGTGGCCAACATCCTGATTGTGGATGACGACCCGGCCGTGCAGATCACGATCCGGCTGATCCTGGAGAGGGCCGGCCATCACGTCACCGCCGCCGGCGACGGCCACACGGGGCTTGCGCTGTTCGAGGCGAGCCGGTTCGACCTCCTGTTCCTCGACATATTCATGCCCGGCATGGACGGACTGGAGACGATGCGCCACATCCGGGTGCTGCAGCCGACCCTTCCGATCATCGTCATTTCCGGCCGCGCCGTCGCGCCGGACGCCTATGCCGAGCCGGACTTTCTGAAGATGGCGACCAAGCTCGGCGCGGTCGCAAGTCTGCAGAAGCCGTTCCGGCCGGACGCCCTGCTCGCCGCTGTCGACGGCTGCCTCACATCCGCGCCGCTAGCCAATGCCGCCTCCGGCAGCCGATGACGGGGCGATCCATGTTGCAGCGTAGCAGGACATTCGGGACCGCTCGCGACGCAGCGCGAAGGCCGAAATGACCCTCGCGACCCGGCTGGCCATCGCAATGATCCTGCTGGTCGCGGCTGCGGTCGCCGCTGTCGGATGGCTGAGCCATTACAGCCTGGAGCAAGCCTTCCTGCCGCGCGTGCTCGACCGTATCGAGGGCCACTCACGGCTCCTGGCCTCGCAACTCGAAGCGCATGTGAACGGCGCCCGCGCCGACGTTGCGACGTTCCGCTCCCGTGCCGCCGCGCGCGGCATGATCGATGCCCATTTCAACGACGGGGTCGATCCGGTCGATCACCTCTCGGAGAAGACCTGGCGCGACCGCTTGCTGACGCGCCTCGTGGCCGACGTCGGCGCCAACCCGGCCTACGCAAAATTCCGTATCATCGGTGCCGACGGCGTCGAGTATCTGCGCGTCGACCGCTCCGGCCCGAACGGAGCGGTGCGAGCAGTTCCCGACGATGCCTTGCAGAACAAGGGCGAGCGCTCCTTCTTCCAGGCGGCGATCAAGCTGGCAGAAGACCAGGTCAGCGTCTCCCCGGTCGAACTGGACGTCGACGACGGCGTGGTTCAGATGCCCTATGTTCCGACCTTGCGCGTCGCGGCGCCCCTGTTTGGGTCCGATCACCGGCTGTTCGGCATCGTCGTCGTCAATGTCGACATGCGCCAGGTGTTCGACCGGATCAGGATATCGATCCGGAACGGTGAAGCGGTCTATGTGGTCGGCCGCAACGGCGATTATCTCGTGCATCCGGATCGCACCCGCGAGTTCGGTTCGCAACTGGGGACACCAACACGCTGGCAGGACGACTTCCCCTATTTCGCAGCCATCACCGGATCGACGCTGGGTGCGACCCAGGTCGTGCCGGGCAGTGACGGCAAGCCGAGCGGCACCGCGATCGCGCCCGCAATCCTGGCCGAGGACCAGTGGGTCGGTGTCATCCGCGTCGTGCCCAACGCCGTCTTCATGGCGCCGGCCGTCACCATCGAGAAATCGACCATCACGATCGGCCTCATCGCGGTGCTGGTCGCCGCCATACTGGCCGTGCTGCTGGCGCGGTCGTTGACCCGGCCGATCGGGCAGCTCACTGCGGCGGTCGAGTGGCTCGGTCGGGACAATTCCATCAGAATTCCAACCGACGCCCCCGGCGAGACCGGTGTGCTGGCGCGGGCATTTGCCCGTCTGATCGATGAAATGCGGGCGAAGACGGCAGCGCTGGAGCATGAGGTCGAAGAGCGGCGGCGCACCGAGGCCGCGCGCGACCAGCTTGCCGTCCGCGAACGCCTGTTCAGCGCGGCCGTCGAATCCTCCGACGATTCGATCGTGATGCAGACGCTCGACGGCATCGTCATCGGCTGGAATGCGGCGGCCGAGCGCCTCTACGGCTATACGGCCGAGGAAGCGGTCGGACAGCCGACCTTGATCCTCCTGCCACCCGATCGCCGCGAAGAGGGCAAGGACTATCTGCGGCGGATTGCGACGGGCGAGCGGATCGAGCACTTCGAAACGGTGCGCCTGCGCAAAGACGGCAGTCCGGTCGAAATCTCGGTGAGCCTGTCACCGATCAGGGACGATTCGGGCGAGATCATCGGCGCGTCCGGCACGGCGCGCCGCCTGACCGATGCGCGACGGACCGAGCGCGCGCTGCAACAGCAGATCGAGGAACGGCGGCAGCTGTTCGACGCCTCGGAAGATCTGATCATGATCATGGATTCGCGGGGCCATATCGTGCAGGTCAGCCCGAGCAGCCAAGCCGTGCTCGGCTACCCGCCGGACGAGATGATCGGCCGCAGCGGCGTCGATTTCATCCATCCCGCGCATCTCGAGCAATCCCGCGAGGAGATGCGCGCGCTGCGGCGCGGCGGGCACCCCAGGCTCGCCGACACCCGCTGCATCCACAAGGACGGACGCGAGGTCTGGCTGTCCTGGCTCGGCAACTGGTCAGATCAGGCCAAACGCTTCTTCTTCGTCGGACGCGACATGACCGAGGCGCGGCGCGCGGAAGAGTCCTTGCGCGAAAGCGAGCTGCTCGCGCGCAATATCGTTGAGACCGCGCTCGACGCCTTCGTCCAGACCGACGAGCGCAGCACCATCCTGAACTGGAGCTCGCGGGCCGAGGAGCTGTTCGGCTGGCGGCGCGACGAAGCGCTGGGCAGGAATGGGGTCGACCTCATCGTCGCCGAGAGCGAGCGGGAGCGGGTCAAGGCCGGCCTCGCGCGCTTCCTCGAGTCCCAGGACGGCCAGACGCTCAACCGCCGCCGCGAGCTCACGGTTCGCCGTCGCGACGGCAAAGAATTCAGGGCCGAGCTGAGCGTCACGGCGCTGAAACGCCGCGAAGGCATTCTGTTCAACGTGTTCTACCGCGACCTCACCGACAAGATCGCGTCCGAGGAGCGCATCCGCCACGCCGACAAGATGGAGGCTGTCGGCCAGCTCACCGGCGGCGTGGCGCACGACTTCAACAACATCCTCACCGTCATCACCGGGACGATCGAGATCCTGGCCGACGCGGTGGCGAAGGAGCCGGAGCTTGCGGCGATCACGAAGATGATCGACGAGGCCGCCGGGCGCGGCGCCGAGCTGACCCAGCACCTGCTCGCCTTCGCGCGCAAGCAGCCGCTGCAGCCACGCGAGGTCGACATCAACGCGCTGATCATCGACACCGCAAAGCTGTTACGCCCGACGCTGGGCGAGCAGATCCAGATCGAATCGGTGTTCGAGGACGAGAGCTGCGTCGCGATCGTCGACCCCAACCAGCTCACCACCGCGATCCTCAACCTCGCGCTCAATGCCCGTGACGCCATGCCCGGCGGCGGCAAGCTGATCGTGGAGACCGGCGCCGCCTATCTCGACGAGGTCTATGCCAGCGTCAACGACGTCAGGCCCGGACACTATGTGCTGATCGCCGTGAGCGACACCGGCACCGGCATTCCTGCGCACATGCTGGCCCGGGTGTTCGATCCGTTCTTCACCTCGAAGGGACCGGGCAAGGGCACCGGGCTCGGGCTTTCGATGGTCTACGGCTTCATCAAGCAGTCCACGGGCCACATCAAGATCTACAGCGAGGAAGGCCACGGTACCACGATCAAGATGTATCTGCCGCCCGGCAAGACGGCCGCGGCCGTGGGCGAAGGCGTGACGCCGTCGACGATCGAGGGCGGACACGAGACGATCCTCGTGGTCGAGGACGACCGGCTGGTGCGCGACTACGTGCTGGCGCAGCTGCATTCGCTCGGCTACGTCACCTTGCAGGCCGCGAACGCCGCGGAGGCGCTCGCGATCGTCGCCACCGGCAAGCCGTTCGACCTGCTGTTCACCGACGTCATCATGCCCGGCAAGTTGAACGGACGGCAGCTTGCCGACGAGGTGTCGAAGACGCGTCCGGACCTCAGGGTGGTCTACACCTCAGGCTATACGGAGAACGCGATCATCCATCACGGCCGGCTGGATTTAGGCGTGCTGCTGCTGGCGAAGCCGTATCGCAAATCCGATCTGGCGCGGATCATCCGCAAGGCGCTGAGCAGTTGAGGAACCGTGTCCCGGACAAGGCGCAGCGTGCAACGCTGCGGCGCAGAGCCGGGACCCAGAACTGTCAGCCGTGAAATTGGAGAGATATGGGCCCCGGCTCAGCAGCGCATCATTGCATGACGCGCTGCGTCCGGAGCACGAGAGGATGGCGAGCGTTACGATGCGCGCTGGGCCGCAGTCATCACGATGCGGATCAGATCGGCGGCGTTGCGCGCCCCGAGCTTCTTCATGATGTTGGCGCGATGGTCCTCGATGGTGCGCGGGCTGATGCCGAGCGTGCGGCCGGCTTCCTTGTTGGACGCACCGGAAGCGAACTGCTCGAGCACCTCGCGTTCGCGCCGCGTCAACGGCTCGCGTCCGGGGAAGTGCAGCGAAGAGAATTTCGGCGATACGCTCTCTGCCTGCCTGCGTGCATAGGCTCCGATCGCCTCGTCCAGCCGGCCGACGATCTCGCTACCGCGGAACGGCTTTTCGATGAAATCGAGCGCGCCGCTCTTGATGGCGCCCACCGCCATCGAGATGTCGCCCTGCCCGGAGATCATGAAGATCGGCGCCGGATAATCTTCGCCCTGCAGTTCGTTCAGAATGTCGAGGCCCGACTTTCCGGGAATGTGCACGTCGAGCAGGATCGCAGCCGGCGTACGGTTCCGCGCGACGGAGAGCAGCGCTGCGCCGTCCGCAAAACAGATCACCTCATAACCCGCCGCCTTCAACACCATCGACAAGGTGTCGCGAACCGCAGGGTCGTCGTCGACCACGAAGATTTCACCACGAGAGGTTTGCTCGGCCATGTGCCACATCCAGTTGGCATTACGGACTCGCGTCCGCGCCAACCGTTATGGCGTTCGGCGCGGATTCGGCCCACCCGTATTTGTACGGGACATAGACTTAACGCACAAGTAGCGGCATTGCGCCTAATTGCAGGAGACGGAGAATATCCATGCTAAATTTGGCCGATACGCCGCCGCTGGTCGCGACATCCGAGGCCGACAGCCAACGATTGATCGCCGCAGACCTTCGCTTGCTGATCGCACAGATCGAGACCAGTATGCGCCGGATCGCCGCAGCCATGGATCAAGAACACAGCAACGATCCGGAAGGTTCCGCCGACGTCTTCATACTCGACGACGTCACGCCGCGTTATGCCACCGCGAACGCCGCTCTCAACGCCTGCCGGGCAGGCCTCGGCCACGCCCTGCAATACCTGTCTGAATCCGGCAATCCGGCTTGAATTGCGACCGACGCGGCGCAGTGCCCGCGTCCGATCGCATGGCAGCTCCGCGCCTCAGGCGCGGTGCCGTTCCACGATCGCGTCGGTGGCGACGCCACCCCAGGTGTGGATCGCCGGCAGCCCCATTGCGGTCTTGCCGAGATTGGCGAGGCTGATGCGCAGCGCCGCGAGATCGAGCGGCTTCGGCAGGCCCTGGAGCTGAATCCCGACGGAACGGGCGAAGCTGCGGGCGGCGCTGCGGCGCTTGCCGTCCATACCGCTGATGACGATCACATGGCCTGCGAATTTCGCCGCCGCCATCTCGCGCAGCACGTCGATGCCGTCGCCATCCTCCAGCACGAGATCGAGCGTCACGCAGTCGAAGCGGGCGGCGCGGAGCTTCTCGATCGCCTCGGCGACGGACGGCGCCACCGTGACTTCATGGCCGGCCTGCTTTGCGGCGACCGTGATCAGGCTGCGCTGCGTGGCGTCGTCGTCGACCACCAGGAGCTGAAGCGCACGCCGCTCGGCGACGTCGGGCAGATTTGACGGGATGGGGGAGAGGGAACTTCGGGGCATTGCCGTATCCTGAGATTGAGACGGGCAATTGCTACACGGCTCGCGCTTAGGCCACGTAAAGCCGGTGCGGCGAATTCGTCCGGATGTTTTAGCAAATATGAACCAACGTCTCGGAAAGCGGCGACGGGGCGCGCGGGACGAGGCCTATTTGGCGATCACGCTGCCTCGTCACGGCCGCCGGCGGCGCCGCGCTTCTTGCGGTTCTTGCCGCGCAGGAACTGGATGTCCATTTCGGCGCCGTTGACGCGCACCAGCTCGCAACGGCGATAGGCGAGCCCGGTCGACGACAGCAGCAGGAAGAATTCCTTCAGGTTCAATCCCTGGATCGAGCCGTCCACCGTGAGGATGGCGTCGGTGTCGGAAATCGCATTGAGCTTGCAGTCGCGCCGCCACGTGCCATCGATCGCCATGATGCAGACATCATAGCCACGACTGAACGTGACGCGCTCCGCGCCCTTGCCATCCTCTGCCATGCCTATCGTCCTGCCAACACCGCCATGCGCGGCGGCGCGGCGCCGGCGAGAGCCGGTTTGGTTGCCGCTGCACGCGGATCGTTCGGCTTGTAGAGGCCGCGACGATCCGGGATCGGCCTGAACGTGTCGGTCAGTCCGACCACGGTTTCGGCTGCACCCAGCACCAGGAAGCCGTCTCCCTCGATCTGGCGGGCGAGGCGGTTGAAGATGTTGATCTTGGTGTCCTGGTCGAAATAGATCAGCACGTTGCGGCAGAAGATGACGTCGAAGGTGCCGAGCTGGGCAAAATCATGCAGCAGGTTGAGCTGCCGGTGCTGGATCATCGCGCGCAGCTCGGGATTGATCTGCCACGTCTCCCCGGTCTGCTTGAAATATTTCATCAGCATCTGGATCGGCAGGCCGCGCTGCACCTCGAACTGGCTGTAGATGCCGGCCTTGGCCTTCTCGAGCACCTCCTGCGACAGGTCGGTCGCGATGATCTCGACGCGCCAGCCGGTCAGGGCCGCGCCCATCTCCTTCAGGCACATCGCGAGCGAATAGGGCTCCTGCCCGGTCGAGCCGGCGGCGCACCAGATGCGCACGCTCCGTCGGCCGGCGCGCGCCTTGATGACCTCAGGCATGATGGTGTCGCGGAAATGATCGAACGGGACCTTGTCGCGGAAGAAGAAGGTCTCGTTGGTGGTCATGGCTTCGACCACGCTGGTGACGAGCGCGCTCGAGCCGCCCTGCAGCTTCTGCACGAGCTCGCCGATCCCGGAGAGCCCGGCCTTGCGGGCGAGCGGCAACAACCGGCTTTCGATCAGATATTGCTTGTCTGCGGACAGGTCGAGTCCGGAATGATCCCTCAGGAACTTACGCAGATACTCATACTCGGTCGGGGTCACGGATAGCCTCTCGGAAGCTGTACTGGGGACACTCTGGCTGAAACGCTCGGGCCAGATACTCAGACCATGGCTTGTCCGACCGGGATCAAGCCGACTTCAGCGAATTTGTCGGCGATGATGTCTTTATCGAAGGGCTTCATAATGTACTCGTTGGCGCCGCCGCTGAGCGCCTGGGCGATATGAGCCACGTTGTTCTCGGTGGTGCAGAACACCACCTTCGGCTGGTCGCCGCCGGGCAGGCGGCGCATGTGGCCCATGAACTCGAAGCCGTCCATCACGGGCATGTTCCAGTCGAGCAGCACCGCATCGGGCAGCTGCCGCTGGCAGATCTCCAGCGCCTTCGAGCCGTCCTCGGCCTCGGTGACTTCGAATTCCAGGCCTTCCAGGATCCGGCGCGCGATCTTTCGCACGACGCTGGAATCATCGACCACCAAACATGTCTTCATTTTGGTTCTCCGGCTTCGATGTTTCGGTTAGCTCAGGCAGCCATTTGTACTTCGGTTTTAAGCTCGAGGACGCGATCGACGTCGAGGACGACCATGAGCTGCCCGTCGAGGCGGTGGACGCCGCCGGCGAGCTTGGCCATGCGGGGATCGAGGTTGACGGGGTTTTCTTCCTTGTTGTCCTCGGCGAGCCGCAGCACCTCGCCGATCTGGTCGATCAGGAGGCCGTAGGATTCACCGCGCAGGTCGACGCCGACCGCCATCGGGGTCTTGCCGTC
>NZ_JBVVPO010000101.1:0-19868 GCF_055811795.1 Bradyrhizobium sp. MI1.7
CATCATGCCCTCCGTCTATCAAACGGAGCGGCCCTTTTCCAACTTAGCCTCTGGTCCCAAAACCGGGGTCCATTTCAACCGGGCGATCTTGTCGTCGTACTGAACGCACTTCTCACACATGGCTTCCGCTTGGCATAGAGGGCGGGAGCATGAAGCACTCTCAGTCATCAATGGGCGCCTCGGACGGGGCGGTGATCTCCGGACCATAAACCAGAACTCGGGTTCCCGACAGAAGGAACACAGCCCGCCAACGGAGGCGGCCTCAATGCCTGCGCCGTTCGACCGCGAATGTGAATTTGAGCTGGAGCACCGGACCGCTCTCGTCCCGGACTTCAATCGACAGCTTTTGGCTATCGCCCCCTAAGGCGCGGACGGCATCTCTGGCCATATCGGCAAGCGAGCGCGCCGCCTCTTCCTGCACCTTCTCTATGGTTGAGAACTCTAGACCTTCCTCATCCGGGAAAATCTCGTCACCCTCTCTGATGTCAAAATAATACCGTCTCATCAGACCAGAACGACGCCAACCTCAAATTGTTTCTTTCGTAAAACAGGCCACGCCCAAATCAAACTAGGCGACTTGATGCCGAAAGCAGGCCGGCCACCTACCTCAGCTCGTTCCTCGCGAGAGAAGCCAGTCTGTCCAGTTGGCCAGCCAAACCCACATAAGTTCGGGCGATGTTTTTCAGGACGTCGGCGCGATCTTTGGAAATGCCGCTCGCGCCAGAAAGTCTCTTGTAGAGGTCAGCATGTTCTCGGCACTCAGCAATGTTGATCACTGGCTCTGCCTTCTGTTGGCCGTGCGGGTCACAGCAGCGCCTTCCCCGCTGGCTTGCCTTCTACCATGTTAGCGCCCGTTAAAATCAGTCTTATGACACTGGTTAAATACGGAAGCGCCCCCTTCAGTTTGGAAAAGGAACCACAAGGGCGGCTGATATTTGACTGGCTCGCCGGCAGAGCTGGCGGAGCGGCCTCGGCCTACCCCCTAGGCCCCTGCAGCCGGGGCCGTCTCTCGCTCTTGTTGTATCGGAGTAGCGTATGCGTTCCTCGCCCTCGATCGTGCCGGCCGACCGCCTCGACCGCGATATCTATCTGGTGCTTGAAGACTCTGGAGCGCGCCGGTTGCGCCTGGCGCGAGACGGATGAGGCTGACACCAACCTCGAGGGCGTCCTGCAAACTCCCCTATCGCTAGAGCCATCCCGGTCCCGATGGAACGAGAACCGGCGATGCTCTCAGTCTTTCGTGAAGGCGCGTGAGCCTCAGGCTTCCTTGAAGCGGTAGCCGACGCCGTAGAGCGTCTCGATCATCTCGAACTCGTTGTCGGTCACCTTGAACTTCTTGCGCAGCCGCTTGATGTGGCTGTCGATGGTGCGGTCGTCGACATAGACCTGGTCGTCATAGGCGGCGTCCATCAGCGCGTTGCGGCTCTTCACCACGCCGGGCCGGGTTGCCAGCGCCTGGAGGATCAGGAATTCGGTGACGGTCAGCGTCACCGGCTCGTTCTTCCAGGTGCAGGTGTGCCGTTCGGGGTCCATGCGCAGCAGGCCGCGGTCGAGCGCCTTGGCATTGTTCTCCTTCGGCGCGACAGTCGGGTCCTTCGGCGCCGAGCGGCGCAGCACGGCCTTGACGCGCTCGACCAGCAGGCGCTGCGAGAATGGTTTGCGGATGAAGTCGTCGGCGCCCATCTTGAGGCCGAACAGTTCGTCGATCTCTTCGTCCTTGGAGGTCAGAAAGATCACCGGCAGGTTGGACTTCTGCCGCAGCCGGCGCAGCGTTTCCAAGCCGTCCATGCGCGGCATCTTGATGTCGAGAATGGCAAGATCGGGCTGGGTGGTGCGGAAGCCGTCGAGCGCGGAGGCGCCGTCGGTGTAAGTCATGATGCGGTAGCCTTCCGTCTCCAGCGCGATCGAGACGGATGTGAGAATGTTGCTGTCATCGTCGACCAAAGCGATTGTGGGCATGAGCCTCTGCTTTCTGCTTTCCGTTTGGGTCGTGCTTGAAACGGCGAGCAATCCACTGATGTGCCGCATACATGGGTGCCGAAGTCGGCGATCGAACCTTGTCGCCGAGCAATGCAAACTGGGCTGAGGTGTGACCAAGTTCCACAAAGCGCGACAGATTCGCCCCGTTTCGCCCCTTAACCTGACCCCCGTTTACCCGAAAAAAGACCTCCCTTGCAACCACCTGACCCGAGAAGGCCGATGCACCCGACCCCCGATTTCGACCCTCGGGCCAGTACGCCTATCCGCTCCGGATTGTATCCTTCAATCCCGTCGAGGGGTGGTCGCGGGACGCGACTTCCGAGGTAGCCGATGCGTAGGCCCGGCGCGCGGCCGACACCGACGCCGAGGTCTCGTCTGCGTTGCAAGACTTCATCGCCGCCAACGCCACAAGGCGCTTCGACACGCAGCTCGCGCTGCCCTTGCGCGGGGTCGCCTGACGGTGGCGGACTTCCGCTCTAGCAAGAGGGCAACGCAGATTCGAAACAATCGAGTCAATGACCCGGCGCTGGCTCGGCTGTTGAAGGTCGACGCTTTGGCATGGCGTGGTATCGCAAAGAGATACCGAGCTGATGCGCTTTAACAGCCACCGACGAGACGCCTCGGTCATGGGCGAACAGAATTGGCCATATGGCGGCCTCCCAAACAACAAATTTGGCTCACGTAGCGCAATAGCCCATGGGACCAAAAGTTTCATTCCGCCCTCTTGGATAGATCGCACGTCGGCTCTGTTATGAGCGCCACCGCGCTAACCGCAAAAATCTAGAAGCACACCGCAGAACGACCCTATGCAGACCCGGAGGCGTCCGCGCGCGAGCTCCTCGAAACGCAACATTGCGGCCGGGGACGCCAGCAACCTGACATTGTCCTTTGGTACAATGATCTAAGGGACATGGAATGAATATGGTCGCTCGTCGAACGACCTGGTGGCAAAGGATTATTCAAAGGATTTGATGCGGAAGAGGAATGACCGATGTTTGTGCGTATCACAACGGATCGACGACCTCAGCCCAATACGCTCGATGAATTCGGTTTAGCGGGTACATTCAACCGAATCATCGGCCTCAGCGAATTTAAATACCGAAAAGACACCGAAATCTTCGGTGAAAAAGAGCCCGCTGTGTATGTCTATCAAGTCAAGCATGGTGCGGTGCGAAGTTACAAGTTGCTCTCGGACGGTCGGCGTCAAATCGCCGCCTTTCACTTAGTGGGCGATATCTTCGGGATTGAGAATGGCGACACGCATCGATTTACCGCAGAGGCGGTCGTCGAAACCGTCGCGCGCCTGATTAAGCGAGAAAGCATTCAATTGGTGGCCGCAAGAGACGCGGTTGTCTCGCACAACCTGCTCAGCATGACTACCCGCAACCTGGAGCACGCAGAAAACCATATGCTGCTTCTGGGCCGCAAGACCGCGGTAGAAAGGGTTGCCGCCTTCTTACTTGAGATGGATTGCCGCACCGGAGCAGACAATGTGTCGCTCCCGATGACTCGTCGCGACATTGCGGACTATCTCGGCCTGACCTTGGAGACGGTTTCTCGCGTGCTATCTAGCTTGCGTAAAGCGGGCGTCCTTACGTTCCTCGACGGCGATCAGCGAGAGATCATGTTAAACGACAGGAGCCGGCTTGCCGATTTCGATCGGCAAGAACCGGCACAACCCTGATATTAAAAGCGACGAGCCGTACTGGCGACGATGATGAATACGCAGACTCACATCATGATCGCGGATATTGCGGGAGCTAGCACGAAGGTCCGTTGACTTAGATCAAGGATTGCCGGCGATCTAGGTTCAAGGCCTCTGCCATGAACAAGCCTTCCGATACCGAGCCCAAGCCAACCGAACCCGAGCCCAAGCCAACTCGCTTGGAGGAGGCGCGCCGGATCGTTGAGGATTATGCGAATGACCTTCGCGAGTTCATCCGAAAGCTCCGTGAGAAGATGAATTGAAGCGGATTGGCGCCGGGCTCAGATATGAGATCGAGCGCGGCTGGTGATCGCAGCATGAAAGCGGACGCCGCCCGGGGAGGATCTGCTGACTCGCAAATAGGAGGTGCTGGGCGGGGTAGCCCGCCAACTGAGGCGGCCTTGCTTCGCAAAGGGCAACCGCAACGGTTGTCTTGCGCTTTCAAGTTTCTCCGTTCGGCAAAACAGTATCGATTGTGTGCCTAAGCTTATCCAGCGTGCACGGTTTGACTAAGACGGGCGTTCCTTCAAATCCATGCGGCACGCCGCTGCTGCCGTATCCGCTCAAGAAAAAGAACGGCAGCCCTCGTCTCCTTATTGCTTGGGCAACGGGCCCCACGTTCATACCATGCAAATTGATGTCGAGGATCGCGAGATCGTATTCCCCGATCTCGGCAACGGATCGCGCATCATCTATATTCCCCACTTCAGCGATGACCCTGTGTCCGAGTTCCTCGACCATCTCGACAAGCATCATTCGAATAAGCGCCTCATCTTCCACGAGGAGTATTGATGCCTGCGTCATCTCTCGCCTCAAGCCTTGCCTAAATCGGCCACCGAGCGCTCGTTAAGGAGCTGAGAGACCGCCGTTGTAAGCTGCGCGAGGGCAAACGGTTTCTGAAGAATTATGCTGTTGGGAACGCCTTGTGCCGGCCAGTCGTGGGCCGCTGCGCCCGATATGTAGACCACGGGCAAATTGGGATCGGTCTCGCGTGCCGCCCGCGCGACCTCCCAGCCGGTGAGGCTTCCTAACAGATTGATGTCAGTCACTAGAGCGCAGTATGCAACGAGCCGACCTTTGAGCAGTGTTACCGCCTCCTCGCCGGTCTTGGCGCTGGTGAACTCGAAGCCCCCCTCCCTCAATGCTTCCTCGACAATGCCTTGGATCGCATCGTCGTCTTCTACCAGAAGAACTGTCGGCAGCACTTCCGTCATAGTTTTCCGCCGAGCACACGTGAACTGGAGGTTACAAAGTGCACACAAGCCAAAGGTTCCCGGGAAAGTTTGGCAGTCTTGAAATCCGGGGTCCAGCTCCTGTCGGAGGATTTTTTGGCCTTGACCTTTTCGCGGATGAAGCTGACCCGCAACTGGTCGCCGTTTACTCGTTCGAGCTGACAGCGACGATAGGCAAGTCCAGTGGACGAAAGCAGAAGAAAGAACTCGTTCAGGGTCAGCCCCTCAATCGAGGTCTCAACTTGAAGTGTTGCTCCGACATTTGAGACCTCCTTAAGCGTGCACGCGCGACGCCACGTGCCATCAATGGCCATCATTTGCGCAGGCAACGGATGCTCGAAGGTGACCCTTCGGTCTTCTTGCTCTTTTTATGCTGGCATCGGGTAAACGGAAGTGGTCCCCCCCTATATCCCCGATCAACTAAAAGGTAGTAACCGCGGTCGGGAAAAGTTGGCAAATTGGGATCTGCTTGGGACACCGAAGTTGAAATACGAACAGCGTCCGTGAAGTCGCAAGCAGGCCAGTGCCGCCTTACTTCACCTCCATTGTCTGCTCGTTCCGCGCGAGAGACGCCAGTCTATCCAGTTGGCCGGCCAAACCGACATAGGTTCGGGCGATGTTTCTCAGGGCGGTGGCGCGGTCCTTGGAGATGCCGCTCGCGGAAGAAAGTCTCTTGTAGTGGTCAGAAAGTCTCTTGTAGTGATCCGCATGTTCGCGGCACTCAGCAATGTTGTGGTCGAGAGGGGCGGCTGGCATGATCGAGAGCGAGGAACGCATACGTTACTCCGATATGACAACGGTAGAGAGACGGCCCCGGCTCTAAGGGCTCAATCCAGCAATCAACACGTCCTGTTGGGACGCATCCATCGCTAATCCCGGCGGAAAATCTGGCCCCGCTCGGCCGCGAGCGCGAGCTCTGTCCATTCGCGCGCAAGCTTCAGCCAGCCTTCTCGATCGACCTGGTCGAGGCTGCGAGCCGCCTCCCCGCGACAGGCCGTCGCCTCCTTGAAAATTGCTGAGCGGAGGCGGCCATCTTATCGTAGTGGGACAACTTCCCGGGTAGCTTGGTCTTCATCGTTGCCTCGGCGCATAACCATGCAACACAGACGGTTCGAAAACTCGTGGAATTGCCACTTGTTCCCGCAACCAATAAGTACGGCCAGCGCCTAAGGTCGCACACAAGCCAGTGCCCATTTTTGGAATGATGGTCCCAATAGGAACGACGAGCGCGGGCAATTATTGAGTCGTCGCTGGCTCGCCGGCAGAGCTGGCGGAGCGGCCTCGGCCTACCCCCTTGACCCCTGCAGCCGGGGCCGTCTCTCCGCCATTATCGTACACCCGGCTCGGCGGCCTCGAGCACGAGAAGCCCGCCACAGTTGCCTAGGGCCTTCTCGCAACGACTGATCTCCCAACCGCACCGGCGGTTCGCGCCAATTCGGCAATGACGAACTAAGGCCCCGCGGAGTGACGCTCCGCGGGGCCTTAGCTCTTAACAGCCTACACGCCTTGACCGATCAGTCGATGATTTTCACGACCCGGCGCGTGCGCGGTTCGACGATGACACGGCGGTCGTTCACGACCGCGTAGCGATACTCGGTGTAGTTCGGCACCGGGCGCAAGACCACGGTCGGGGGCAAGGGCTCGCCGACGACGACGCGCTCGTGGATCACGACGGAGTCGTCGCGCGGAATTCCGCCGAGCACGGCATTCGGAATTTCGAGGCCGGCGCCAACGGCCGCACCGACGGTGCCGCCGACCATCGCGCCGACCGGGCCACCGATGTCGCCACCCGCACGCGCGCCGTCCCTAGCGCCCTGTTCGGTCGTCGACTGGGCAAAGGCCGCAGTCGACGCCGCCAGCAGCGACACAGCAGCCAATGAAATCGCAAGACGGGTTTTCATGTCCACTCTCTCCAGTGGTTGTTGATGCGCCGTCAACCGCTGGGCCAGAGCATTGTTCCGGTTCCTCCGATGAAAGGCGCGTCTGGAGAATGTTACTGCGTAACAGTTCAGGCCGCGGTGGCGCAGCGTTGCTGTCAGGCATACGTTGCTAAGACGGGTAGCTCTTGATTGGAAAGCCGCAGTATCATGGGCCGGTTGCAAGAAGTTGCGACGAAGAAGGCTATCGCAATTATTGCAATCTTTTGCTCGACGGATTCGAAATCCGCGTTTTCTTGAACGACGCGTAGCAAATCGGATACACTGCGGCAAATCCTGAAGAAGGGTGGGTTCGGGTGATTCAAGGCGAGCTCGGCCATCATAAACGGCGAGGTCGTGATGCCGGCCGCCGATGGCAGCACCGATTTCTCCGTCTTACAGAACGACATGGTCGACCTTGCCGGCATAGATTAGGTGGTCGCCCTTGCGCCTCGCGAGATAAATACCGTCCCATTTGCCCTCGTCGAGCGCGAAGCCGGCAATTGTTAAGGTCTCGCGTTGGGCGCATGTCTTTTTGATCCAATTGTTGCCCCGGCCGCTGGCGTAGATGCTGTCACGCACCTTCGAGACTACGCCTTCGAGCCCCACCTTGCAGGCGTGCGTGAACATCTCGCGGCCATCGATCTCGAAGCTATCGCTTAACTGTAGGTCGCTGCCGGTGATGATCTTCTTCAGCGCCGCCTTGCGCTCCAACAGCGGCACATTCCGGAGGTCCCTGCCGTTGAGATAAAGCAGGTCGAAGGCGACGAGCACGATCTTCGTCGAGGCGCCCTTGAGCTGGCTTCGACAAGACATCGGCGGCCGAGCTGCGGCGGCGCCTCGAGCCGCTGGTCCGTAAGACACAGCCCTATGCCAAGAGGATTGCGCACGAAGGCATCTGGGTCGAACCGAAGCTGCTTGCTGAGATCGAATACCAAGCGAAGTCGGCCGAGGGGAAGGTGCGGCATCCGTTCTTCAAGGGGTGCGAGGACCTGTAACGGCGCGGCGATCGGCGGCAAAATTTTTTCAGCCCCCTCTTGAAACCAAAACCGGCTTTGCTAATTTTTTTGTCGCCATCTGACGATGGTGTCCGGGCGCCTCATGGGCCCGGGCCAAGAGACGGGCACCGTGTCCGGTGCCGCTCGTAGACATCTTGCTCTTAGGAGGATTTGGCTATGCGCACCTACGATTTTGCCCCCCTCTGGCGCTCGACCATTGGTTTCGACCGCCTCTTCGACCTCGCAGAAACCGCTCAGCGGGCCAGCGAGGACAATTACCCGCCCTACAACATCGAACGGCTGGCGGAGGATCGCTATCAGATCTCGCTGGCGGTGGCGGGTTTCTCGCCCGAGGATATCGTCATCACCGCCGAGCAGAACGTGGTGACGGTTGAAGGCAGCAAATCCGACAAGACCGAACGTGATTTCCTCTATCGCGGTATCTCGCACCGCGCCTTCAAGCGCCAATTCAGCCTCGCCGAATATGTCCAGGTGAAAAGCGCCGCATTCGACAACGGCTTGCTGACCATCGAACTCGTCCGCGAGATTCCGGATGCGATGAAGCCGCGCCGGATTGCGATCGGCGATGCCTCGACCGGCAGCGTGCGGAAGCTGGAAGCCAAAGCCGCCGCCTAGTAGAGGCGCCATGGAGCCGCGCTGCAAGTCGTGCGGCTCCCATCCATTCGTCAATGAAAAGGAGAGGACCATGCGGCCGACGACCGCTGACGACAACGTTTTCGACTTCGACGCGCTGCTTCATCCCGGCACGGTCTTTGAGACACCCAAAGACGTTCTGGATCACCCTGCCCTGACGCTGGCCGAGAAGCGCGCAATCTTGGCATCATGGGCGTCCGACGCGTCCGCGATCGCCTCTTGCCCGTCGATGCGCGCACCTGCCGGCCTCAAGAAGCCGGTATCGATCGACGAAATCTTGGACGCGTTGCGCGCCTTGGACGGTGGCCCCCGGACGCCACCCGGCGGAAAGCCCTACCGTCTCCGTTCGACCGAACGTGCGGCCGCGGCGTGAAGTTCGGAGCCTCAGATGACAACGGACGAAAAACTAGCGCGGCTTCGCGCCCATCGCAACAACGTCCACCGCTACCGCCGCCTGCTGAGCACTCGGCTCTCAGATCTTGAGCGCGAGTTCTTGATGAAGCGACTCTCGGAGGAGCAAATCGCTATTGATGCGCTATCGACGACGACTTTCCCATTTTCCTTGAATCTCGACGGTCCAATCACCGGTGCAGCATCCAGGGTGGCTTAGCTTCAATGCTGGACCTTATATTGATCGATCGCAATCGGCGTGGTTGGGAATGGCGAGTTTGCGACCAGTCTGGCACTGCCCTGGGTAAGGGCCGTGAAAGAACGCGAATGGCCGCGAGATATCGCGGTTATCAGGCGATGTTTCTATTGCTCGCAAGCGGAGCCCGGTTAATCGATCCGGGGCCGTTGGCGCCATAAGATGAGCTTACGGCTCCTCCCCGGCAATGGCCGAAAGCGGCGGGCCTGCAACAATGTCCTTCCTGACCGGCCCCGGGGCCACCAGGTAGGCGCCACTCCCCTGACGGGCTCAGTTTCCGTAATTGGCCGGTAGCGGTCGTCACGGCAACGATGACGAGGTGTTGGATTCACGGGGCATCAGACGTGGTCGGCAAGTCCGGCCCGGCATCCAGGGACATCCCTCCGTTACCGCGATTGCCGCTATGGGCTTCATGTCGCGCGGCACTCTTCATCGATACTTGGTGCTAAGTCCTCAGGACGCATTCCGCGGATGATCCAGCTCAGTGCGAATTGGTCCTTTGGCAGGATTTCGGGAAACCCCTCGGCCTCACGCCCTCGGCCGTCCGAACCACGGTTAGCAGCTGCTTTTTGTAGGCATATCCGGAACGGGAACCTAGGCTTGCTGCCCGCCGTTATGCAATTCCTCTGCGGATCGCCTGGCTCAGGGCACGCCCCTGAAATATTAAGAAATCAATATGCTCAAAGACACAAAGGGGGATCGATGACGTTACGGGCTACGCCATCGATCGACCGCATGTCCGTCCCTGACACCCTGAGCGATTTCATCCGTCGGATCGACGATCCCGATGCTCTTGCGTATGCCGCGGCTGAACTTCTCGGAAGCAGCCTGGGGGTCAGCAGGGCCGGCTACGGTACGGTCGATACATCGGCCGAAACGATCACCATAAGCCGTGACTGGAATGCGCCGGGCATATCGAGCCTGGCGGGCGTTCTTCGCTTCCGCGACTACGGTAGCTACATCGAGGATCTGAAGCGCGGTGAGACGGTCATCTGTGCGGATGCGGAGAAGGACCCTCGTATCGGCGAGCGTGCCGATGCTCTTGAAGCAATATCGGCTCGCGCCCTGGTCAACATGCCAATCTCCGAGTCCGACGGTGTTGTGGCACACCTGTACTTGAACAACGCGGAGCCACGGGAGTGGACCGCAGAAGAACTCGAACTGGTGCGCGAAGTTGCCGAGCGAACCCGCACAGCTGTGGAACGTCGTCGGGCCGAGGTCGCTGTCAGGGGAAACGAGGCTCGCCTGACGTTTCTAGATGCCCTCAACAGGGAAACCGCCAAAACCAGAGACGCAGACGGCGTTTTAGCTGTGACGACTAGGATGCTTGGCGAACATCTGATGGTATCGAGCTGTGCCTACGCCGATATGGATCCGGACGAGGACGGCTTTACCATTCGGGGAGATTGGGCGGCACCAGGGGCAATGCACATTCTTGGGCACTATAGCCTGGCCGATTTCGGTCAAAAGGCCGTAACCGAGCTCGGAGCGGGCCGCCCCCTGGTCATCAATGACAATTTGAAAGAGATTGCGCCCGAAGAAGCGGCTACGTTCCAGAACATTGGAATCGGCGCTACCATTTGCATGCCCTTCGTGAAGGAAGGACGGCTAACAGCTTTGATGGCGATCCATCATCGGCAAGCGCACCGGTGGAGCAAGCGCGAACTCGCATTGCTTACAGAGGTGACCGAACGCTCGTGGGCGCACATCGAACGTGTACGGTCGGAGCAGGCAGCCCGGGAAGCGGCAGAGCGACTCGGCCTCGCCAACAAGGCTGCCGGCATAGGCACTTGGGACTATGATCCGGTCAATGACGTTCTGCCAAGGGACGATCGTTGCAAAGAATTGTTCGGCTTGTCGCCTCAGGCGGAAATAAGTTACGAAGGCGCGTTCCTGAAGGGCTTGCATCCGGACGACAGGCAACGTGCGCACGAAGCGGTCTCTGAAGCACTCGAGCCGACGTCTCCCAAGCCTTATAACATCGAATACCGAACCATAGGTGTCGAGGATGGAACCGAGCGCTGGATCGCGGCGACCGGCGAGGCGATCTTTTCGGGAGGAAAGGCCGTCCGCTTCATCGGCACCGTTCTGGACATCAGTGCGCAGAAGAAATCCGAGCGCCATCTGCGCATACTGAACGACACCGGGGCTTCCGTGGCCCGCGAACGAGATCTCGAGAAGATAGTTCAGACCGTAACCGATGCCGGCGTCGAGCTCTCGGGGGCTCAATTCGGCGCCTTCTTCTACAACGTCCTTACACCGGACGGTGGAAGCTATATGCTTTATTCGTTGTCTGGCGTACCACGATCGGCATTCGAAAACTTCCCTATGCCACGCAATACGGCGGTCTTCGAGCCGACGTTCTTGGGTACGGGCGTGGTGCGATCAGACGACATCCTGAAAGATCCGCGCTATGGCAAAAATGCTCCGCGAAAAGGAATGCCGGAAGGTCACCTTCCCGTCAGGTCATATCTGGCGGTACCCGTAATTTCACGTTCGGGCGAAGTACTTGGCGGACTTTTCTTCGGTCACGCTGAGCCAAGGAAGTTTCAAATCGAGCACGAAACCACACTTCTGGGCATCGCCGGCCACGCCGCCACTGCGATCGACAACGCGCGTCTTCTGATGCGACTGGAGTCCCTCAATGCCGATTTGGAGCGACGCGTAGCCGAGGAGATATCGGAACGTATGAAGGCCGAGGAGCAGCTCCGACAGTCTCAGAAGATGGAAGCTGTCGGTCAATTGACGGGCGGGATTGCTCACGACTTCAACAACATGCTGGCCGTGATCATCGGCAGTCTGAATCTTGCCAAACGACGACTGGGCAAGGGAGAAATCGACGTGGACCGCTTCATCGAGGGAGCCATAGATGGTGCAAATCGGGCAGCCACACTAACTCAGCGCCTACTGGCGTTTTCACGCCAACAGCCGCTTGCGCCCGAGGTCATGGACCTCAACAAGATGGTTGGCGGGATGAGCGAGCTGCTCGACCGATCGCTGGGAGAACTCGTCCGTCTCGAGATGGTTCTGGCGGCCGGAGTTTGGCGAGTCAAAGCTGACCCCGCTCAGCTGGAAAGTGTCGTGCTAAATCTCGCAGTGAATGCGCGTGACGCCATGCCGAGGGGCGGCAAGCTGACGATCGAAACAAGCAATTCGTCTATAGACCAGAAGTATGCGCGTGAGTACGCGCTGACGCCCGGTCAATATGTCCTGCTTGCCGTCACTGACAATGGCGTTGGAATGCCTGAAAACGTGCTTGGTAAAGCATTTGACCCATTCTTCACGACGAAGGCGGTGGGCAAGGGCACCGGCCTAGGTCTCAGCCAAGTCTACGGCTTCGTGCGGCAGTCGGGCGGTCACGTAAAGTTATATTCCGAAGTGGGAGTAGGAACGACGGTCAAAGTCTATCTTCCGCGCTTTTTCGGCGTCGAGGAGACATCGGGTGCGCCCGAGCCGAAGGCGAACATCGGCGCGAGCCTGCACAAAGAGACCATCCTCGTCGTGGAAGATGATGACCGGGTTCGCAATATCTCGTCGGAAAGCCTGCGTGACCTGGGCTATACCGTCGTCGAGGCGGCAGGTGCTAAAGAGGCGATCAGAAAGATCGACGACGGACTCGTCCCGGATCTGCTCTTTACGGACGTGGTCATGCCCGACACGACAGGCGCCGAATTGGCGAGCCGGGCCTTAGAGCGATTGCCCGGGTTGAAGGTGCTGTTCACGACCGGCTATACGCGCAACGCCATCGTCCACAATGGCATGCTCGATGCCGGCACACTTGATTTCCAAGCCATTCAATATCGAAGACCTAGCGGCGAAGGTCCGCGGACTGCTCGATGAGATCTAGGTCCAATGCTGGTCTGTCCGACTTCGCGAATCGCGCTGCTACGTTTGTTTGTTCAGTTCGGCGTAAGCTCTCTGGTGCATCGGCTTGATAGCACACTCCAGAGACATGTCTGGAGCAAGAGCTCGTGCAGAAGTGGTCCGACTCAGAGACCGCCCCCTGCCCTTGACCCGACTTCTTGCAGCACGGTAAAGCTCACTACCGGGACCAGCTGTGATTGAGCAGACTCCAAGCCCTTTCGGGGCCCCCGCCTCCTCCATGCCGCTCGGAGGGCAAGCCTGACGTTCGCTGAACAACGCCTCTGGAAGCTTTGCGAAACTGACGGACCTCGCCTCGAACTCGTCCGATTAAACCGGAAGAAACGCGGCCGGCTCAGACAGGTTCCTATCGCTCCGGAAATAAGCTTCAGGCGGCTGCATTGGTTGCCGCTGCACTTTCTGATAGCCTAGAGCGATGTCGCTTCTGAACTTCAGCCTGCCTGCCCGGGCACCCGCTCTCTTTGCGTCTTTCCTATCACTCGACCAGACCATCCTCGACGCGCTCCCGATCGGCGTTTATGCCTGCGATATTGAGGGACGGATCGTGAGGGTCAATGAGCGGGCGATCCAGCTTTGGGGACGCGCTCCGAAGCTGCTCGATCCCGAGCAGAAGTTCTGTGGCTCGTTCTGGCTCGAGACCCTGCAAGGCGATTTCATTCCGCCCCACGAAACGCCGATGGCGCGGGCCGTGCTAGCGGGGGAGAGCTTCGAAGGCGCCGAGGCCGTGGTGCGAAATCCCGACGGACGGCGATGGGTGGCGCGCGTCAATGTTGCGCCCATGCGCGACGCTGGCGGCCAAGTCGTCGGAGGGATCAATTGCTTCCTGGACGTCACGCATGAGCACGACATGCGGCTGGCACTAGAGCGTCAGCAGCGTACCTTCGATCTCGCCATGGTCGCTTCGAAGATGGGCACGTGGCGCTACAGCATGGCAGACAACGTCTGTGTCTACGATGAGAACGCCCAGCGGCTCTATGGTCTGACTGAGGCGCGCTTCCTCCACGACACGGCCGGCGTTGAAGCCAAGTTCCATCCGGACGACATGGATCTGATGTGGGCCCGCGTCGCCAGAGCGATCGATCCCGAAAGCGACGGACGCTATGAGGTTGAGTACCGGGTGAAGCAGACTGACGGGAGCTGGCGCTGGCTGAGTGCCTGGGGCCTCGTGGAGTTCGAAGGGCGCGGCGCCGAGCGCCAACCCGTCGCCATCGCCGGCGCGAGCCGCGATCTGACTGAATTGAAGCAGTCCGAGGAGTTGCAGCGCCTGCTCACCAACGAGCTGAATCACCGCGTCAAAAACAGCCTTGCCACCGTGCAATCGATCGTCAATCAGACGCTTCGGGACGCGACGAATGTGCAGGCGGCCCGCAGGACGATCGACGCACGCATCGTTGCCCTCGCCGGAGCACACGATCTGCTCACTGCCCGCAGTTGGAAGGGCGCCGATATCGCCGATCTCGCTGCGGGGGCGGTCGCGCCCTTCGCCACGGATCAGATCCTTACCGAGGGGCCTTCCCTGGATGTTTCCCCCGGCCAGGCTCTGGCACTCTCGCTGGCGCTGCACGAGCTTGCCACCAACGCCGTAAAATACGGAGCGCTCTCACGGCCCTCGGGCCGGGTCGAGCTTCGCTGGCGTGTGCAGGAGGAGATGCTCAATCTGAGCTGGCGCGAAAGCGGCGGCCCGCAGGTTTCTCCGCCGACTCGCCGCGGGTTCGGCAGCCGCCTGATCGAACATGCAAGCCGCGACGTGAACGGGAAAATCCGGCTCGACTTCGCGCCGGAGGGGCTTGTCTGCTCGATCACCGCCGCGCTTGAGGCGATCGAGACACGACCGCAGACGGCCGTTTGATGTTGCTGGTCTGACTTACACGGCGAAGCTTGGCTCTGCCGACAGACGCGTCGGGTAAAACACCTATAATGTGGCACCATCACAAAACTCGTCGAGCTCGATGTCAACGGTCGCGGGCTTCTGCGCCATCCAACACTTGTGCCCCTCCGCATCGACCTCATAAACCCGATAGCTTGGCATGCCTCCCTTTCTCCCTGCGTCCTCGCTGAAGCGCTGTTCTGCCCAGAACGGCGGAGCCCGATCCTTAACATTTGTGCGCTGGATGAGAAGTGCCCAGAAAGTTAGCCTATGGACAGGAACGAAAATCGCTCACGAAGCGTTCTGCGTTCATTGGGTAGGAACTCATTCTTGAGCAAACAATCAGACAGATTGAGGGAGCAAGCTTTTCGGGCGGAGCGGCTCTCCAACACCGTCAGCGACATGTCGGCATCCCGTACCTTACGGTCCCTTGCCGAGCAATACCATGCGCAGGCCGACGAGCTCGAACAGGCAGAGATGTCAGGCCAGGCGGCTCCGCAAGCGACGCCTCTCCAAATTGCCGCTTCCAAAGGGTAGTTAGGCGAGTCTACCTCTTAGGATGACTGGCGACATCGTTGTGGTGATGCCAAAGGTTATTCAGTGATGGACCTAAAGCAGATTTATCGCGACTATATCGACTGCCTGAATGAGCAAGCTTGGTCGCGCTTGGGCACGTTCGTCGCCGACGACATCACCCACAATAGCAATCCCCTCGGCCTGGCGGGTTATCGAAAAATGCTCGAACAGGATTACGCGGCAATTCCCGACCTTCGCTTCAACGTGGAAATGATGATTAGTGAGTATCCCCACCTAGGAAGCCGGCTACGGTTCGATTGCTCTCCAGCAGGCGTCTTTCTCGGCTTGCCGGTAAACGGCAGGCGAGTTTCCTTTCACGAGAACGTTTTCTATGAATTCGATAGCAACAAGATAATGCGCGTTCGATCGGTTATCGATAAGGCGGCCTTGGAGGCGCAACTGTAGACAGTTGGCGTCAAGCGGCTAGCGCTCACACCGCCGAGTCTCGAGCACGCCGCGCAATCACCCTAAATACGAAATGTCCTTCGCTCGCGACGCGAGCTCACCCTCCACTTTGTCGAATTCGGTTGATTGCGCTCGATGAAAGCCGCGAGCTCATCCGCGACATCTCAGAGAGGGCTTTCTGCTGGGACGACGGGTCCTTGCGAGTAGGAGCAATGTGCCCTGCCCGATCTAGAACTTTGATCGACAGATCGGCTCGGACACGGGCGCTAATGCTTGTGTCTTGGAGGAGCGACTTCGCAACTCGATAAGCAAGCGGGGCACCTACGACTGCAAGGTCAAGCTGTATCGATTCCGAGATCGCAGCCGCGGCCGCTGGCAGTCGCATTGTCTTATAAACCGATACTTGGGGTGATATCCGGCGAGGTCGGCCGCTTCTTCAAGCTTCTTCCCGTCGTTGACGATTAGGCGCACCAGCGTCCGCTGCTATTCGCTGAGGTCGTAAGCTGCAATCCACGGCATCCTAAGCCCCTTAGTTTTCACGGGATGCGTTGGCGGCCGCGATAAGACGACGCAAGTCAATGTTGTACTGCGGCACGTTCGGGTTCTTTACAGCCCGCTCCAGCAGGAGCTGCCACGTTCGGATCGAACCGAGCCATGTGCATGATCTCGTCCGCGTTCTGCTTGTTCGAAGGAAGCTGCTCGAGAAGCAACTTAAACCGCTTGATCAAGCCTCCGCCGGCGAGATCGCCCTTGAAGTGGCGAACGACCTGTTATTCGGCGCATGGTTTGCCCCCCGATCGGCGCCCAAGGCTGACCCCGCCCAACACCATCGACACCCTTGAACCATCACAAGCCGATGGGGGTCAAAGTTCGGCGCTTATTTACAGTCCGGTGCGCAAGGTTTCCGGTCCCACGGGTGCCTAGCGCCGACTCGCCACCCAGATCCCAAGCAGGAACGCCACAAACAGGGATTGCAGCGGCGCCTTCAAAGTCATCTCGCGCAACTGTTCGGCCCAGCGCATCGCGGCATCATGCGAATGCGACGGGCGACGGCTCGCATCCGCCTGGCGGCTCGACCTCGCTAAGGAAGCCTGCTCTATGCCGCCGTCATCATTCGTCAGCCCGGAGGCTTCCGTCATTGCCGAGGTTTCTTTCATATCCATGCGGTCCTCCTACGATAGCGTCGGAGCAACCGATCTCCCGACGGCTCGTTCCTACGCGGACTTCCGCCGCGTCCCGGCCCCCGGCTTCTTGGCGGCCGCCTCCTTCGCCGACTTCTTGCCGGCGATCGGCATCAACATCTCCTTCTGAACGGCCGAGGTCTCTTTGGCCTTCTTGGCCGACTTTTTTGGAACCTTGGCTACGGCTGCGGCGCCCCCGACGCTTTTCCGCCGCGTCCATCAGATCGACGACGTTTTCGCCGCGCGGACGCTCCTTCGGAGTGATCGGCTTGCCGGCGCGCTTCTGATTGATGAGCTCGATCAGAGCCGTTTCGTAGTGGTCCTCGAATTTCTCGGGATCGAACGTGCCGGACTTCTGGTTGACAATGTGCTTTGCGAGATCGAGCATATCCTTGGTGACTTTGACGTCTTGGATCTCGTCAAAATGCTGGTTCGCTCCTTCGCTCTAGTGTTATGGCCTAAAGCTACGTGTCAGATTGTGCATTGCGTGATGCTGAAAACTCGGCCAAAACTTGATCTGCCGCGAGTCTCGCACATCGGTCGTCATGCAATTCGTCGAGTTTTCTCAAATAGGCGACTGCCGCTATTTGCAAGAGATCGAAATCATCTTCGCCGGTATTACGAAGATGAGCGACGTAGCGATAGAGGGCGGAACACCTGTCGTCGTTCTCGCTGATGCCACTGTGGAGCAGCAAGTAGTTCCGCCACGCGAACGCGCACGCACCATCTACGGCCTGAGATGTCATGGGCGTCTCCCAAAGTCAGAGAAAGACTGACGATGCCTTTCGTTCCGCGAATCTCACAGATGTAACGTTGTTCCGTAGTTGCGCCGCAAGATGGATTCCACGGGGCAATGTCGATCGTTGCACAGAACGGTCAATGCGATTGGCTGTTCGAAAAAGCGTCGAGCTGGGCTGGCCGCCTTGCAAGTAGCTGCTTTGCCCGAATGAGCCTGCATATGTTCCCTAGAAAAGAAGATTTGGGAACATGCCACCTTTGCTCATGGGGGCCCTTAACCGACCTCGGCATCGGCACCAATGTCCGCTTTGCGCGCGACAAGCTTCCGCCCCAATGAAACGCGTCGTAGCCCAAAGCTTACCCCTGAGCTAAAAGTGCGAATTGGGTGGTGCGTCCCGACGGGTTTTGAACGGCCGACCTCCGCCATGTCACAGCGGCGCTGCTACCAACTGAGCTGCGGACGCGGGCCGGTATCGACGCTCTGACGCGTACGTCGCTGGCGTTTACCCCAGCGGCCGATCTCCGGCTCTGCCCCTTCCAATTCACATATTGCCCCTCGTCCTCGCAGTTCAGGCGCGAGGCAGGTGGATTTCCGCTGTCTGAAATCGGGCGCCGCAGGTTTCGCGGGTCCAGAGAGGCATGGCCATGATCCAGGAGAAGCAAGGGGCACCCACGAGATGACGCCGTAACCATCCCATCGCAGGGGCGGAGGAACCACCGCGATTGGCCCATATTATCCTCTGGTCCGCCCCCGCGCCAATTGGCTGGCCATGTCATCGCGTCTTGTCAGCCCTGCGTGTACGGGACCACATTCTGTCGGAAGTCGTTCAGCGTCTCGATGGCATCGCGCTCCCCTCCCCGCCTCTGGCCCCTCTACGCAGTCAACTTCTTCATGGCCGACATGCAGTCGGGCATCGGACCGTTCGTCGGCGTGTTCCTCCAGGAGCGCGGCTGGGCGACCGGACTGATCGGCACCGCGCTGACGATCGGCAATGTCGCCGGCATGCTGGTCACAACGCCGATCGGCGGCTTCATCGATTCGAGCCGCAACAAGCGCCTGTGGGTCGTCATTCCCGGCATCTGCGTGGTGCTTGCGTCCGCGATCATCCTGATCTCGCAACATTTCTGGGCGGTCACGTTGTCGCAAGTAGCGCAATCGCTCGCGAGCGCTGCGATCGTGCCGGCGGTCACAGGCATCACGCTCGGCATCGCCAGGCAAAAGGGCTTCAATGCGTTGAACGGCCGCAACCAGGCCTTCAACCACGCCGGCAACATGGTGGGCGCGGCGCTGTCGGGCTATCTCGGCTACAAGTTCGGCTACGTCGCCGTGTTCGTGCTTGCGGCGGTATTCGGCGCCATCGCGATAGCCTGCGTGCTGATGATCCCGGACAACTCCATCGACGATCGCCAGGCCCGCGGCAGCAAGGAAGACGAGAGCAAGAACCCGCCGGATGGCATGTCCGTCCTGCTCAAGCACAAGCCGCTACTGGTGCTGGCGTTTGCGCTTGCCATCTTCCATCTCGGCAATGCAGCGATCGTGCCGCTCTATGGACTTGCAGCGGTCGCCGAAGGCCAGGCCAACGGACCGAGCTTTGTTGCGACCACCGTGGTGATCGCCCAGGGCGTTATGGTGGTGACCTCGCTGATCGCCATGCAGGTCGCGGGAAAGCGCAACTACTGGCCGGTGATCCTCATCTCCTTCATGTTTCTGCCGATCCGCGGCGTGCTCGCCTTCTTCGTAACGGGATGGTGGGGGGTGATTCCGACGCAGGTGCTGGACGGCATCGGCACCGGGCTGCAGACCGTCGCCGTGCCTGGCATGGTGGCGCGCTCGCTTGACGGCACCGGCCGCATCAATCTCGGCCAGGGCGCCGTCATCACCGTGCAGGGCGTCGGCGCAAGCCTGAGCCCCGCGCTTGGCGGCTGGATCGCGCAGTGGATCGGCTACGGCCCGACCTTCTTGCTGCTGGGCGGCTTCGGGCTCGCATCGATCGGGCTGTGGCTGGCGTTCGGTGCCGCAGTGAAGAAGTATTGAGGCAAGCGGCCGGCCGGACATTACGGCGCGAATTGCTTTTGCGATCCGGGCAC
>NZ_JBVVPO010000102.1:0-19657 GCF_055811795.1 Bradyrhizobium sp. MI1.7
TCTTTTTGGGGGGGGGCGGGGGTGTGTTGGGGGGGGGGGGGGGGCCGGCCCCCCCCCCCCCCCGGCGCCCGCCCCCCCCCCCCGGCCCCCCCCCCCGACCCAGTATTCCAGAGACGTCTGAGGGAAACGGAGAAGCCGCGGCGTACTGGATACCCCGCTTTCGCGGGGTATGACGTCGGAGGGTGCTGCGGGCAGCGCGGCGATCTCCGACGAGCCCCACTTCCCCTGTTACTTCCGTTCTGTTTCTGTTTCCCCCACCGCAGCCAGCCGCTATCACTGGCCCATGACTGCGCTCCCGATTCGTGGCCCCGTTCGCATCATCGGCATCGACCCCGGCCTGCGCCGCACCGGCTGGGGCGTGATCGAGGCCGAGGGCAATCGTTTGATCTACGTCGCCTGCGGCTCGGTGGAACCACCGGACGATCTGCCGCTGGCGAGCCGGCTGCTCGCGATCCATGAGGGGCTTGCCGCCGTCCTGTCCGGTCACAAGCCGATGGAAGCCGCGGTCGAGCAGACCTTTGTGAACAAGGACGGCGTCGCGACGCTGAAGCTCGGCCAGGCCCGCGGCGTCGCCATGCTGGCGCCCGCGATGTTCGGCATTACCGTCGCCGAATACGCGCCGAACCAGGTCAAGAAGACGGTGGTCGGCGCCGGCCACGCCGACAAGCACCAGATCGCGATGATGCTGAAGATCTTGCTGCCGAAAGCCGAGCCGCCGTCAGCGGACGCCGCCGACGCGCTCGCCATCGCGATCACCCACGCCCATCACCGCCAGAGCACGGCGCTCAGGCTGAAGGTGGTGGGGATATGATCGATCGTCATGCATCGCCGGCGTCATGCCCGGGCTTGTCCCGGGCATCCACGTTCTTTCTCGTCGATGTCAAAGGCGTGGATGGCCGGGTCAAGCCCGGCCATGACGAGAGAGAAGTGCCTGCCGTAGCTGAGGTCCCGAGATGATCGGCAAGCTCAAGGGCCTGATCGATTCCTACGGCGAGGATTATGTGCTCCTCGACGTCGGCGGGGTCGGCTATCAGGTGCATTGCTCGGCCCGCACGCTGCAGCATCTGCCCTCGCCCGGCGAGGCCGCGGTGCTGTCGATCGAGACTTATGTCCGCGAGGACCAGATAAAGCTGTTCGGTTTCCGCACCGATCAGGAGCGCGAATGGTTTCGCCTGCTCCAGACCGTGCAGGGCGTCGGCGCCAAGGTCGCGCTCGCCGTGCTCGGCACGCTGGCGCCTTCCGATCTCGCCAACGCGATCGCGCTGCGCGACAAGGCCGCGGTGGCACGCACGCCGGGCGTCGGCCCCAAGGTTGCCGAGCGCATCGTTACCGAGCTGAAGGACAAGGCGCCAGCCTTCGCCAATGTCGATCCCGCCGTCGTCCATCTCGCCGGCGCCGTCGACGACCAGCGCGCGCCGCGCCCGGTGGCGGACGCGATCTCTGCGCTGGTCAATCTCGGCTACGGCCAGCCGCAGGCGGCTGCGGCCATCGCATCGGCATCGCGCAGCGCGGGCGAGAGCGCCGAGACCGCGCAACTCATCCGGCTAGGCCTGAAGGAGCTGTCGAAGTGAGCGCGGCCCACGCCAATCCCGTCGCCGCCCTGCTTCGTCGCCTTTCGCGCGTGGCCGGTATCGTCGTGATTTTCTCCATTGTCGGGCCGCTGACGACCGCCGCGTTGGTTGCTGTGACGGTAACGGCGCTCGGCGCCGCGGTGCTGCAGATGTTTCTCGTGTTCCTCGAACTGGAAGCACTGCGTGCTCTGGTTTCGATCGCGGTCGTGCTGTTGGCCATCGTCACGATTCTCGCCTCGTTCCTTCCTGCAGTCGTCGCCGGCCTGATATTTGCGTTGGCGGCGGTCTACGCCGATCTCAACATGATCTGGATGGCGTGGCTCGCCGCCGCCGTGGGCGCGGCCGGCTTCGTCATGGTTGGCATGTTCGTCGTGCCCTCCGAAACCTCGGCGGTGATCGTGCCGAGTGTCCGTTCCGCGCCCGAGGCGCTGAAGCTTTCGGCGATGCTCGCCGTCGTCGCCGTCATTCCGGCCAGCCTGTGCTGGTGGCTCGCGAAACCGCTGCATCGTGTTATCCTGCCCGCATGACCACTCCCCCACGCATCGTCACGCCCGAGCGCCGCTCCGATGACGTCGGCGACACCGCGCTACGCCCGCAGTCGCTGTCCGATTTCGTCGGCCAGCAGCAGGCGCGCAAGAACCTCTCGATCTTCATCGAGGCGGCACGCAAGCGCGGCGAGGCGCTCGATCACGTGCTGTTCGTAGGCCCGCCCGGCCTCGGCAAGACCACGCTGGCGCAGATCGTCGCCAAGGAGCTCGGCGTCGGCTTTCGCGCGACCTCGGGTCCGGTGATCGCCAAGGCCGGCGATCTCGCCGCGCTCCTCACCAACCTCGAAGAGCGCGACGTGCTCTTCATCGACGAGATCCATCGGCTCAGCCCGGCGGTGGAAGAGGTGCTCTATCCCGCGATGGAGGACTTTCAGCTCGACCTGATCATCGGCGAGGGCCCGGCGGCACGCTCGGTGAAGATCGAGCTGTCGAAATTCACGCTCGTCGGCGCCACCACGCGCGCCGGCCTCCTCACCAATCCCTTGCGCGATCGCTTCGGCATCCCGGTCCGCCTCAACTTCTATACGATCGAAGAGCTGGAAAGCATCGTCACCCGCGGCGCGCGCGTGCTCAATGTCGGCATGAGCGCCGACGGTGCCAACGAGATCGCGCGCCGCGCCCGCGGCACGCCGCGCATCGCCGGCCGCCTGCTGCGGCGCGTGCGCGATTTCGCCTCCGCCGCCGATGCCGCCTCGATCGACCGCAAGATCGCCGATCATGCGCTGAGCGCGCTCGAGGTCGACGCCGCGGGCCTCGACGCCATGGACCGCCGCTACCTCACGACCATCGCGCAGAACTATGGTGGCGGCCCGGTTGGCGTCGAGACGATGGCCGCCGCCTTGTCCGAGCCGCGCGATGCGATCGAGGACATCATCGAGCCTTATCTCATTCAGTGCGGCTATCTCCAGCGCACTCCGCGCGGCCGTCTGCTCACCTCGCACGCCTTCCGCCATCTCGGCATCGCCGAGCCCTCGCGCGATGCCGCGGCACAGTTCGGCCTGTTCGGCTCGGACGAGAGCGACGACTAATTGCGGTGATGTAAGGTGCGTCGGTTGTCATGAACTTCCGGTAACCTTTGTGCAAACGGTCTGCACGCAAATGCAGGCCGTCTGCACGAGCGGACCCCAATTCCGCTCCAATCGGACCGCATCACAAAGCTGCATCACCATCGGGCTTCCATGATCACGCGTCGTCATCTCATTCGATCCATCGGCGGCCTGTCCGCGCTAAGCGTCTCGACCGCGGCCTATGGCGTCGGCATTGAGCCGCTGCGGCTCCGCGTCACCCGTTATCACCCGACCCCGCGGCAATGGCCGGCGGATTTTCCGCTCAAGATCGCCATCGTCACCGACATTCATGCCTGCGATCCCTGGATGTCGCTGGAGCGGATCGAGGGCATCGTCGATCGCACCAATGCGCTCAACGCCGATGTCATCGTGTTGCTCGGCGACTATGTTGCGGGTGTTCACCAGGTCACGCGCATCATTCCGTCGAGCGAATGGGCCAAGGTGCTCGCGGGCCTCAAGGCACCGCTCGGCGTCCATGCCGTCATGGGCAATCACGACTATTGGGTGGACAGGGCCGTGCAGCAGGCCGGGCACGGGCCGACAGCCGCCCATCGCGCGCTGGAGGCGGCCGGCATTCCCGTCTACGAGAACGACGTCGTGCGTCTCACCAAGGACGGACGCTCCTTCTGGCTCGCGGGCCTCGGCGACCAGCTCGCCTACTATCCCGCGAAGCGCTATGGCCGCGTGCATCGGCTTGGCGCCGACGATCTCGCGGGCACGCTGGCGAAGGTCACCGACGATGCGCCGGTTATCCTGCTCGCGCATGAGCCAAATATCGCGCCGCTCGTACCCGCGCGCGTCGCGCTGCAACTGTCCGGCCATACCCATGGCGGCCAGGTCCGCCTGTTCGGCTGGTCGCCGGCTGTTTCGCCTCAGCACGGCGTGCAGCTCGCCTATGGTCACTTCCGGCTGAAATGCGACGTCATCGTCTCCGGCGGCCTCGGCTGCAGCATCATGCCGGTCCGCGTCGGCGTGCCGCCTGAAATCGTCGAAGTGACGCTGGGAAGGACGCCGGCCGTGGCATAACCTGCGCTTGCGCGGCCGGCTGTTTTTGCGCAAAACGGGTCGGTTGCAAAAAGCGAAGAGGCTCGCGACGTGACAGCCCATCTCGACGGCGAGATCCGCGACGGCCGCCATCACATGCAGGTCCGCGTCTACTACGAGGACACGGATTTCCCTGACTTGCCATTGTCGTAGTATGCAAACGTGCTGATCTCTCGCTCCTTGCTGCGGTTTTCGGGAAAAAGGTTCTTTCCGTAAAGCGCGGAGCTGTTCAGGTAGGGCGTATATTCGTAGGGCATCCGCTTGCGAACCGGATGCACTACTATGCATTCAATCAAGTTGCGGAAGGCAATGCGAGTTTCGATCGCCTTCGGATTGGTTTTGAGCGCGGTGATAAGCCTTCTAACCTCCGAGGAGTATCGGTCACTGAATTTCGGGCGATCGAAGCCAACTATATTTTCGCCGCCACCGCCCAGCAGCCGCAAGCGCTCTTCAACGCTTTCCCGCTCCAGGTCGCACTCATCGATCCGCTTGAGCAATTCGTCCGGCTTGCGGCGGCTATTTGCGATGGCATAAGAGAGGCGTTCGATCTCGGTAGTCAATACGCGGCGTCGACGCTCTAGCTTATTGTGTTCGCTGCCATTGTTCCGATCGTTTTTGCGCTCCTCCTTCCAAGTACGCATCGCCTCTTCAATGGCTTTCGGCGAAAGCAATTTCACCTGGATTTTTTCGGAGGCATCCTCGAGCAGAACGTCCATATCAAAGCTACGGGTGTGCTCGCAGGTGCCCCGCTGATGCGCGCTCGCGCATGCCGCGCGCGGCGCACCGTTACGCGAGGATTGAGCGATTCGCATATGGCCATTGCAGACGCCACACCGGAGCACACCGGCAAGCGGGTGCTCATTGTTGCGCGGACTCACGGCGCGACGCCGCGGCTGGCCAGTCGGTCCGAACATAGACACCGCGCGCACCCTACGAACCTTCTGCGCTAGATCCCAGA
Source organism: Bradyrhizobium sp. MI1.7 (assembly GCF_055811795.1). Classification (NCBI taxonomy): domain Bacteria; kingdom Pseudomonadati; phylum Pseudomonadota; class Alphaproteobacteria; order Hyphomicrobiales; family Nitrobacteraceae; genus Bradyrhizobium; species Bradyrhizobium sp. MI1.7. The sequence continues at coordinate 5,189 of NZ_JBVVPO010000102.1, forward strand.
GCCCTTTCGGAACGATCCGCAGCTCTGGCTTTTTGACGATAATGTGGCGTTCTGCTGGATTGCGGCGCTTCTGTTTCTTCTGCGTCTCTGGGTTAAGAATTGTCGAGCGAACGTTCCAATGTATCTCGCCGATGTATAGTTCGTTGCCGATAATGCCGCGACCATGCCGACCGCCTGTGATGCACTGATGGTTCCAGGTGGTGCGACCCGCCTTGTTCTTGTGACGAGTTGCCCCTGGTGAGGGCACGCCTTCGCGGGTGAGGTCAGCGGCGATAGTTCGGGTCGAGCGGCCCGCTGCATATTCATTGAAGATGCGGAGCACAATCTTTGCTTCGTTCTCATCGATTACGCGCTCGCCGGGCGCGCCCGGCCTCGGCCGATAACCATAGGCGTATGAGCCCGGAATTCTTCCGTTCGCAACAGCGTTGTCATGGCCGCGCCGAACCTTTTCGGCGAGCTGCGGCTTGTAAATCGTATTGTACAGACTTGCGATGCTAATGTCAGTGGCGGTCGCGTAGACTCCTTTCTGATCCATCAGCTCAACGCCGTTGAACTCGAAAACCTGCTTGAGACGCTGGATGGTTGCGGGATCGCGCGACAAGCGGTCGAAATGCTCAACGACGACTACGTCAAACTGCCGGCTTCGCACACCGTTGAGCAAGCGCTGATAGCCGTCCCGCGCACCTTCGGTAAGACCAGATTTTGCGGCATCCACAAACTCGCCGACGACATCGAGGTTGTTGCGCAATGCGACCTTGCGGCAGAGTAACAGCTGACCGTCAATCGAGCTCGCCTTTTGCATGTCGCTCGAATAGCGCGCGTATATTACGGCCGTTTTCTTCGATGACGGTGTCGTCATGCCGGTCCTCTATCGGCTGCCCCGAGCCATGGTTTTCATCCCGTGCGATCTGACGTCCGATGGCGCGCGCCAACTCAAACCAGATTTCCTCATTGTCCGGATTATCCCAGCTCTGAGGATGGGAGGGGGCAAGCGGTCGAATGGTCGCTCGTTGTCTTCGGAAAGATCGGATGCGGGTAGGCATTTGCAAACTCGCGAGCGGAAGCTAGCGTAAATTTCCGCGCTGCGCTACGGCCAAGCCGCAGCGATTACTCGCAACGCGTCCGTCATGCTGACTTCGGCAGCGTCGAATGAAAATGAAATTCGTCAAGTGCCGCAGCGTGCGTGAGGGCATTCCTGGCGATGAGGCGCGTAGTCCAGAGCAGAAATGCTAAGCAAAGCGGAGTAAAAATACTTGCGGGTGGCGGCGGCGTAAGTTTGTTATCGGGTGCGGGTGCGGGTGCGGGTGCGGGTGCGGGTGCGGGTGCCCGGTGCGTAGGAGCCGTCCTCGGTTCCCCACAGATTGTAGTGGCTGCCGCAGAGCCCCGGCGAACTGTAACGTTCAGCCCAGACGCGGTGGTCCGACCCCAAGGCCCCTTCGATGATTGGGTCTTTTCTTATTCCGCTTGTTCGATCGCTCTTGCGTCGAGGCTCCAAGAGCCAGCAATCGCGTCTTCGTGAGCTCCGCAGTAGGGCGCGAAAAGCACTGTCAGAAATACTCGTGTTCCTCAGCATGCCGTAACTGGCGCTCGGGCAACCTGTTCGCCGGCAAGAGAGCCGGGCCGGTCAGCTGGCGGCCGGAAGGCTGACGCTCGAATCATCGCTCAAAGGCGCGATGGTTTCTAGCGTCATGTAACGGGCGCGCTGGACGGCCCATTGTCGTTCTGTTCGAGCAGGACCGCTCCAATGAGGCGAACCATGGCCTCCTCGTTGGGGAACATGCCGACCATATGTCCAAACCGGTTCACAGCCTTGCTGCACCACATCGACAAAGACGCTCTGCTTCGGGCGTTTCGACGACAAAAGCCCGCAGGCCGGCGCGGAGGTCGATGCGATAACGGAGGCAAAGTACGAAGAGGGGCTCACGGACCAATCCGCGATCTCTGCGCACGGGTCCACACTGTCCCTACCGGCTACAGCCGGTGCGGCGCGTCTACATCCCCAAGCCGACGGGGGTAGGCGGCCTCTCGGTGTGCCGGCCGCTAGAGGACAAGATCGTCCAAAGCGCGGTGGCCGAGGTGTTGAGCGCCGCCTATCAGGTCGAATTCCTCGGGTTCTCCTATCGCTTCCGGCCGGGGCGGAATCCTCAGATGGAGCTTGATGTCCTGCATCCGACTATCATGACATATCCAGTGTCTTCGATTCGGTCGACCACGAGTGGCTGCTGCGGATGGTGGCGCACAGGATTGCCGATCCTCGTATCCTGCAGCTCATCGAGCTGCGGCTGCGAGCTGGCGTTCTTGAGAGCGGCGAGAAGCAAGACACACGCCGCAAAGGGCAGGATCAGTCCGCTCCTTGCCAACATCTTCCTGCATTACATCCTCGATCTCTGGGCCGACCACTGGAGTCGTCGCCATGCAGGCGGTCGCGTTGTGACCGTGCGCTTTGCGGACGACTTCGTCATCGGCTTCGAGAGCAAGGCAGATGCCCAGGAAATGCTCTTGGCCCTCAAGGCGCGATTGGCCGACGCTCCATGCGGACAAAACCCGGTTGATCGAGTTTGGCGCGGTTCGCGGCCCTCCCGCGTCAGCCGCGCGGCGAGCGGTGGCCGAGACCTTCGCCTTCCTGGGCTTCACTTACTGTTGCGGGCGGACCCGAGATGGCCGGTTCATCGTGAAGCACAAGACCGAAGGGAAACGCCTGTGCTCTCGAGCAACATCACAAGTCTCGCGCGGCTCATGCGGGCGTCGCGCGTCGACAAACGTTGGTATAGGTTCTGCAACCCGTTCTATATCCCCCGCTTACCTCTGTAGAGTTGAGCTGCCCGTCGGCTTGTCTGTAGTTTCAGCGTCGAAGCTGGATCGTCCGAAGGGTGGGGCGGCGCGAAATCCTAAGCTGAGTTGATAAGTGTGCTGCAAGGCATTGCCGCCATTGAGGCGTGGGACGAGGTTAAATGGAAATACGTGAGCCCACTTCCGCCTTGGAGGTCCATCAGCACATTGTGTGCTTCCTCCAGAAGCAAGACCCAGTGATCTTGGACATCGGCTGCTACGACGGAGCTGACTCTTTACGTTGTCTGCGGCTTTGCCCAGAGGCTCAGCTCTACTGGTTCGAGCCGGACCCCCGGGGCGGTTTCTAGCTTAAGAGAAACATGGGGCTCACCCTGAGAAGGTGCCGCTAGCCACAGTCGCCGCGTTGATGACTGTTGCTGTAGCCTGGCTTACTGGCGAATTTTCCGTCAGTCTCTTGAATGCGAGCGTCGCGATGGCATTTACCGAGCTCTTCATCAAACGTCCGATATTGTCTATCGTCGTCAGTCTCCTGATCCTGCTGACCGGCATTGGCGCGGCCACCGTTTTGCCAATCCGGCAGTATCCTAAGCTGACCAACACGGTCGTCAATATCACAACCTCTTATCCTGGCGCCTCCGCCGACATGATCCAGGGGTTCATCACCACGCCCCTTGAGCAAGCGCTCGCTTCGGCCGAAGGCGTTGATTACATTACGTCCTCCTCGGTGCTCGGTACCTCGACGATCCAGGTCTATATCAAGCTCAATTTCGAGCCCAACGAGGCGCTCACTGAAGTGCTCTCCAAGGTCAACTCGGTCAAATATTTAATCCCTAAGGAATCGAACGATCCGGTCGTCACCAAATCTGCCGGTCAGACCACAGCTGTCATGTATATCGCCTTCTCCAGCGAAGAACTGACGGCCAGCGCGATCTCCGACTATCTCTCGCGCGTGGTGCAACCGATTATGTCAACTGTAGACGGCGTCGGAGCGGCAGACATCCTCGGCGGCCAGAGTTTTGCGATGCGGTTATGGCTCGATCCCGCGAGAATGGCGGGCCACGGCGTGTCGCCAGCTGATGTTTCGGCTGCAATCGCGGCCAACAACTTCCAGGCTGCGGCCGGCCAGACTAAGGGCTATTTCACTCTCTCCGACGTCACGGTCAACACTGATCTGCGGAGTATTGATGACTTCAAGCGCATGATCGTCAAAGCCAACGACGGCGGCTTTGTGCGCATGGAGGACATCGCGACAGTCGAGCTTGCGGCGCAGAGCACAAACGCCAGCGTCGCGATGAACGGCGAACACGCGATCTTCGTCGCCGTGCAGGCGAGCCCAGAAGGTAATCCACTGAACATAGTGCGAGGCGTTCGGGCACTGCTTCCAGAAATGAAGCGCAGCCTGCCGCCATCGCTGAAGATGGAAGTGGCCTACGACTCCACCAAGTTCATCCAATCATCGATAGACGAGGTGGAGAAGACGCTCCTTGAGGCCGTCGCAATCGTGGTGTTGGTGATCTTCCTGTTCCTGGCCTCCCTGCGGTCTGTCATCATTCCGGTCGTCACCATTCCGCTGTCCATTATTGGCGTCTACAGTATGATGCTGGCGCTGGGGTTCTCATTCAATCTGCTGACCCTCCTTGCGATGGTGCTTGCGATCGGTCTCGTGGTTGACGACGCAATTGTCGTGGTGGAGAACGTTCATCGCCATATGGAAGAAGGTGCGTCGCCCGCGCAGGCCGCTACGAATGGCGCGGGCGAGATCGTCGGCCCCGTCCTCTCCATGACGATTACGTTGGCCGCCGTGTACGCGCCCATCGGCTTTCTCGGCGGCCTCACCGGCGCGCTGTTCCGCGAATTCGCGTTTACACTGGCGGGTTCGGTGATCGTGTCGGGCGTGATCGCGTTGACGCTGTCGCCCATGATGTGCGCGTTCTTCCTGAAGAGCGCTGAAGAGGGGCGGTTTGCAAAGTTTGTGAATCGTGTGTTCAGCGCCATGACGCGCTGGTACGGCCGCAAGCTCGACCGCTCGCTCGACTATCGCCCGATTACCGGGCTGTTTGCGCTGACCATGCTGGGCCTCGTCGCCTTTCTGTATATGCACACTTCCAAGGAACTCGCACCCGAGGAGGATCAGGGCATCGTATTCGCACTGACAAAAGCGCCGAAATACGCCAATATTGATTACCTGGATTATTACGGCGCCAAGCTCGACAAGGCACTCCAGAAGTTTCCCGAGACGGATTTTCGCTTCGTGCTCAACGGCATCAGCGGTCCGCAGGGCGGCATGGCCGGGATGTTGCTTAAGCCTTGGGCCGAGCGCAAGCGCTCATCGATCGCGCTGAAATCGCTGGTCCAGGCCGAGCTGTCTAAACTGGAAGGCATCAACGCATTTGCCTTTAGCTTGCCGCCGCTTCCGGGCGGTTCGGGCGGCTTACCAGTGCAGATGGTGATCAAGTCGACGCTCGGTTTCCAGTACATTTACGAGCAGATGTCGAAGCTGAAGGATGCCGCGCGCAAGAACGGTCTGTTCATGGTCAGCGACTCTGACCTTGAGTTCAACCAGCCGGGGGTGCGAATCAAGGTCGATCGATCCAAGGCGAGCGACCTTGGCATCACCATGCAGAACGTCGGTAGCGCGCTCGCGACCCTCCTTGGCGAAAACTACGTCAATCGCTTCAACCTGCAGGGCCGCTCCTACGAAGTGATCCCGCAGGTGCCGCGCGAGAAACGCCTGACGCCGGAATCACTTGGGAGCTATTATATCAAGACAGCGGCGGGCTCGATGCTGCCGCTATCGACCGTGGTCTCCATCGAGACTGCGACCAATCCGAACGCACTCACCCACTACAACCAGCTCAACTCCGCGACCTTCCAAGCCGTACCGATGCCCGGCGTCACGATCGGTCAGGCTGTGGACTTCCTCGACGGCGAGGCAATGAAACTGCCCGCAGAGTTCAGCCACGACTTCCTCGGGGACGCCCGTCAATATGTGCAGGAGGGTAACAAACTGGTCATCACCTTTGCGTTTGCACTCATCGTCATCTTCTTGGTGCTTGCGGCGCAGTTCGAAAGTCTGCGCGATCCCCTCATCATCATGTTCAGCGTTCCCATGGCAATCGCCGGCGCCTTAATCCCGCTATTCTTTGGCTTGGCGACGATGAACATCTACACCCAAATCGGACTGTTGACATTAGCTGGGCTGATATCCAAGCACGGTATTCTGATGGTCCAGTTCGCCAATCAGCTGCAGCTCAAGGAGAGACTCGATTCCCGCTCGGCCATCGAGATGGCGGCGCGCGTCCGCCTCCGTCCAATCTTGATGACCACCGCGGCGATGGTCACGGGCCTCTTACCTTTGTTGACCGCAACGGGTGCTGGCGCCGCGAGCCGCTTCTCGATCGGGCTCGTGGTCGTCGCGGGCATGTCCATCGGCACGCTGTTCACGCTTTTCGTGCTGCCGGCGCTCTATGTCGCGATCGCGTCGGATCACCGCGCCGACGCGAGTTCCGATCACGTCCAGAACGCCGCTGAGCTCGCCTTCATCGGAGCATCCGATGCCCACCTGGCCAAGCGATGATCCTAACGATCAACTCGGGTTTGCTCGATCGCTCCGCTAGCGTAGGGGCGCTGCTCGCCGACCGCGGTAACTTGATCGCACTGGGTGCTGCAGTTCATGGCGGCGGACAGGAAGGATGATCCGCGGCTGCTGCGCTTCGTCTCGATCTACTGCTTGCCCGAGGTGAAGGACTACATCGCGACCAAATACGGCCGCTTCATTGTGCAGATGTGGTGAGCGACGGATGCCTGGGAGGCTTTCACGGTCCCTTGCGCGTCCGGACCTTCAAGCCGGTGGTGCGAAGCTTGGGGGAATCATGTGTTCGGCGAAGAGCGCGTCGCGGATCCGTTTCTGCTCCGACAGGCGGATGCTGTTGTTACCTCACCGAGCAGGCCCACCGCCGTGTGATTTGCCGGACATCACGGCAGCATAACTCGCAAGATTGACGTCGCCCGGGACAGGGACAGAATCCATGTTCCCCGAATGAGTGGCGTACCCATTTTTCAATTGGTTCTTGGTGGAGAGAATTATTCACTTCCTGAGCGCGCTGCAATTGGTGTCTGAAAAGAGACCGCTGATTTGCTGCAAGGCTTAGATAGTTGCCAAGAAACTCGATCCCCGTGAATTTTGGCTGCGAAACGAGCCGGCGCAAGACGCGATAGTCCGGCGATTGCTCGAGCGCGGCCGCCATTTCGGCTAAGGTTTAGGGATCGGAGGTTCCCGGGATGAACCCGCGGTCGGTGCGGGCCTGACTGCACTCTATCGGATGCGGCGGGGCGAGGCATCGGTTCCTGTGGACAGCTGTTCTCCCGGTTTACGTCCGCAGCTATCGGCTGGGTGGAAATAACCAGTCGGCCAAGGGATGCATCCGTGACCAGTCAGCGCGGACGCTCGAGTCCGGCACCTCGCCAGCTTCAATTGAGGCTTCGCCCGTTGAAGTGTCGAACGGGGGGTATTGACGGCGATGTCTATGGCACGCTCGCGCACATGCGGTTGCGCGATCTTGCATCCACCCGTGCTCCTCGCATTGGCGGCTAGCGCCGACCTGCTGCAGCACCAAGTCGCCCAGCCGCAGCGTCCGGGATGGCGGGTCGTCTCGCCGGTACAATCAGCATCGAATTCGCTCCTCAGGACGAATCCCCTCAGATCGTTCCGGCGGTTAGCACAACGCGGGATTCCGAATCGTTTGGCCGGAAGCTTTTCGAATGCGGTCACGTGATGGGTGTCATCATAGCCAAACCGGGCGCTCCCGTCGGATCCAAGGGCTCTTCTGTGAGCGCGGAAATCTGGCCGCTGTCGAGGCGGATGAAGAGCCGAATCGCAGATCGAGCAAGTCCGCTTCTGAGCCGAAGAACGACAGGTGAGCCGCATCGACACAGTCCCAAATGAGCGCTGAATTCAGCGATCGGGCCGGTCATATTCCGCCCAACTATCGGTCGTCTCGTACACCCTCACGCTCCAGAGTTGGGCGAGGCGCGGTTTCGCGTGGTCCCAGATCCAGATGGCGATATTTTCCGCCGTCGGATTTTCCAGTCCTGGGACTTCGTTCAGGCAATGGTGATCGAGCTTCTTTATAAGAAGGCCGAACGCTTCCTCCATGTTGAAGAAATCCATTACGAATCCGGTGTGCGGATCGACGGCCCCGTTCAGCACGACCTCGACCCGATAGGAATGACCGTGCATCCGATGGCATCGATGTATCTGCGGGACATTTGGAAGTCGGTGCGCTGCCTCGAACTTAAATGCTTGGGATATCTTCATGTGACGCCGAGTGTTTGTGGAATTGCACGCTGAGTCGCCATTTCGGATGAGCCAGGCAGTACGCGATGGCCCGCCGCATGTGGTCGACGGCGTCAGGGCGGTCTGTCGGTCGAAGCAAAAATTATCCAAGCCACTCTCATCGACCGGTCTGGCAGGCTGCCGGCTGCGGCAACACGAATTTTGAGTTCGTGTCCGCGAGTGACGGCCTGCCCGGCGCGATTTGCTGACGCAAATCCAGTCACCACGCTGGCCGGGACCGGCAGCCTGCTGTTCGTCTCGACGCGGCGAGGACCCGATGTCGTGCAAAGGTTGCACGAGATCGTCGAATCGCAACAGTGGTTCTGAGCACGTTCATTAGGTGTGCCATGCAGACGATGGAGCGTCTACTACAAGATCCGGTAGATGCCAAAGGCGACTTGAGGCCCTAGGGTCCGGCCGCGTTCCCCCAGCGATCATCATCGACAGAAGTGAACGCAACCGCACGAAGCACAACAAAAGGGCGGAACGGCACAATATGACTGGCAGAACCTGGGTGGCTACCCACGAGCACCTCAGTCGGGATCCTCGTTGTTCAGAGGCGCGGAAGGCTAGGACTGATGGGAGGCGTAGGAAAATCGACCAGGCAAAAATCAGCTTTGGTGAAGAGCAGATCCGGAGAGGATTGCGCTGAGTACGCCATCGGCGAATTTGGAAAACGTTAAAGACATGTTCGTCCGTGAATGAGCCGGATGCGGAATTCGCAATCGACAGCGAGCGCAATGTGATGCCAAAGAAGAAACAGCACGTCGATCTATCGGACCAGAATCTCTTGAGTCTTATCCTGCGGCTCGCCATTCCGTCTGTTGTTGGATTATCGATCCATGCGCTGCAGCAGGTCGTCAACGCGATCTTTGTTGGCGCCCTAGGCGCGCAGGCGATCGCAGCTGTTAGCATGACCTTGCCGATCGTGGTCCTGCTCGCCGCAGCCGGACAGGGGATCGGTGTTGGAGCAGCGTCGTTCATATCTCGTCATCTGGGCGCTCGTGAGTACCTAGAGGCGAGTCGAGGCGCAAGCACGGCACTCGCGCTCGCCGCTCCGATCGGTATCATAGTCACCGTCACTCTGCTTCCAAATCTGCCAGGGATATTTGCAACGCTCGGAGCAACCCCAACCATCATGCCCGTGGCGCTCGACTACGCGGGAACGGTTTTGTTGGGGTACACCCCGATGCTACTAAATACCGTCAGCGGGTTCATTGTAAGAGCCGAGGGCTATACACGATTTAGCATGTGGGTGATGATGACCGCGTTTATCCTGAACGCTGTGCTTGATCCCGTCTTCATATTCTCATTTGACCTTGGCGTGCGAGGCGCAGCCGTCGCAACGCTGGTGTCTCAGATCGCTGCTGTCGGACTGTATATCGCGTATTTTACGAAGCTTGGCGGGACGGTTCTCGTCAGGATATCTCACATATCGTTGCGAGCAGATCGCATCAGACAGCTCGCGTTGGTAGGCGCGCCGGCGACAATGACGAGTATCTTATCTGCTCTTGCCGTTATGCTCTTGTACGGAGCTGCTGCGCCGTTCGGCGACGATTCCATCGCCGCGGTTGGAATAGCTGTGCGTATCTTGATGGTCGGCGCACTGCCTATCACCGGGTTCTGTATTGGCGCTCAAGCTATCCTGGGTTTCGGTTGGGGCGCACGCGACTATGCTCATATATTGAGGGCTGCGAAGTTCATGCTCTTCGTGACGATCGCATTCTCGGTGCTGTATTCTGCGGCCGTTGTGATTTTTGCGAGGCCTTTGGTGAGCCTATTTAGCGATAACGAGAACGTCACCGAAATTGCCGTCTCGACCTGCATCGTGTTCCATCTCTTCTTTGGACTGTTTGGGGTGCAGAGTTTCGTGACGGCAATGCTTCAGTCATTTGGGAGAGCGCGCCTCAGTGCAATTGTGTCCTTGGCCAGGCAGGGGTATCTCTTCATACCGGCCGTACTGTTATTCCCGCTGGTAGCGGGTTTTAACGGACTGTTAGCCAGTCAAGCGCTCGCAGAGCTTGGCGCCGGAATAATCGCTCTCATCGTCATGTTCAACCAGTTCGGCGAGCTCAGACGAGCGCTCCGGCATGGTCCTTCAAGAGCGATCGGGATAGCGGGTTGAGCTGAGAACGGATATGATCGAGGCACAGAGCATTGGGCGCTAGCCTTCTGGGAGGCTCGCCGTTAAAGCGTGATGGGACTAGCTTCGATAGCCTGAGTTTTTGAGGTAGTTGGCGCATTCTTCGGGTGTAAATGCATCAAGGAGTTCGCCGATGGCGGCGCAGACCGCATCGACGGTTCGTGCGGCTGCCTTGCGGAGCAGATGCTTGAGTTTGGCAAAGACTTGTTCGATGGGGTTCAGGTCGGGTGAGTATTTTGGCAGGAACAAGAGCTTGGCTCCCGCGGAGCAGATGAGCTGGCGCACGGCTTTGCTTTTGTGGCTGCCGAGATTGTCCGGGACGACGATGTCGCCGGGCCGAAGGGTCGGCAGGAGAACCTTCTCGACATAGATCCGGAAGCTCACGCCATGATTGGTCCCTCGATGAACCATGGCGCATCGATCCGGTCATGGCGCAGGGCCGCCAGAAAGGTCATGGTTTTCCAACCCATCTGGCCCGGAGCAACGCTGCCGGTCTCATCGACCCGCTTCATCCAGCCGATCGCCGTGCTGATCGCCACCTCCAAACTGCTTGGCGGCCCGATTGCGCGCCCTGACGGCCAAATTAAGGGCATCAGCTCTTACGGCATTGATATCGGCCAAAGGCTGGAAGTCGAAACGCCCCAAGGCAGTGGCAATGTCGTCGACGGTGAAGCGGGGGTGATCTCAATCGAGAACCTGACTGTCACACCAGTAACATGCGGCGTTTCCGAATTAGTGAATGGAAATGCGAACCCCTTTGCGCTTCCCCACTCTATGGCAAGCAGCTAAATGCAATGGCGCCAATACAAAACGTGATGCTAACTTTTGCTACAAACCAGGTAAACACTGGCACGGTCATAGAAGGCCTACAGCCAGAGCATCTTGATTGACCTTACCTCAAACTCAAACAGCAATGTCGCATACGACATAAACAACGGCTGGGGTGGGGAAACTTCAGCTGGGCCCAGTCGAGGCGACGGATGAGATTCTGACGCGCGCAGCTGCCTCTCGGCATCGGATGGATTTCGCGTGCCTCATGCCTTCTTGAATACGGCAGCGAACGAACGAAAAGATGTTGGGCCCGTGTTCGAACCTGCGGGACTCGATCACGCCTCGTGAATGTATCATCAGGTGAATCAGGCCGTAACCAGCTATCGGAGAACTAATCTTGATCGGGCTACCGGCCGAACAGGATGTGAAGATTGGCGGAGGACAGGACGGCCCCACGCGAATGGTTAGAATACGTTATCGACAATTTCTTACGTGTTTGCTGATTTGCCGATCACTGCCCCTGGCACTTCGGCCAGGCGCGTCCGTATAAGCACGACTTGAAGAGAGGCCGGAGCACTGACCCATGAACTAGCGGCCTCTCGATCGCGGCGCATCGTCTCATCCGCCGCATCGGGTTGAGACAGGCCGATGGCGAGTTGGCTGTGGCATGACCTTCGTAGGTTGATCCTCCGGTGTTGTGCATCGACTCGCGGCATGCTCGTGAGCCCTTCCCGTACAAGGGCAAGTGCAGAATCGCGGCTCATGCGCCATTCTCGCGATAACGGGTGCTCTCGTGCAGCATCTGCAAAACCGCGCTACGGTTCAGAAGTCCGCGGTCGATCGCGATTTCGACGAAGGGCCGCATTTGCTCAGCGGCTGCAAGCACAAGTGTCGATACCTGTTCATAACCCAGGCGCGGTACGAACACGGTCGCAAGAGCCGAAGATTGCATCAAGTTGCTGAGCGACCGTTCCCGATTTGCCCGGATCCCCGAGATGCAGTGGTCGGCAAATATTCTGGCCGATCGCGTCAAAAGCTCGATCGAATCGAACAGGCGCGAGGCGATGACTGGCTCGAAGTGATTGATTTCGAGTTGGCCGCTCAACGCAGAGAGAGATACTGCGGCGTCGTTGCCCACGATAGCGAACGCAACTTGCTGGATCATCATCGGCAGAACTGGATTGAGTTTACCTGGCATGATCGAAGAACCGGGCTGGAGAGCGGGCAACCGCAATTCGCCAAGCCCCGTATTTGGCCCAGAGGAAAGGATGATCAGGTCAGAGGCGATTTTCGCCATTACCTCTGCTGCGATGCGGATTTCCGACGACACGCGTGCGAAGGCGTCGGCGTTCTGCATGGCATCGAACATGTCGTCGCCTGGGCGTACCGCGGCGCCCAAGATCGCCGCAAGATGTCCATAGACGGCACGGCGATAGCCCGGCACTGCTCCCAGCCCGGTGCCAATCGCAGTGCCTCCGAGGGGAAGCACCATCAATTCCTGGCGCGCCACGGACAGCTTCAAGGAGAGCCGCTTGATCGCTGATGCGTAACCGCCGAACGCCTGACCGAGCGTCATCGGCTGGGCGGCCTGCATGCATGTGCGGCCGACGCGCAATACGTCAGCGAATACAATGGCCCGCTCCGAAAGAGCGGCCGCCACCTGTTCCAGCGCACCCACCAGATCGCCGGACTTTTCGTGCGCCGCCAACTTGAGCGCCGAGGGCAGCACATCGTTCGTCGACTGGCAAAGGTTCACGTGATCATTTGGGTGGATCACGTCGTACCGGCCGGGCTTTTCACCGACAATTTGCAGGGCCCGGTTCGCCAGAACCTCGTTCATGTTCATGTTGATCGATGTGCCGCCGGAGCCTTCGAGCAAATCGATGATAAACTGCCGATCGTGTTTACCAGCAATGACCTCGTCCGCAGCCGCGATTAGTGCTCCTGCTACTTTGGCGTCGAGGGCTCCGAGCTCACGGTTCGCCGCCGCGGCAGCGCGCTTGATGCGCGCTAGTGCCCGAAGAAGTGCCGGCTGATCACCGAGCTTCTGGAGTGAGATGTCGAAATTCTCGCTCCCACGCAGGGAGGCCAAGCCGTACAGGGCGCGCAGCGGCAGCTCGCGCGTTCCTAGACTGTCTATTTCGGTGCGAGTCGCTGACATCTCTGATCCCGGGTTCGGACGCTACGCAAACAACTCTCTCCGAAGACGGGCGAGAGTTAAAGCTAAGATCGGAGATTGTATGGAGGCTAATAAGTATGATTAATTAGGGTTATACTGTTCGTCGAGAGTCCGGGTGGAGCCACCCGCAACGCACCGGCAGGCGGCGTCCTCGTGAGCGAGCGGATCCAACACGATGCTGCCGACGGAACGAGCCATCCAGGGAATTTGAGCAGCGATCTGGGGCAAGGTCCAATTCCGCAGGAGCACACGAATATCATCCGCTATTCGCGCAGCCAACGTGTCTAATCCGCCTTGCTTAGTCACCAACGTGATCGTGCGCGAGAGGCCGGTCGCCGGCAATGGCATGACTTCGAGCGCCGGTCGATGGACGGCAGCCTGCAATATGCACAGGGGTGTTGTAATCGCCACGCCCATGCCATTGGCGACCATCGAGAGCAGCGCGTCCGACGTGTCGAACGACATCGTCTGCGGATGCTCTATCCTTAGACGCCGGAGATGACGTTCAATTTGCGTTCCCATGTGCGAACGCGCAGTGTAGCGGATAAGTCGGTGCTCGAGGAGTAGGTCGTCCAGTGGACGATCGCGAAGAGTGTCCGCCCAGGCAATCGGTGCTACCAGGAGGAATGGCTCGCGCAATAGGGGTAAGGGGGTAACTTCGTCAACGCCCTCCATTGGATCCGATGTGACAGCTGCATCGATCTCGTTGCGCATCAATGCCTCGGCGTGCGCGGGTACCAGCCCCGAATACGCGCTCACGCGAAGCGCGATTGAACCCGCCATGAGGCTGCGGCCAACAGTGGTCCCACTGTGGACGCGAACGTGTCGATCATCCCGAGCCGAAGGTCCTCGCGTTCGGGACGCGCTGCGGCGGCCCGCATTTCCTCGACAGCTCGTCCGACGCGCAGGGTTATCTCGCGCATGTGGGTGAGCAGAGCTTGCCCCGCCTCCGTGGGCCCAAGGGGACGACGATCGCGACGGACGAGGGTCGCGCCAATATGCGCCTCCGCGCGCCTCATCGCTTGTGAAACGGCCGATTGAGTGATGCCAAGTCTGAGGCCGGCCGCGCTCATGCTGCCCTCTTCGATGACGACAGCCGCGACTTCCAGTACACGCAAATCAGGCAAACTAAACATAGGAAGCTTACGCTAATGGATTTTTATCGGGTGTGCCACTAGTACCTCGTCACAGGGATTATGACTCTTTGGAAGTGGCGGGGTAGGCGCCAGCCATTTTGGCGCGAGCCTTGTC
>NZ_JBVVPO010000103.1:0-18707 GCF_055811795.1 Bradyrhizobium sp. MI1.7
AGAACTTCGCCCGGACCAGGATCTGGCCTTGGGACCCGTTCAAATATCATCACGTCCGGCGCGCCGAATTTGTGTACGCGCCAGGCTCTCATCGTGGAGGGAGCAGGGCTCTGTGCCGCGTTGCCGACAAGGGTACTTGTCATCCTGGTCTCCTTATTGCCATCAATCTTTAGGTTCGGCTATTCGCCCAGTTGCAGTCCCGGACTCCACGGGCGATGGGATCGGCTCAGGGCACTATCGTGCGTCTGAATTCGGGTCTGGTATGGTCAGTGGCTGGTCCTCAGCATCGACGACGAAGACCGCCAGAAGACTCGCAGGGTCGGTCTCGCTGGCGTTTTCGCTCACCCGGTGATGCGCTCCAGGTTCTTCGTGGAAGCTCTCGCCCGCTTGGTAGACTTTGGCGGGCTCGGTGCCCACGACGCTTCGAATGGCGCCCGTAAGCACGTACGCGTAGATGAAGGCGGATTTTGCGTGATGGTGAGGCAGGGATTTCCCGCCGGGTGGATAGTTCACAACGACAGCGACCAATTTCTTTCCCGGAATGTTTGGGATCGCGTGCTGGAAAACCGGTTTTACCGTCTCAGGCTCGTGCGCATATCCAGCCGGCGCTCCTGCCAACGTCAAGCCAAGTACAGTGCAGAACAGTGCGATTTTCGACGAAGCTGGCATTTTCGTATCCTCTTGTCCAAGAAGTTTGAACTCTCACTTGTTTACGGTCTTCGTGGAATAGTCAGCCCGCATTGCACAGCGGGACGTGCCAGGCCGCGTTCGAGCCGGGCTGGCACTTCCCGAAAACGGTCGAATTCGACGAGTTCGCGCGCCTCATAGAAGCCGATCAGGTTGCGCACCGAGCCAAGCATCGAAATGTCCGCGATGGTATATTCATCGTCCATGATCCACTGCCGTCCGGCCAGACGCGCTTCCATCACGCCAAGCAGGCGTTTTGACTCAGCGACGTAACGCTGAAGTGGCCGCTTGTCCTCATGCTCACGGCCGGCGAATTTGTTGAAGAAGCCGACTTGGCCGAACATGGGCCCGATCCCGCCCATCTGGAAATGCACCCACTGGATGGTCTGATAACGGCGGGCCGCATCGACCGGCAAGAACTTGCCGGTCTTCTCCGCGAGGTATTGCAGGATCGCACCGGATTCGAACAAGGGCAACACCTCGCTGCCCGGACCGTTGGGGGCCAGGATCGCCGGGATCTTGCCGTTAGGACTCAACGAGAGGAATTCCGGCGTGCGCTGGTCGTTCTGGTTGAAGTCGACCAGATGCGCCTCGTACGGCAGCCCGATCTCCTCCAACATCATCGACACCTTGACGCCGTTGGGCGTCGGCAATGAATAAAGTTGCAAGCGGTTCGGGTGTTTGGCGGGCCAGCGTTGTGTGATGAGGAAGGCAGAAAGATCTTTCATCTCTCAACTCGTTCTTTCGAAGTGCTTCACCACCGGCGCAGCGGCCGGCCTTCGGCCGCGTCGCCCTGCCGACCGCCATCCTCGCGGACGGCACCAACCTCGACCTGACGTCCCGCTGTGCTGGCCAGCACCGTCAGCAGCGCGGCCAGGCTGAACCCCGCGGCCACCCAGCCGAGCCGCCCCACTGGGCCATCAGCGATGACCAGCGCGCCCACCGCCGCGCCCATGGCGCTGCCGAGATAGATAGCCGACGAATTCAGGGAGAGGCTGACCGCGGCCAGAGTTGGAGCCAGCGCGACCAGCCGCGCCTGCTGCGCCGTAATCAAGCCCCAGCTGGACAAGCCCCAAAGCAGGATAGCCGGTAGCAGGGCCAGTAACGCGTGCGCCGGGCCAAGCGCGGCGCCTAGCGATAGGACAAGGTACGCCAAAAGGGTGAGCCCACAACCAACGATCACGGTGTAGCGCGCGCCCCAGTAGTCCGCGGCGGTGCCGCCGAGCTGGGTGCCAACGGCACTGGCGACCCCGAATCCGAGTAGCACCAGCGCCAGCTCCTGCGGCCCAATCCCAGCGACGCCGGCAAGGAAGACACTTAGATATGTGTAGACCGTGAATGTGCCGGCTACCGTCAGCACGCTGGTCGCTAGGACCGCCAGTATATCGGGGCGCCTGGTTAGTGCCAGGCGCTCGCCCAGACTCGCGGTGGTACCGGGCACTTGTCTCGGCATTCCGAAAAGGATCCCGACGAGCGAGAGCGCCGCCAGCCCGCCCACGGCGAGAAAGGTGGCGCGCCAGCCGAACCTCTGGCCAACCAGCACCCCGAGCGGCACGCCGGCGACGATTGCCAACGACAGGCCGTTGGTCACCATGGACAAAGCGCGGCCCCGCCGTTGCAGCCCGCCCGATGCGGCTGCATAACCGCTGGCCGCAGGCATAAAACTCGCGGCGGCGAAGGCCAATAGGAGCCGAGCCGCCAACAGCCCGGCGTAGTTCGGCGCGAGCGCTGCGAGTAGATTGGCAATGCTGAAGCCGGCAATCGCGAGGGCCAGCAGGCGGCGCCGCTCCAGCCTGGCTGTCAGCACTGCCATGACGGGAGCCCCGACGGCGTAAGCGAGGGAAAAGGCGGTGACTAGTTGGCCGGCGGCGGACAAGCCGACGTTTAGGTCTCGCGCGAGGGCAGGCAACAGCCCGGCGATCATGAAACCCTCGGTGCCAATCGAAAAGGCGCCGAGAGTTAACCACAGGAGGGAGCTAAGCGAGTTAGACATCGATGCCATACCAAAAAGAGCGGTACTGATGAGTTATGTGGTTTCCGCAACCGCCGTTTCAGGCAGACGAATGCGCACGACGGCTCAGCTATGCCAGGGAGTATTGCGGATGCGAGTGCACGCGTTCGGTTTGTGAAACGTGGGATCGTGATCTTTGATGTAATCGAAATTGACGGTACCGAACGTCGTCAAAGGCTTCTTTAAAGCGGAGCAAGTCTGAACTTGAATGAAATCATTTTTGAAATTATCACCGCGCGGAAATGCAGCGATCACTTGGTCGCGTTGCTCTGGCGTGTACTCATCATATCCAATCCCGACGACATCCACTAGAACCCCCGCGTTTGTGAGCGCGATTTCGGGCCGCATATATTGGGGGATACCGGGCGTGGTATGTAGGGCGATGGCTTCCCAAACCAGATCCGCATTCGGCTCGGGGATGCCGTGGCTTCGGAGAAATTCGCGCGCTGCGTCGGCGCCATCAACTTCAAATCGCTTTATGTCGGTATGATAAGCGTCGACAAGCCCTAAGTCGTGAAAAAGCGCTGCGACATAGAGCAGTTCAGAATCGAATTTGAGATTTTGGCGGACCCCCTTCATTGCGCCGAACGCAAACACTCGAACGGAGTGATTGAACAGCATCTCCGTTTCCTGTTGTCGCACCAGCTCAGTGGCCTCCCGAGCGATCTTGCTATCGGGGATCTTGATGCCAGAAAAAACGTCAGTCATTGTCGAACTCCTATTTCCTTGTTTGCGATCTGCGCTGCCGCGCGCGCTTCTGCCCGCCTAAAAATCGATGCTATCCCTTTTCCGACGATGCCGTTTCACCGTGAATTCCTCCGTGGCGAATTCGACGCGCTTTATGCGATGCACCTCGATGCTTTCGGACACGATGCGGAGACTTGTGTCGCGCCGATCGGCATCCCGCGGGTCAAGAGGTATTGAGGCGAAGTCTGGCGATCCCGGCTCTTGCGCGTTCTGATCAACCTTGTGTAACGGTGGCACTTTCTCAAGCACCTCGTAATCTTCCTGCCAACCATCCTCGGCCCAGCGGCCCGTACTCACGCCGATCTCCGTTCCCTCGGGAACGTTCATGGCTTCGACACGGGCAGCCTTGTGAAAAAGGACGACGTTGAGAGCGTCTCCGGCGGTCTGCACCGACGGGAAAATAATGCCATCAATCGGCACCGAAGCTTCCGTCGCGAGAAAGTCGGCGATGGTCTGCGTTGCGAGGTATTCAAACGGTTCGTCATCGGGCATTGCCGGCCGCGTGATACGCTCACTCAGCGACCGCAGGAACACGGCGTCCTCCGTCCTCCCGGCTAACCCGAAATCCAGAAGGCTTCCGGTGACGCGGATGTCGCTGAGGGCGGTCAAATCGAGCAGTCGAAGCTTTCTGATGATCTCGAATTGGGCTACCACGACCTGACTACCAACAGGCGGGCGGACCTCGGCAATAGCCGCTTTCTGATTGTTTGCGGCGTAGAAAACCGAGATACCACGCGCGTTCATGGGACCGGCCGCCGTCAGGGGTGCTGGTGGCGAGCCGAGATGGATGTCCGGCCTGCCGAGGGCAGTTTCGAGTTTGTCGTCAGATCGAAAGACCCGAGCGCGATAGAGGGTATGAAAATCCGTTCCGGGACCCGCGTCCACCACGAGTGGACGGCCGTCGCGCGTTTGCAACTCGCCAACACCACCGAAGATTGATGTGAGATGATTTGCTGCCGTCCGACTGAAAAAGCGCGCCTCGGTTTTGAGTGAATTTTCGAAGCTGCGCCAATCCATGCGTGTCATCTGGGTTTTCCTTTGGGAACCTCGCCAGGCGGCGCCTTCGATCTGCGCAACCGGAGCACCAACCGCGACAAGCCGTGCGGGTGCCGCCTGCGCGGTTGGGCTTTTTGTCGTCTGCTGCTGCGAGACCCGATCTATCGCTCTGGCCGTTGTTCAAGACGAATAGATGCGCTGCGCCCGGTCAAAAAAAAGTACCAAGATTGCCAACTTTGACTGTATCATCGCGCGATGGCTGCGTTTCCCATTCAACTCGATCGTGCCAGAAGGATTTCGCTGGCTGCCCAGATTTATTCGGCGATCCGAGAGGGCATCGAGAACGGGCGGCTCGCCTCGGGCGCGCGGTTGCCCTCTTGGCAAGATCTGGCCGCTCAGCTGGGCGTCTCCCGCGGCACCGTGCGTGTGGCCTACCAACGTCTCATCGCGGAGCAATTCGCGGTTGGTCTCGGGCCTGCAGGGACCCGTGTGGCCGAGCGGCAGCCCCGATCCTCAACGCACGACCGTTCGCCGGAAGCCCCGCTTCTGCCAGACCTCTTCTACGAGTTCGGAACCGCGCCGCTGGCATTTCAGATGGGCGTACCTTCGCAAGATGCCTTCCCGTTCAAGCTGTGGTCACGCCTCCTCACCCGCGAGACCCGGTGGGCCGCGGAGGCGCCGGTGACGTATCCGGATCCGCGTGGCGATCCGGAGCTGCGAAAGGAGGTGGCGGCTTACTTGGGGCTGGCCCGCGGCATTCGGTGCAGTGCCTCTCAGGTGCTCGTCACGGGCGGGTTCTCCGGGGCGCTCGGTCTGGCGACCCGAGGGCTTCAGCTTGGAAGGATGGGAGCCTGGATCGAGGATCCAGGCTTTCCGCTCACTCGCACCGCGCTCGGCTTGGCTGGCATGGCTGTGACAGCTGTCCCGGTTGATGCGGAAGGACTGGATGTCGCCGCTGGTGTCCAGAACGCCGCCGGAGCGGCACTGGCAGTCGTGACACCAGGCCAGCAGGCGCCGCTCGGGATGACGATGTCTCTGCCGCGGCGGTTTGCATTGCTCGCCTGGGCTCGGCAAAGCGACGCCTGGATCATCGAGGACGATTACCTGAGCGAACTGCAGCTGAACGGTCGGGCGGCGCCGGCTCTTGCATCGCTCGATCATGGGGGACGGGTGCTGCACATCGGCAGTTTTAGCAAAACGATTAGCCCGGCGCTGCGCTTGGGTTTCATGGTCGTGCCGCCGGAACTGGGTCGTAGATTCGGTGAGCTCGCTGCTTGCTTGGCGCCTGCGCCAGCCGCGGCTGTGCAGCGCGCTGTGGCGAAATTTCTGCGGGAAGGGCACTATCTTCGCCATCTGCGTCGCATGAAGCGGCTTTACGCCGCCCGACGGGAGGCTCTGCTTCGTTGCCTCGGAGAGATGGCGTTAGACTCGATAAAGGTAAAAGCCACCGCCGGTCTGGCAGTTGTGCTCTCGCTTCCCGAGTATGCGTCAGACGTGGACATCGCTTCACGCGCTCTACAACTCGGCATGGCGCCGGCTCCGCTGTCGCCGTGGTACATGCGGCCTTCCAGGCGGCAGGGGCTGCTGCTCGGCGTGACAAATCTCAATGAACGACGACTGAAGGCGGACTGTCGTCGGCTCTTGGAATTGGGGCGATAGCACTGTGGACGCGACGCATGCTTGCCAAGAGTTCCGCGAAGAACCCATTGCGTCGTACTCCGACATTTGAACAGAGCTCTATGAGCCCGCGTCCTCACCAAGCATTCGTGACGCCGGCATAGGCGTATTATCGCGTGTGGTCTTGAGTGACTTCAACGGCTGCCGTTGTGTCTTCATCGCCGATCCTCGCCATCAAAGGCCTGTACGCAACACGCCTCGAGGCGGCGATGTTCGAATTGCGACTGCGCCGCTGCGGCTAAAACTTTCGTTACCGAAGGCGGATCGGCCTCGTCCATGGGATTGGCGGCGGCAGCCGGGATATCTGCGCGCCTGGGCCAGGCCGAGACATCGGTGGCCCCTGACATTATCCACGAATTGATAACGTCCGGCCCGGCCCGGTCGGCCATTGTCTAATCAGGCGGCCGGTATCACGTTGTGATTGAGCCGGAACATGTTGGCCGGGTCGTAGGTCTTCTTGATGGACGCCAAGCGCTCGTAGCGCTCCGGGCCGTAAATCGCCGCGGCGTCGGCCGCCTCATCCGGCGCGAGGTTGTTCACCACCCGCCGGTCGCCCTGCCAGGGCTTCATGCCGTCGAGCAGCTCCGCGACCGACCTCTTGAGTTGCTGCTCCTGCGACAGCGGACCGGCCGAGACGCCCAGCAGGCTGTACGGCAGGCCCCGGGTCGCTACGGCGTTGGGTACCGCCGGCTCCCGGTCCCACGCCCCGCCCAAGGCACGCAGCTCGGCGATCACCAGGGTGGTCTCCGCGTCCGGACCGACGAGTTCGATCAGCTTGTCCTGCGCCTGCGCGGGGAACTCTCGCAGCATGATGCCCCGTTCGTAGTATGGCACCGGTTCGGTCGGCTCGCTGTGGATCGACGCTACCTCGGCGTACGGCATGTCCCGCACCGTGTCTAGGACTGCCGGAGCTACCGCCCGCAGCGGCTCTACCATCCGCTCGCCGTCCGCGGTCGTGCCGTTGTAGGCGATCCGCACCGCCACCAGAAACTTCCCGCGGAAGGGCTCAGGCACTCCGGGCATCGATGGCCGCCTTCGCGATGACCTCGGACCATAGCACTCCGGCGCCGACCCGGGCCGTGCGGCCCGCCGCGTCGATCGTTATGTCGTTCATTCGATGGGTCGCAATCGCGACGGCGCCGTGCGCCTGGCCGACCATCTGGTGGCCGGTCGTCTTCACAAGGACCGGCCGGCGCTGCCCGGCCGCGAAAGCAACGGCGGCCTGAACATCGGCCGCGCTCTCCGGCACCACGATCACCGCGGGCACCAGCTCGTGATTCAAGTTCCAGACGGCGCGTTCATGGTCGTATCCCGCGTCGTTCGGCAGTAGAACCGAACCCGCGACCGTGGCCAGGAGGCGCGCCGCATCCTCTGGCGATACCGGCGGCAGCGACCTATCGTTGAAAGGCATTACATACATCCTATTACTGGCGCCATCCCCGGAGCCAAGACATCTCGGACGGATCCGAAAAGCCTCCGCCTTTCGCGATGACGGCTGCAGCGGGTGAGAACAGGGCGGGCACCAAAAGACGCGCTTCCCACGTGTCGATGGCTGGTAGGTGTGGCCGGCTCTGCTCATGAAACAGAACCAAGATTGGCGGGAATGATCGTACCATTGCGCCATGGCCGCTCTGCCCATCTATCTCGACCGCGCCGCAAGGACGCCGCTGGCGACGCAGATCTACCGGGCGGTCCGGGACGCCATCGACGGGGCCGGCTAACCACCACAAGCTGATGACCGATGCGTCAGACACCGATGATGTCGCGCGCTACAACCAGGAGCGCAACGCCATCCTGCTGTCGAGCGCTTCAAGCAATGGGCAACCGTCAAGGGCGTGGTTTTTCACGACGAGCTGCAGGCCGAGAACACGATGCACAAGCGCATCACCGCTGTGCGGTCGCTGCCGATGGAGCTTCGACGCAAGTCGAAGCAGTGGCTGGAGGAGCGGGGCCTCAAGGCGCGGGATTCTGAAAGCGGACATCGGGGCCGGCGGTGAGGCATTAGGATGAAACCGGCATTTGGAAGGTGATCTTGGGAATCTGTTCCAATTTTTTCAAGCTTGTCGCCAAGCTTTGAGATTTTTGGCCCGCCGTGCGGGACTAGGATCCGACGTCGCTTCTTGAGGCGACGAGGTGTGTTGACCTGAAGCTTGGTTGGCCGCGGGCGACCTTGAAGCCCGGTTAAACGCCCGCCTTCAAGTATCGGCTAAAAAACAAAAAGGAGAGGAAACGATGCGCGTACTGAGGACGATCCTTGCAGCAGCCGTCGGCGTAATCGTGGGCGCGACTGTCGTCGCTGCACAGGATGGTGCCGCGAGCTATCCGAATCGACCGATCAAGATCATTGTTCCGTTCGCCGCTGGAGGGACGACAGACGTCCTTGCCCGAATCGTCGGGCAGGCGCTGACCGCTAAGTGGGGGCAGCCCGTTATCATCGAGAACCGTGCTGGAGCTGGTGCTACTATCGGCGCTGACATGGTCGCGAAATCAC
Organism: Bradyrhizobium sp. MI1.7; assembly: GCF_055811795.1. NCBI lineage: Bacteria > Pseudomonadati > Pseudomonadota > Alphaproteobacteria > Hyphomicrobiales > Nitrobacteraceae > Bradyrhizobium > Bradyrhizobium sp. MI1.7. Next base: position 8,610 of record NZ_JBVVPO010000103.1, read on the forward strand.
CTCCCGATGGCTACACATTGTTGATGGGCGCCACCCATCATAGCATCGCGCAAAGTGCTTACTCCAGAGTGCCTTATGACTTCGGGCGCGACTTCTCGCCGGTAACGGTCATTGCTCTTGTGCCCAACATGGTTGTCGTCAACGCCAAGGTGCCGGCGAGGACCATCGAAGAATTCATCACCCTGGCAAAACAGAAGCCCGGCAGCTTGAACTACGGCACTGCTGGCGCCGGCACCGCGCATCACCTCATCGGCGAAATGTTCAAGTTGAAGACTGGGACGGATATCGTTCATGTCCCTTATCGCGGAAGCGCGCCCGCACTGGCCGATTTGATGGGGGGGCAGGTGCAGGTCATGTTCGATACCGTCACGTCCGGTTTACCGCAGGTCAGGGACGGCATGACGCGGGCGCTCGCTGTCACGACGGCGCGGCGTTCGTCGGCACTGCCCGACGTGCCCACGCTCGCCGAGGGTCCTATACCTGGATTTGATGTCGGGACTTGGTTCGGCTTATTGGCGCCCGCAGATACGGCCCCCTCCATCGTCGAGAAACTGAATCATCAGGTGGTCGAGATCGTCAACTCGCCGGAGGCGAGAGCACGCATGCTAGAACTCGGGGCCGAACCGGTCGGAAATTCCTCTGTCGAAATGGCCGCTCAGATCAGGAAGGAGATTGAGACGTTCGGCGCCTTGACCAAACAACTTCAATTGGTGGTGGATTGAGCCAAGGGCTTTTTCTTTCCGATTAATGTCCGAGCTTGCTCTCCGCATCATAGGAGTCGGTGGAGCGCGATGCTAGAGGAGCATAAACTGGATATCGAGGCCGCGCCCGTGGGCTTTGAGGAAGCCTCGAGGCTCGGCGGGACCTCACCGCACTCAGCGCTGCGCCGCTGTAGCTCCTCGGCAATGTCCTCCGATGCATCGCGCGACCAGCCCTCGCTGGTGTTGAAGCTGACGATGCGGATCGGGCTGCTGTACTGCCCCTCCATCAGGCGGTTGGCGACGTCCGGCGGCTCACCCCTGCAGCAGAAAGGATAACCATGGCTAACAATCCCAACACAAACAAACTTCGCCGCGAGTTCGAGCACGAGGAGGCGTGGTGGAATGCGCCGACGGAAGAACAGAAGCAAGCGCAGCGGGAGATCATGACCGAGCACGCGAGGAATAAGGACAAGAGTGCAGCCTGGGAGGCTCTGCCAAAGGAGGACAGGGACACCGGGCACAGGGTTAACGATGCGCTGTCGAAAGTGGAGTCGGCACACAACCGCGCTATTCAAGCTGCGAAAAGTGCGCTGGAGCAGGCGGAGCGGCGGGCAAAGAGCCTTACTGGGATCAAGTAGGTGGCTTGGAAGAGTGTAGTTGCGCGATCTGGCCAACATCGCGCAGGTCTATCTTAGCAGCCGGTGGCGGCGAGGTGCGGTCCCTGCGGCAGTTGTTTAAGTCAATGCTGCCGGAAATGTATTCGACGTTGCTGGAGTGATGCCGCAAACGATCCGGGGCGCGGGGTGGCTATGAGGTCAGTCGAAACCGATCGATACAGCCTGTGAGCCCGACTGCGCCAAGCATCCCGTTCCTTCCGCACGTCTGACAATTCGTTGCGGAGCAGCTTGATAATTTGGCGCTGAGTGTCGATCTGCGCCTGTAGCAGAGCCATTTCTGCCCGTTCCCAGCCCGCAGCGTCTTGCCCCACTGACTCGCCGGAGGCATGTCCCTCGGCGGCTCCAAAGGCGTACACGCGGTGCAGCAGCAACTCGGCGGTGTCGATCTGGCCGATGTTCAAATCGCGGGATACTGGGGCAGCTTTCTTCAGCCTCAACATGGTGGACCTCGTTTTAGGTCACCCCCATTGCAACCTCCCAGATTCGGCTTAACCATTCGTTAACCCTGGACCAGCGGCAGCGGCGCATCTTTGATCCTTAGGTCAATGTATCGTCTGGTGTGCGCCGACCGTTCCGACGAGGCGTGGGCGTGGTTTCGCCAGCGAGATTTCTACGTGATGCCTCGATAGCGCGGCCAGGCCGCCCATCGCTCAGCTGCATCCGCGATCTCGTCGGGCGAATTGATTGCAATCGCGCGAGCAGCCTGACTTTCTGCTGTCAGACTTGCTTGGCGGTGCCGCCGAGCCGCTCCGCGATCTGCGCGTCAGTCTTCCCGGGCAGCCAAGCGCCTCAATAATCGCTTCTCACGCGGACTAAGCAGGTCGCGCATCGGACTCTCGCTGATAACCACGCGCATTTTGCAGCGCCGTACTTGATCAGCGCGCGACAGCCTCAAGCGTCCGAGAGGCGGGGCCGACGCTGGGGCCGCGAGCGGGCCCAGCGCACCGACGCGAGATGTCCCTCATCCCTCTGTTCTGTTCACTTGTATACCAAAGGCGTCCCGCCCTAAGTCTATTCTCATCCGGCGAGGGCCGCCGTGAACGAGCGAATGTTCATCGTGCTAATTATCTTGGTGGGCATGACTACACCGGCATTGATCATCCTTGCACTGCTCTATCGGTGACGCAGCGCGCAACGGCCCCACGCGTCTCCGGGGGCTTTTGTGACAAGGAGGCCGGGGACGCTGGGGCCGCGAGCGCGCGGCTTGTCCAGCGCACCGACGCCATCCTCCGCTTTCGGCGCGCTCGCGCGCTAACAAATGATACGTCGCCACATTAAATTCCCGGGTAGCCCGCCTCCAACACATCTTCAGTAGGAACGCGGGCCCTCGAGCCGCATTGGCATCGCGCTTCGGGCCAGCATCACAACGTTTGCTCGAAGTGCGGCTCCAGCTAGCAGCAGGGACCGTAGGCTGGGGCCGCCCTTTCAGCAGGTGGACGTCATGACCGTCCCGACACTTCGGAAGCAGAGCTGTCTTACACCATCGGATTTCGCAAGCGAAGCAATGTCGAGGTTTAACGACCGAAGTGCCCGACGGCCAACCATGCGCTTGCAGTCATCGCAACCGTCGAACAGTCCGTGGGCAAGCTCGACTCCGCAGGAAGGCGAGATAGGCATCGAAATGATTAGAGTGTTGGCAAAACAAGAAGCCGAGAAATGTCTCAGACACCCGTTTGAGGCGTCTATCGTCGGTGCGCGGGCACACGCTCTGACGACAGCACTTGGTTGCGGGTGCCGCTGGTGATCAGCGCCTCGATCTCGCGGCCTTCTTTTTTGCTGATGTTTTCGAGGTCTTCTTAGCGACCTTCTTTGATTTCCTGGGCGCAGTGTTCTTGGCCGACTTCTTTGCGGACTTCTTGGCAGATTTCTTTTTGGTGGCTTTTTTGACTGCTTTCTTCTTCGCGGCAGCGTTGGCGACTGTTGTCGCCACCTTCTTGACTGACTTGGGGATGCGTCTAGCCGCCGCCTTTTTTGCTTTGTCCGCCACCGTTTTCACGGCGGTCTCGGCCAGCACTCCGGCCGCGTTGGCAGCAAGGTCGGTCATCTGGTCGATGATCGGCCTCTGCTCAGAAGAGTTTTTGGCCTGACCTTGAGGCGGTTGCTTTTCGGTGTCCATGGGGCGTCCTCCAGAATCACTATATTAGCTCAATTCCCTTCAGTTAGCGCTCCGTATCTGGGACGCTCCCTTCGTTCTACGGTCGCTCGCTTGCCCATCGGGTTTCCCCGAGCCCCACACAAGGGGCGGCTCGACCAAGGACTCACCTCAGCGCGCTTCAGGCAGGGGCGCGCTAAGGCTTTTCCCGGTCACTGTCGCGCACCTTCGACACCACGCACGCCTTCGAGCCCGACCTTGCAGGGGTGCGTGAACATCTCGCGGCCGTCGATCTCAAAGCTTTCACTGAACTGGACGTCGCTGCCAGTGATGATCTTCTTCAGCGCGGTCTTACGCTGGAGCAGAGGGACTTTCCGCAGGTCCTTGCCATTGAGACAGGTCAAAGGCAACGAAGACGATCAGGTGCCCTTTAGCTCGTTCTGCAAGACGGAGAAATCGGTGCTGCCATCCGCGGCCGGAACTACGATTTCGCCATCGATGATGGCCGAGCTCGCCTTGATGTGCCAGGCGTCGTCGGCGACCTTCTTGAAGCGTTTGGTCCAGTCCTGCCCACGACGGGTGAATATGGCGACGGCTTCGTTGGCGAGATGCACCTGGACGCGATAGCCGTCGAACTTGATCTCGTAAATCCAGCGTTCGCCCGACGGCACGCGGTCGATCGAGGATGCCAGGGCGGCTCGATGAAGCCGGGGAAGGGCGCCTTGACGCCTACTGCTTCCGGCTTCTTTCGTTGAAACGCCACGGTTACACCACGCGCAAGCTGTACTGCCGGCTGTTCTGGGCAGCGTAGCGATCGACGAATTCCTGAAGGAGCGAGGGGACGTCGCTCAGTTGCAGGTTACAGCGGTGCTGGATCTTGAGCGCGGCGTATTCGGAGACGTCTTCAGACCAGCGCTCTGCCGTGTTGAAGGCGATGACCTTGATAGGCCTGCGATACTCGCCTGCGAGCAGGTCCTGAATGACAGTTTCGAGGTCTGCCATTTCCAGATCGGCTTCGCGCCAGGCGCTGCCTGCGCGTCCGAAATCATCCGCCACCAGATACACGGTCGGCTCATCGGCCGGCACGATGGAAGGAGCCATCCGGACTGACGCATACGCAACTCCATGCAACAGAACCCGGATTCAATTTGATTTGAGCGGTCTCGTTCCAGCAACGGGAACTGCTCGTTGAGCCGCGCCTGGTCGCAAAGAGCGCAATTCAAAGCTGGCCATCTGCCTGGACCGGAGCCATCGACTCGGTGCGGCTAGACGCTAGGCAGACGCAAGCGACACCTTTTCCACACCCACGACGCGCACACTCATTGTTGCAGGTCGCAAAAAACGGCCGCGGCACAACCCGCCGGAGCCGTTGGAGGCCTCGACGGTAATGGGGGGCCGCCAAGGCATACTAGGCTCTAGGAAGATTCGGCAGTGGGGTCTGTATGCCTATGGACATAAGCGGCGCCATTGGTCGCAGTCTCGGAGTGACCGACGCGCCGTAGCCCGCGACGACTACGAGCCAGACCAGCGACCCGATGTAGAGGCGGTCGCGGGGATGGTAAGAACGTCGCGCTGCCGATTGGCTGTTAGTTCGACATAGATCAAGTCGTGGCGGTTCGAACTCGTCCGGCACAGCGCCGTCTTGATCGTGGACTATCACTTTGCGACCTGTATCGCTCACGAGCTTCCGACCGAGCGACAGCGCCGTCTCAACGTCCGGCAGATCGAGCGAGATCAAGGAGTTCGTTCGGGGACCGGTCCCGATGATCGCGATATTTGCCTTGCTGTTAGACATAGCCGCTCCCTTGGGTTTGACGGGAAGCGCTACGCGCAATCTCACACCGATGTCTGCCACGGTCCGCTCGGTGATGACGGTCAACTGCCGGCCACCCATTGAGTTGCTATCCGAACGTCAAGTTTTGCTTACCGTGCAGCTATATGTTCGATCTGGAAGCGGAGTTTGACGATCAAGACAGGGCCGATCTCGCCGCGTACTTCGATTGCCAGGTTTCGCACTTCGGATCCGGGCAAAACATCCCATAGCAAGGGACGCCTCCGCTTTGACCTCGTCGAAGGTTTCGAACTCTATTCCGACGTCATCGGCAATGAAGTTCTGATTATCTCTGGTGTCGAAATACTACCGCGGCATTTTTGACGAACGATGGTGGGCTGGTCTATTCCTACGAAAGCGGCCCTCTTCAAAATGAGGCCACAACGCCCGGACACAGACCAGACCGCCAGGACGGACGGCGACAAGGCGCAAAGGCATTCGGCGCGCCGCAGGGTGGTTCCAGCCCCCACTGCGGCCATCCGGGACAGCTATTGGCTGGTATTTAAATCGCGCCGGTGTTCTCACAGTTTAGCGGCGGAGTATGGCCGCTCAGGAACCAGCGACCTCAGACACTGTTACGGCTTTGCCGGCTCGCCGCCGAGCTGGCGGAGCGGCCTCGACCTATCCCCGCAATCACCCCTGCAGTCGGGGCCGACTCTCCGCCTTTGGCACGCCATAAGGTAAAAACGATCAATAGGTTTTCATCTACGTGAACACCGCCAAGCAGGTCGGTGACGTCGAGCATCTCAAGGTTTTCGCGACCGAAGACGCTGCCAAGGATTGGCTCGATGAGAACGATCCCGAGGGGGTAGCGTTCGAGTACGACGTGATAGGCCCCCGGCGCGTGTGGGGCCATCTTCCCGCCGAGAGAAAGCCGCCAACTGAGGCGGCCTTACAGGCGCGGCGCCAGGTAGTCGAGAAACGTGAAAAAACCGTAGAGGGCGAGAGCGGTTACAGCCACGAAAGCGACAATCATCGTCGCCCATTCGCGTTTGGAAAATAGATCGAAGTCGAACATAAGGAGCCCTTGCCGACGAGCTAGCGCCGAGAATGTATAGCCGTTTCCTACCGAGGCGGCCTCACGCTATCTCATCCTCCCAAACTTGCCTGTGGCACCTCCGACATTCAAACACCCGGACGTTTTGTTTCTTGCGGGGATCGAATGCCGAAAACGCAACAGCCAACTCTCCATGGCAATGGGGGCATGAAGGATGCGGGCCTCGCTCTTGCGGTTCGGGAGGAGCTTCTTTGCCTGCGTCTGTCATCGTTGGTCCGCACGTTCCCGTTCATGCGCGCGTGCGCGGAACCAGTCTAGGATACTCCCGGCCGCCGATCCAATTACGGATTAGCTGGCACAGGATCAATTCAAGGCGCATATTCGGCGCGTGGGAAGAGAGGACCAGAGGCGCTGCAAGTGCGGTGCGGTTTATCGCCGTACCGAACGCATGGCCTGCGAGCGAGAGTTCAGTAGTTTCGAGTGCGCCGTCTGCGGCGAGACAATTGAAAAATGGCATTCTGCTCTAGTCCCAAGCTACCGCCTGATAATCGGACCTATCAGAGAACCAAATGACCCATCATCCCAAACGCCCCAGACCTCCAACTTCCTAAGTCCACATCGGGGTCGTGAGCCGCTGCCGGTCGCGCTTCCTGTGCAATCGGCCTTTCACACCCACGACAGGCAGTAGCTCGCGCTCGTGCACCGGATCGAATCAAAGGTGCAATCCGATGATAAACCGGATGGCAAGGAAGGCGCCGCCGACGACAATAGCCGTCGCACCGATCGCCAGCACCACTCTCCAGGTCTCGTCCAATCGGCGCCTCGCACAAAAAACGGCCCCAGCATCGGGGCCCGGGGCATGATGATGCTGGGGCCTCCGGACAGGCTCTGGTCTTGGGACAGAGACCGTCGCGGAACACAAGCCGGGCTCCGTCCGGACGTTCCCAGTCCAAGTCTTAATCTCTGTTGCTGTGGCTGAATCGGCACATCGGATCACTCCTTTTGCACACCCACGAATCGCCAGCAGCCCGCGCATTCGGAGCCTCTACGATTGGGCGCGATGTTCCCAGGCAAAATGCGTCATCAAGCATGTGACTTGGCTTCCAGTCACGAACTAGCGACCGCACGCGCCAACGATGACACGAAAATTTTGAAGGGGCCGAAGGACTACCCTGACAGTCTTCGGGGTGCGGTCCTATGACTGTCGTACGTATGTCGGCTGGGTTTTGCAGCGGTGCTGGTGGCTACGCTGAGCAAAGAAAACGCCATTGTGTTGAGCGGTCGAGGCATTACCAGGGAAGGTTAGCGATCGCGTCGGCAGCGCACGTTAGAAGCGCAATCCAGCCGAACAACACACACCAAGACCAAACCGCAAGATATGTGCTATGGCCCCGCGTAGCACGGCTCACAGCGATAGAATCATCCATACCACCCCCAAAGCGCTGAAGATCGACAGCACGACAAAGCCGAACCGATATGAATGTTCCGCCCAACCCACAAGCATCCCCTGCTTATGCAACCTGTGGTGACGCTATATCGTGCTTGGTTGTGTGCGAAAAGAAAGCGACATTGACCTAAGCGCACTTTTCGGCGCACTGAGGCCCGCTCGCAACACCCACGACCGGCAGTAGCTCGCGCCGACGGCCGGCCCCTTAAAAGACCGGGCCAACCTCTGCTAAGCCGAACTGAGTGCCCCCTTCGAGCAATCATTGTTCTCACTCCAGTCCGTTAACGTTATCTGGCACCGGGTTCGAGCCTACCCCCGGCCGCGGAGCCCGCGTCGCAGGCGGCCTCGCCCATGCGCAACATGTCGGCGAGGTCGCTTGCGCTGGTCTTAGCGAAGGAGTCGGTCTTCGGTCCTGCAACCGTCCAGGCAGGGCTGACGCAAAGGCCCTGGCCGTGCCCTCTCGGCTGGGGCCTCTGGCGTCGCCCCGCGGGCGATCGAAAGCTTCACGCCCGCCCGCCCGCCGGATAAGACCGGAAAAATACACCTTGGCGCTTGATGCGGTCGTAAGAGAATGTGCAGCCGTGAGCGCGGGCGAACACTTGGGCCCCTGCAATTGCGATCGCACCCCTTCCGCCGAATGCGTGTTCAACGTACCGGTTGTGAATGATCACTTGCTGGTCCGCCCCGATTTCATCCAGGACGCCCGCCAGCCGGAGCAAGAAATCTTCACGCGTCTCCATGAGCGAAAATATGCAACGGGGAGGCGCTGAATTCCAGCCGGGATGCGCCCCCAGCGTGAACCGGCACTTCGCAAGCGTCACAGACGTGTGGCACGGCCATTGCACAATTCAAGCTAACTGGGATTTCAGAGCTCAGTTTGAGAATGAGACGCTGCCGGGACATGTATTTCGAGCCCGGCAGCGTTTTATTTCGAGACTAGTGGGACAGCCGCCAACTTGCACCGGCCCTGGGCGGTCGAGACCTCGCTCGATGGTCGGGCGGATTGATAGCCGGCGGCGTTGCACTGTCGGCCCGGTAGGCGCGCGCGCTCGGTCTGTCGCTGCAAGCGGTGACAGCAATTATTCTCGTTCTGCGCCGCGCATGGCGCCAAGGCCTCGGATCATTCCGCAATGGCGCGCGCACTGGAACTGATGACGGGCACGAGATCGCCGCGGCCTGAACTGTTACGCGGTAACAGTCTCCAGATTTGACGTGCCTTTCATCATGCGGGAACCGGAACAATGGTCCGACCCCGTGGTTGACGGCGCATCAACAACCACTGGAGAGTGTGGACATGAAAACCCGTCTTGCGATTTCGTTGGCTGCTGTGTCGCTGCTGGCGTCGAGTGCAGCCTTTGCCCAGTCGACGACTGAACAGGGCGCCAGGGACGGCGCACGTGCGGGTGGCGACGTCGGTGGCCCGGTCGGCGCGATGGTCGGCGGCACCGTCGGTGCGGCCGTTGGCGCCGGCCTCGAAATTCCGAATGCCGTGCTCGGCGGAATTCCGCGCGACGACTCCGTCGTGATCCACGAGCGCGTCGTCGTCGGCGAGCCGTTGCCCCCAACCGTGGTCTTGCGCCCGGTGCCGAACTACACCGAGTATCGCTACGCGGTCGTGAATGATCGCCGCGTCATCGTCGAGCCGCGCACGCGCCGCGTCGTCAAGATCATCGACTGATCGGTCAGAGCGTGAAGGCTTTGAACAGCCGGGCCCTGCGGAGCGTCACTCCGCGGGGCCTTAGTTCGTCAGACCGAATTGCCGCGAAACCGCGGCGCCTGCCCTGGTTGGGAGATCAGGCGTTGCGAGAAAACCGCCAGGCAACTGTGGCGGTTTTCTCGTGCTCGAGGCCGTCGAGGTGCGGGCGGGGTGCTTTTAAACGCACCACGAGGCCGCGCGGCGAGTCCTGGCGCGGCCCTGTTTTATTCGAACCGGCGCGACATCGCCGGAGGCGCCCGGTTCGTGACCTTGATCCAGTCGCACGTCCGCGGCCGACAGCTCCTTTCGCGGTGCTTGGAAACGATCCCTCGAGGTTCATGCGGCAGGCCGCATCGAGCAGATCCGGACCGATCGCGCCGGGCTCGAAGGGCGCCACGAAGATGCCCTGGGCCGCCGGCGTAGCAGCTTGCCGAGTTCGGCCTTGCGCTCGAATAGCGGCAGCTCGCGAACGTCGCCGGCGTCAGCAGCGGATCTCGAGCGGCTCGCGCTGGCGCGATCGTTTGCGCACGGTCTGCGGGCTGATCCCAATGAAACTTTTTGTCCCGGCGGAAATTGTGCATGGAGTGGGCCCCTCGGAGCAGACGGGGTCAGGCTGCTGGTTTGACCGTTCGCCGGGTGTGTTGATCCTCGAATTGC
>NZ_JBVVPO010000104.1:0-18645 GCF_055811795.1 Bradyrhizobium sp. MI1.7
TTCAATCGCTTGTTCCGAGCTCGCTTCGGCGATTCGCCGCGTGGCGTTCGTTGCGCCCGAAGGGATCCTAGCTGATCCACGTGCCCCTCGGCGAGTGCGAGTGATGGTCGCCCAATGACCGCCTTGGGTCATAAGCCGTCGATGACGACTACGGAGGTCGACTGCCGCTTCAATGCCGAACGCTGACATAGTGGTTGCCCAGCGCAGCGGTCTCGGCCGGGAAGCGCAACATTCTGCAATCAAGGTGTTCTGCGCACAGCACAGCTACAGCATCGCGGCGGAGCACCGCGAAGTCGATACTGGCAAGGGAGCCGATGCTTTGGAGCGTCTGCCTGAACTCGCGGCAGCCATGAAGCGAGCTCGTAAGGTCGATCGAGGTGGCAAGACAAGCGCAGCCCCGATCATCATCGCCAAGCTGGACCGGCTGAGCCGCGACGTTCACCTCATCAGCCGGCCTCATGGAGCATCCGGCCTCATGGTGCATCGCGTGTCATTTCTGGTGGCAGAGCTAGGCGCGGACGTCGATCCGTTTGCGCTAGCCGGTTCGGCGTGTACAGGCGCACTCTGGCCAGAAGGCTCGAGAAGCGGCCGGTGAAGTGATTGCGCAGCAATGATTGCGGGTGGGTTAGCCTAACGCCTTCCCACCCACGATTCATGCCTGGTGGATACCGAGCGGCGGATTACGCGTCCACTTTCGGTCTTCGAGTCCCGGCAGACAATCGCTAACCCGCTCTGCGATTTCTACTGCGTGGCCACGTTCCCGGTCGCATCGCGATCATTCTTCGGGTTGTAACCTGAGTCGTGAAGATTTTTGAGATACATGGCGTGATCGTTTGCGTTCATACCACCCGCCCAGCCCATGGGCGATGGCGATTCCGGAACAGCGGCATGAGTGTTCATCGCGTGGCGATGATGGTGCGTTGCCGAGGCGGCAGTAACGGAGAGAGTGAGAACAGCGAGAGCGACGAGCAGTTTTCTTGTCATAGTTAGCTCCTGTTGGGATTCCCCCCTGGAGTGCTACAACGCATAACATAGTCAGCTCACTTCAGGTAGCATCACCTTCCGTCGTCACCACAACGTGACTTTTTCGGAGCAAGCGTGATTGGCGCGGGCGCGCTCCTCAACTTGGGCAACACCAAATCTCTAGAGACGTCCCAGCGAACAGACCGAAGCGCGGCCTTGAGCTGCTGCCAGTTCGATCGACGGCTGGTTAAGCTAATGCCACCTTCCTCCTGAACTTGATAGGGCTGAAGCGGCGGTCTCGCGACGATGTACGAAAGCGTTCGCGGTACTTTGATCTCGGAGGACGCCGACAGGCAGCGAGTAAAAGCCGCGATTTCGGGTCCGAGGAAACTCGTGATTGGAGAGAGCACGCGGCCAACTTGGAAAGTGGGATGCTCAGAAGGGCAACGTTTTTCGAGATCACCAACTGGTACGATCATCTCATTCGCATAAGCATTCTTTTCCGCAACTTTTCCCTCCCCTCCCCCTCGGTCAAAGAACGCCTTGGCTCGCTTGTGCGCAACGCAAAACCTTGGCTCGTGCCACGGCGCGCGCATCCAGACATCGCGTTCTTCAACGGTGGTCAGGATCACCGGCATGGCCTTCGGTTGGATCGACAAGACGACACGTTCGGTGACGTCGTCAGGAAGCCGCAGCAGACGAGTGAGGGAGGCTGCATCTCGCTGCCATAGCGGCAGGTCAGCTAGACTTGTTGCCGAAACACCGCCCCGCACTTATGGGCAGGAACGCCGCCGTCCGTCATAGCCGATGTAAGTTCCGGATGCCGGATCGTAAGTCTGAAAGTGCTGGCAGCCGTAGCCCCCGCGCGGTTTGTGTTCAACGCGAGCTGGTTCGCCTGGTTTAATTGCCGATTTGCTGTTCTCCGTGGCCACGTCCGGTTGACCTGCGGTCTGGGCGGGGTTCACGAAGGCGGCGTAGCTGTTTGCCCAGGCAGGCAAGGAGACACCGGGCGTCTCTTCCACAACGGCAGGTTTCTGTTCCATGGAGCGCCGCGCGTCCGCCAGTTCGGTTGCAAGCGCTTCGGCCCTGTCGTGCTCCTGCTGCAGAGACTGCCACAGCACCGCCGTCGCGCTGTCGACCGCTTGGCTGAACTGGTGCGCCTCGCCGTTGGGCCTCGACAGCAGTTTCCCGACGTACCGCCATGCCTTCACAAGTTCTTTTTCGAGCGCCTCGGCCCTGGCGTGCTCTTGCTGCAGAGACTGCCGCAGTTCCGCTGTCGCGCTGTCGATCACCTGCTTGAGCTGCGCCGCCTCGTCGTCCTTCGACAATGGCGTCTGTTGCGCCATGACCGGCGGGACGATCGTGATGAGCTTAGACAACTCCTGCTGAGTGGCGTATCGCGCCACATAGGCGACGACGTCGGCGTTGAGACAGAACCCGATGAGTGCCGCCGCGACGAGGGTTCGGGCGATCCAGGAAATTGCAAATCCCCGCCGCGCGTGTGACGCCTCGAGGATGACGACGTTTGGTGCGGTCTTAATCGTATGGCGCATGTAAACCACCGCCGGGATATCAGGCCATTGCTTCTTCACTTCGCCGGAAGCCTAACCCCACCCGTTGTGCCCCTCAAGTTTGGTGTTACTCCTCGGTGATAGCTCCGGCTGCGCGGCGATGCGCCGCCCCGAGCGGGAGAGGCAAGCCGCTACCGATTGCGGTGGACAACGTGCCGGACACAACGGAGGCCCCCGCGTTGACGCGCTCGCGTCGAGGTCGATGATGGGACGCTTGGTCGACTGCGGATGCGTTGCGCAGGATGGCTGATGGGCACGCAGTGCCGGGTGCGTTATTTTCGAGTTCCAATCGTACAGAGATAGTCGCGCGGCAGGGCTAACCCGACCGGCGAGCGGTGCTTCTCATGCATCGCGATGAAGTCTCGTTGAAGTGCCGTGCGCCTTTCAGGGTCGAGCGATGCGGCCAGTGTTTTTGTCGGACCATAGCCAGTCACAAATATGTCCCATACCGTTTGGCCGCTCGGCATGCGGAGTACCGTGGTGCCAGGTTCAAAGGCCAGATCGAATGTATCGCCAAGCAATTCCCGAACGCGGCCTTCCCGGCCCCACGCAAATGGCGAAGGAGGAGGATTGTCAGACGGTGGCGGCATGTATGGCCGCATTGTCTGGAATATTTCTTCAACCGCACTGCCAGGCAGCCAAGTGACCAACCCCAGTCGCCCGCCCTTGCGCGTGACACGTGCCACCTCGGCAGCTGCAGCCTCGGGGCGCGAGACAAACATGACACCGAACGTCGAAGTCACACAGTCAAAGCTTTGATCCGGAAATTCCAGCGCTTCGGCATCGCCGACCTTGAAGTCGATCTCCGGTGCAATCAGTTTCGCCGCCTCGATAACGCCTTCACCAATATCGATACCAGTCACCTTTGCGCCTCGATTAGATAACCGCCGCGCAGTCCAGCCCGTGCCTGTCGCAACGTCAAGGATGCGCTCTCCCGGTTGCGGCCAGATTCGATTCACGACGTGATCAATGGCGTCTGCTATACTTTGGCTCACGGTATCGTAGGACGCGCCGCCGGAACCCCAAGTCGCGGCGGGTTTGAGGTTATGAGCAAGAATTTGCGCCATGAAATTTACTCCTCGATCTCGATGGAATAACCAGCTCAGTCGCTTGAGCCCGGCGTGATGAGAACATTGGCACGCAAGACGAACCTCAACCACAGTTTACAAATCGGTTGCGGCACAATGTCTCAGTTCAAGGTAGACCGCCTAGCGCGATGATATGAGCGCGCGTCCGAAACAGATGCATGTCCTCTGCAACTGCAACCACGGATTTTCTCGCGCCAGATATTCTCGATAGGTTCGGTCGCACGGTCCCCGCGCTTTTCGTCGCCCTCCATAGGACCCTCGACCATCCTGTCGTGTCCGTGCGATGCACGACGTGGAAGCTATAGCGTCCTGCGAGGACATCAGTTTTGACGCATCCGCTAAATTGGGTCTGGATCGCTGCTTCATAGTTGGTGACTGCTGCGCTATAAAGGGACGATCCGCTACGTGCGGCGAACTCCCATTCACATACCCATTTGCATGCGAAATTGATTATAGCTGCGCACGCGCGCGTCATTGGTTGTGAGGGGTTCAAATCATGACGAAGCACTTTTCGAGGCGCATCATGACTGATGTGCTCGTAGTCCTAGTATCTGTAGTGATGATCACGATTGCAGTGACATTTTTGGGCGATCCCATTCGGGCCCGCATCGCTGCTTCTATCCCAACCCCATTCGATCTTGCGATGGTCAAGACACTCGCAACCGCTGAACCGAGCAAACTGAGCCTTCCGCGCGCGCAACCGAGTTGCCGGCTTCGTTCCGCTCCTCTGCAATGGAACGTAGACTGGCTTTTCCGGCCGCCCGCAGCTCGCGGATGATGTGGGCTTGCTAAAGAAGCAAGCCGTCTCGGTTGGCGGCCTTTAGGCACGGCGTTTTCTTCACCTTTTGAGGAGGGACGCCAGTCGTATCGGCTATGGATCACACATGCGCATTCTGAAAGTTGCACACGCAAATTCTTCGTGCCCTTGCGGCATTTCGCGCATCATAGCAACCTCGATGCGAACCGTGTCAGCATCGAAAGCCTGACGGGAAATTCCTCATCATTTTCTTGAGGTCCCTACCTCCATTTGTAATCCACCTCACACCTGCAGCGAAGCTGCGGTCCGATATTGTCTCAGTCTTGGCGTCATTCGAGGAATTTACAGATTTCGTTCGGGCGCTCAGTCGTTCTTGCGTGGTTGGGCACCGAAACGGGAGGCCGGCATGCCAACGTCATCTCCCCTTGTGCGATGGTCGACTGAGATGCTGCCGGAGCGAACAAGGTTCTCCACGTTCCGTGAAGAGTTTACGCGGCTGAACCTCGCCTTGGACGTGATAGATCACAGCGGCGGCCGCCCGCGTATCAATGTCACCTACTTGCCGCTCGGCCCGGTTGGCGTTTGTAGCATTGTCACCACGCCGGTGGAGTTTATCCGTCACAAACGCCACCTCAAGGATAGCCGTGACCAATTCGGACTTAACATCGTCGAAGCTGGCCCGGTCCAATTTGCAAATGCTGGCCAGGAACATGTCTATGATGCCGGCGCCGCTTGTTTGGTTGACCGGGGAAGGCTGCTGCGAGTATTTGGGTCGCGTGGCGCCAGCGTCAAATTCGTGACCGTGCCGGCTGCCGCCCTTAGGTCGCTGGTTGCACAGCCGGAAGATCTATCAGGTCGGCCGGTGCGTCCTGGACCGGCGCTTCGCCTGCTCCACCTCTACCTGCAATCGCTCGCATCCTTCAAAGAACCTCCGTCATCAAAACTCGCCTCCACCGTCGGCACACATCTCCTCGATCTTGTGGCCGCGACGCTCGGGCCGACCGTCGAAGCTGCAAACCTCGTTACGGAGCGTGGTGTGAAGGCAGCCAAGCTGCAGGCGATCCTGGCGGAGGTCGCGCAACGCTTCGGCGATCCCAATGTCGATCTGAACAATGTTGCTGGAGCGCTCGGTATGTCGCGGCGATACGTGCAAAAGTTGCTCGAAGAGACCGGAAAGTCGTTCACCGAGCACCTTGCAGCGTGTCGGCTTGAGCGTGCCTTCGCGATGTTGACTGACCCGCACCATCTGCATTTGGCCATCATCGATATCGCGTTTGCAGTCGGCTTTGGTGATGTTTCTCATTTCAATCGCTCGTTCCGTCGACACTTCGGCGAGACGCCATCAGGCGTGCGCGCCGCATCGATGGTGCGGCAGAAGTCATCCTGCGCCCCCTCACAATGCGCGGGCGACGGCCGTTGAAAACGCGGACAGTTCGACCTCGCAGGACGGCAGGCAGCGCGCACCGGGGCTACAGGGCTGAAAGAGTTCCTTCACCTTGATCTATGGAACACGCGAACTGGCCATAACCGGGACCGCTTCGCGTTGAAGAATGAGACCGTCGCTGCTGGGGGCCAAACGGAGACAATCCGATGAACACTCGGACACTTGCTGCAGCGCTCGTGGGAGCAACTCTGTTCGGCCTTACCGCCGCGCAGGCCGCGCCGAAGCCCAAGGCGAAACAGGCGGGCGCGGTCACCGTCACCGTGACGAACTCGCGCAAAGCGGATCTAGTCCAGCTGGAGGCGGCCAAGTCCGGGTCGCCAGACTGGAAGGAAGTACTGGGCCCGCTGAAATCCGGCAAGCAAGCGTCGGCTAAACTGCCACAGGCCAGCGATTGCCGCTTCGATCTGCGCGGGACGTTCGACGACGGCCAGTCGACGGATGCCTCCGGCATCAACGTCTGCGCCGATAAGACGCTCAACCTGACCGATTGACACAGGCTCTTTTATCGCGCTCCGCATCAGCACGACGCGGCAGACGGCAGGCGCAAGGCCACACGAAGGCCGCACAGCGCAGGGGACGAGGCCGGCCCGCGCCAGCGCCATGTGAAACTAGGGCCTATTAGGGCCCGGCAGGTTCGGGCGGGCCCTTCGTCGATCCGGAAACAGTCGGAATATGCCTACGTTTTCCATTACTTACGCCGTTTTCAACAGACTGAAGAAATAGCTGGCGGAAAGGACCACACGGTTTTGCCGTACGCGCGGCTCGCCATGTTCGCTGCAGATTTTCCAGCCCTGTCGACGGAGCCCGAAAACTACTGGCGAGACGGGCCTGTCAGCGCCGTTCGTCCGCACGAAGCCTCGGGCTCACGCAGAGCAATCCGGCCCGCCCTTTGCCATTCGCACCCGACGCTGCCGCGTCCACCGCAAGCCCGGCTCGCGACACTGACGACCACATGATCATCCCTCAAGGATGAACCTGGATGGGCGACACGAGGCGACGGATCAGCATGGTTCGGCAGTAGTTTCGACAGCATATCAGAAGGAAGGAGAACGAACTCGTATATGTCCTCTTTGAAGGCAATCTAAGCGAAGAGCGAAAAGCACAACTGTCATCCCTGTTTGGGACGCGGTCGAAAGATCTGCGGATCATCGCGGAGCAAGAAGCGAACTTGGAATTTGTAGTTGCGAACAATTCAATCGGGATCGTCCGTGAGCATATCAAGAAGTCGCTCCCGCAAGGCGCGGAGAGGCTCTATCGGTGGCTCGCGACGTTGGCAAGCAGCGATGACCGATGGCAGTCGACCGCAGATGTTCTCTCAAGCGGCGGCCTATTCGAGCTATTGGGTTCGGATGCGGACTTCATTCGAGGCCTCCGCATTTCTCGGGGGCGCCACGTCGGTGAACAGCGACAAGGCCGAACTGATTGAGATCGCGAAGAAGCGTGGCATTGACCTCATCGAGCTGCTGGAAAAGGCGAAGGCCATTCAGGCCGCGAACGGCTTTCCAACGATCCTAGACGCTGATGGAGCGATCGGCGTTATTGTTTGACGAGCCCGACAGTGTGCTCGCGGCGCGACGGACCTCGACGGGGCTCTGCCGGCGAACGGTGTTTGTCTTTTCCGGAAATTCTGTAGCCGGCGGAGCATATTTTGCCGAGAATGCCTCGTTCGTTTCCGCCGCCGCTGCGGCGCTTCGGGCGTGCCGCCGCGATGCGTGTGAAGAACCGGCTGCAACAACGGCTCCAAGCGTGCGGCGATATCTTTAGCGAGCCCAGGAGACTAGCGCTACCAGCGCTTCTCGGCAGCGACAGGCAATTGCCGTCGTTGAGCGCAGCCACGACGAAGCTCGAAACGCGCTCAATGGGGGCACGTTGCTTTGGTGGCCTGAGCGCGGCTGACGGCCGCGTGTCGGTCGATCCAGAGACTTTTCTCAGACCAGAGATCGTCCCCTCCTTCGGCAACGACCGAATAATTCCCCAGCGTCTGCCTCATCCATTCGGCCTGACCTGCTTACAATCTCACATTGGCCGTGATGAGATTTTTCTTGATCTCCCGGTGCACACGTCATGCACACGCGTCCCTCTAACTAATTGAAACTCTTAAACTCTCGGTCCAATCCATCATGGGTGCCACGGAAAATTTCCAACGCAAGTCATTCATTTTATTGAACTATTTTATCTAAGATCGACCCCGTATGTGACTGGATCGACTGAGAAATTTGGCACGACGAGGCTTTCGCAGATTGCTCCTTCTAGGCTCATCTATGTCCGAATTGGAAGCGAAAATCTGGCCTTCGGATTCTCACCACGCACACGAGAACCCCATGTACACGTCACTCGCGCAGCGCTCGCCCTTTACGCGGGTCACATTGAAGGCGAATTCGCGCAAACCGGATCGACATTTGGCCGGAACGTTTTGCGGGAGATCACAAGTGGGAAGAGGTGGTACGCAGCACTCACGGCGGTCTTGTGTTGGTGGCAGATGTCTACGAGTCGCGAGCTCTCCGAATTTCCACAACTGAGCTTTGCCGCGGTGCGATCTATGAAATGGCCCAACTCGGCAAATGCGACGAGCCACTAGCGTCAGAGCCATCGAGCGCGCTTGAAACGCAGGTAAAGCACACCGCACAATACGACGATAATGCCAACGACGACAAAATAGCCGTATTGCGTCTTCAGCTCGGGCATGTTTTCGAAGTTCATGCCGTAGATTCCGGCAATCGCGGTCGGTACGGCCAGTATGGCGGCCCAGGCGGCCAACTGCCGCGTGATCACGCCCTGATGCTGCTGCTCCAACAGATTGCTCACCTCAAAAACCGAAGTCAGAACATCTCGCAGGGAGTTCACCATCGCTTCGACGCGCCGCACATGGTCCAGGACGTCTTGAAAATAAGGCCGAGCGTTGGCGTCAAGACACGGCGTCTCGAGGTGAACGAGCCGGCCGCAGACCTCCGTCATCGGGCCGATAATTCGCTGGAAGCGGATCAGTTCTTGGCGAAGCCCGAAGAGCCGTTTGACGTCCGCGCGGCTAAGAAAGCTGTCGAGCGCGCTTTGCTCCATGTTGAGAACGCGTTCCTCGATCGTCTCGACCACCGGAAGATAGCCGTCGACGATAAAGTCGAGGATGGCATGGAGAACGTAGTCGGGGCCATAGCCCAGCAGGCTGGGGGCTGCTTCGAGCTGGGCGCGGAGATTGCTATGCGCGCGCGCCGAGCCATGCCGAACCGTGATGATGAAATTCTTCCCGACAAAAATTGCGGTTTCACCATAGGCGATGCGGTCGTGCTCGAGATGGGCTGTGCGCGTCATCACAAACAGCTGGTCGCCATAAACGTCGACCTTCGGCAATTGGTTCGCTTTCAGCGCATCTTCAATCGCAAGAGGATGAAGTCCGTAGTTCTTCTCGAGTTGTTCAAGCTCCAGCTCTGGGGGCTCGAACAATCCGATCCAGACAAATTCGGATTTTCCCTTGCAATCGATAGGCTCGTCCAATGAGACGGCTTTTGCCTTCTTGCCATGACGATACAAATGGGCTGCTACGACGCTCACAACGAGCTTCCTCCAAACCTGTCGAGCGGTGTGCACCACCCCGTCACCTTAAATCGCCTGCCTTCATTTTGTTGCAGGCTTGGAGCGCGGGATGGTTCGGATTCAATCTGACGGTCGGGCATCGCGTTTGACCCGCGCATGTTGACGGTCAAGCACCAAGGCTAAGATGCGCACGACGACGTCGATCTGCGCATCCGGTGACGAAGGGCGTTCATCAGGGTCGAATGCGATTCCAACCACGGCATTCCGGCCTTCGTCCGTCTCCACGGGCCAGAAATCAAAGCGGGAGGCCAGATTGGGGTAGATGCCACTGCGTATGACAGTTCCAGTCGCCAGGGACGATCGTGCCGCCTCCAACTCGGCCTCCTGCGGCTCCACGTCTCCGACTTGCTCGAGGGAAACCACCCTGCCCTCCCTAACGAGCATCACGATGACGGGAACCTGGAAAAGCGTTGCCAGTGCCCGGGCCGTAACCGAGACGATCGTCTTCGTATTGTCGGCCGCGACGACATCACGGCAATAGCCTTGCAGCAAGGTCGCGCGCCTTCTCGACAGCTTCGCTTCGGTCGCCCTCTGCCGGGAGGTGAAGGCAACTGCACTCACAATGACCCCGACCACGAACAGCAGCCCAATCGCCCAGATGTTCGCGGGGTCATCGACCGCTAATGAGTAGCGTGGCTCGGTCAGGAAGAAATTGAATGCCAGAGCACCTGATATCGCCGAACAGAGTGACGGACCGAGGCCGAGACTCACACCTGCGATGATCACCGGAAGTACGAAGATAAGCGACAGGTTGGGGATAGTGACGCTGCTGTCAATACCGACAGCGATGACCGTTGCGGCGGCGGTCATGGCGATTGAAACAAGGTAGCGCGCCAGTTCCGATGCTACCGGACCCAGAAGGGGCTCGGCATCAGGCGCCGGCTTGATGTCCTGCGGCAGCTTCGATTCAACATCCGTCACCACTTGAACTCCCGCCTGGCAGGCGACACACGTCGGCCGAAAAGCAAGCCCGTCAGAGTGCGCTCGCAGCGCTGATAGCTAACCGAGCATACAACAACTCCATCCACATGTGAGCCGCATGAAAGGCAAATTCAACGTCGCGCGAAGCGCGCTGCCACCCGGAGTTTCAGGTATTTGATCTTCCGGCTGGCTGAGGCAGCGCCGCGGGTCAGCCATGAGCGCGCGATCATTCCTGTCGAGGACGCGAAGATGTGATCGACCGCGTGGGGGGAGAGACAGACTCGGCCAGATATTTCGCACGCCATTTCGGCCCTGGGCCGCGCATGTAATGATTTTCCGGCCGGTATCTGGCGGACGGTCCGTACCAGGCCGGAAACAGAAACGTCATCAGCACCTCAAGGGCGCGATAAGTGAGGAGCATCAGCCTAGCGAACGATTCCCTTGCCATATTGCCCCCGAAGATTCGCCAGACGCCGCCGATACCCGCGTTCGCACTCTTGGTTCGCACTCTTGGGAGTGAGAACGCGGTCAATCCGGAATGAATTGGTTCGATCCTCGAGAGCAGACCGGCTGCGATGGTGATCGGCACCTCGCCATCCTGGCCTCCACGAACGGATATCGCATGGAAGCATGATGTGGGTGATCGGATAGGAAATCGAGATAGCCCGGCGTCCGCTCATATAGGCGCCGCATAGTGGGCACGACTGCCCGAGAACCGAAGTTCATCAGTCGCCGTCGCGAGCAACGGCAGACGTTTAGCGGCCATGACGGTCGTCGCAATGCTGGCGAGTGCTCGTCGGCCGGCGGTGCGCTAGTTCTTCTTCTTGGACGCCTTTGTATCCGTGGCGCGAGCGCCACCCCAGGGATCATACTTCTCGTCAGGCACCGGAATCCTGTCCAGCGCGGCCTTGTAAGCCTTCTCGTCGACCTTTGGCCGGCTTTCGACGGGCGGACCTGAGTTGCCGCGGCCTCGGCCAAAACCCTGTGCGCTGGCCATGAAAGTGGAGGCCAACACGGCCGCGACGGCAAAAACGAGAGCCGGGAGTGCGCGCCTTCCGCCGACCATGCTCATTCCTCCTGCGGCGCCAACGCCTATTGTCCGGATGGTGTGCGGACGCCGTGCCAAGCGTCGCGCACCTGGTGATAGTGGGCCTCCGGCAGATAATCCGGCGTATCGAGATTGAGCGTGCGGACATCCAGCCGGCCGACGGCGCTGAGCAGCGTGTAGGATGCGATCACCCGGTCGCGCTGTGCCTGGATCTGACGCGAACGGGCCGCGGTGAGGTCCTGCTGGGCGTTGAGCACGTCGATCGTGGTGCGCTGGCCACCGGCCGCCTCGCGGCGTACGCCCTGCAATGCGACGTCTGCCGCCTTCGCCTCCGACTCGGCCGCTGTCAGTGCGACCTTGGTGCCCTCATTGGACACCCACGCGCCGACAACCGCCGTCCGCGACTGGTTCCTGACCTGCTCAAGCACCAGACGGCTTTGCGAGGCGAGTTCCTTGGCCTGTCGTGTCTGCGAGGCCGCGGTGCCGCCGTCATAGATTGGCACGTTGATCTGGCCCAGGATCGAGGCCTGATTGGTGGCAAACGTGCTCAGCGTGGAATCCGAATCCTTGGAGCGGCTGGCGTTCGCCTGTACGGCAACCGTCGGGAGCAGACTGCCTTCTGCGATCTTGATCGTGGTCTGCGCGACATCCACATCGTATCCCGCACCGAGCACCGCAGGATGCTCGTGATTGGCGGTCTCGATCGATGCCGGCATCGTCACCGGCGATAACCGATCGACTGGCGTGGCCGGCGTCAACTGACCGGGCGGCCCGCCGATCACCTGGACGTAGGTCGCCTTGCTGATGGCAAGCGTCACCTCAGCGGCATTGAGATCGGCAAGGCCCCGACTGAGGCGCGCCTCGGCCTGGGCCGTATCGGTCGGCGTCACATCACCCGCATCGAGGCGCTTCTTCGTCGTCGCCTGGATCTCGCGCAGCACGGCGACGTTGGTGCGCTGCGCCTCGACCAGCGCCTGATTGGCCAATACGTTCATATAGGCCGTGACGGCGTCGAGCAGCACGCCCTGCCCGGTGTTGCGCAGCGCCTCGCGCCCCGACAGAACCTGATACTCGGCGACGCGCACGCTGTTGGCGGTCTTGAAGCCGTTGAACAGAACCTGGCTGACGGTCACGCCAATCGTCCACGGACGCAGTGTCGCGCCCTGGATCGTATTGTCGGGCAGCGTATTCCTGACCGCCTGCAAACCCGCGCTGAGGCTCGCGACCACCTGCGGCCGGTAGCCGGCGAGCGCCTGCGGCACGTTCTCGTCCGTGCCGCGCTGCCGGGCACGATCGGCGTTGAGCTGCGGGCTCGACTGATAGGCCCTGACCAACGCCTCGGACAGCGTTTCCGCGCGCGACGGCTCGCAAACCATCATCGCCGCCCCGGCAAGGAAAAGTACCAGTGTCCGGCCGGACGCTCGCACAGCCCCCCTGACGATCTTGTTACGCACGCCCCACCTCATTCTGCCGACGCCAACCGAGGCTGCGCCGCCAGGCCCGGCCGGGTCCGCCGCGAGAACATCGAGATCAGCGCTGGCAGCGTGACCAGAATGACGATCGGCGCCAGCATCATTCCCGCGACGACCACGACCGCGAGCGGCTTCTGCACCTGCGAGCCGATGCCGCTGGAGAGCGCCGCGGGCAGGAGCCCAATGCCCGCGACCACGCAGGTCATCAGCACCGGACGAAGCTGAAGCTCGCCGGTGCGCAGGATGGCGGCACCGCGTTCCATACCCTCGTCGATCAGCGCGTTGTACTGGGACAGGATGATGATTCCGTCCATCACCGAGATGCCGAACAGTGCAATGAAGCCGATTGCCGCCGAGACGCTGAAGGGAATGCCGGTCACGAGCAGGCCCAGGATGCCGCCGAGCACGGCCATCGGGATCACACTCATGGTCAGGACGGTGTCGATGATCGAGCCGAAATTGAACCAGATCAGCATGGCGATCAGCGCGAGGCTGATCGGCACCACGATCGACAGCCGTCGGATCGCATCCTGTAAATTGCCGAATTCGCCGACCCATTCGAGATGCGAGCCCGCCGGCAATTGCACGTTGGCCGCAACCTTCTCCTGCGCCTCCTGGATGGCGCTGCCGAGATCGCGCTCGCGCACCGAGAATTTGATCGGCAGATAGCGTTCCTGCTGCTCACGATAGATATAGGCGGCGCCGGACAGGACCTTGACTGTCGCGACTTCGCTGAGCGGCACCTGCGTGACGCCGTTCGGCCCCTGCGCCCCAATTCGCAAATTCTGGATTGCCTCGGCGCTCTTTCGGAACTGTGGCGCAAGGCGGACGATGATCGGGAAATGCCGGTCAGAGCCCGGCTCGTAGAGGTCCCCGGCGCTGTCGCCACCGATCGCGGTCTTGATCGTCGCATTGATATCGCCCGGCGACAGCCCGTACCGCGCGGCGCGGGCACGGTCGACATCGATCTGGATGGTCGGTTGGCCGAGCGAGGTGAAGACCGCAAGGTCGGTGATCCCCTGAACGGTCGCGAGCTGCGCCTTGATCTTGTTTGCGGTGTCCGTCAACGCCTGGAGGTCACTGCCATAAAGCTTGATCGAGTTTTCGCCCTTCACGCCCGACACGGCCTCCGAGACGTTGTCCTGGAGATACTGCGAGAAGTTGAACTCGACGCCCGGAAACTTTTCCTGAAGCTGCCCCAGCAGCGTGGCAGTCAGCCCGTCCTTGTCCTCGCCCTCAGGCCATTCCTTGGCGGGCTTGAGCGGCGCAAAGAATTCTGCGTTGAAGAAGCCGGCGGCGTCGGTACCGTCGTCCGGCCGGCCATGTTGCGATACCACCGACTCGACCTCTGGCCGGGCAGCGATCACCTTGCGCATCTGGTTGACGTAGGAGTTACCCTCCTGGAGCGAGATGGTCGGCGGCAAGGTTGCGCGGATCCAAAGATTACCCTCCTCCAGCTTGGGCAGAAACTCGAGCCCGAGCAATCGCACGGCGACGACCGTGATCAGGACCAGGACGGCGCCGCCCGCCAGCACGACGCGGCGATGCGCGAGAGATCGCGCCAGCACCGGCATATAGAGCCGATGCACCCAGCGCATCAGAAAAGTCTCGGTCTCCTCGACATGGGCCGGAAGGATGATGGCGCTCAGCGCCGGCGTAACCGTGAAGGTCGCAAGCAGGCCGCCTGCAAGGGCATAAGCATAGGTCCGTGCCATCGGACCAAAAATATTGCCTTCGACGCCGCTCAAGGTGAACAGCGGCAGAAAGGCCGCGATGATGATGGCTGCGGCAAAGAAGATCGAGCGCGACACGTCGGAGCCAGCCGTCAGGATGGCATGATGCTTCATGTCCATGACAGTGCGCGACGAGATCGTCGCCCGCTCACCCGGCGTCAGCCGCGCAGTATGCGACAGGCGCCGGAAGATCGCCTCCACCATGATCACGGTCGCATCCACGATCAGCCCGAAATCGATCGCCCCGACCGATAGCAGATTGGCGGATTCGCCTCGCAGCACGAGGATCGTGACCGCGAAAAACAATGCAAACGGAATCGTTGCACCGACGATCATCGCACTGCGCAGGTCCCCGAGGAAGATCCACTGCAACAGCACGATCAGGCCGATTCCGACCACCATGTTCTCCAGCACAGTGTGGGTCGTGGTCTGGATCAGGTCCTTGCGGTCATAGATGCGCTCGATGCGCACGCCAGGGGGCAGGATCGACGAATTGTTGATGCTGGCGACGAGCTCTTCGACGCGCGAAATGGTCGGCGAGCTCTGCTCTCCGCGGCGCATCAGGACGATGCCCTGGACGATGTCGTCGTCCTGATCCTGGCCGGCGATGCCGAGCCGCGGTTGCTCGCCGACGGTGACGGTTGCGACGTCGCGGACCAGCACCGGCGTGCCGCTATTGGAGGCCACCATCGTATTTTCGAGCGCGTGGATCGAACGGATCAGGCCGACACCGCGAACAACGGCGGATTGCGGGCCGATATTGACGGTGTTGCCGCCAACGTTGACGTTGGCGTTGTTGATGGCCTGTTGAAGTTGCGGGAGCGTCAAGCCGTTCGCCACGAGCTTGTTGAAATCAGCCTCAACCTCGTAGGTTTTGGTCTTGCCACCCCAGCCAGTTACATCGATCACGCCCGGGACGGTGCGGAAGCGCCGTTGCAGGACCCAATCCTGCAACGTCTTCAGATCGAGCACGGAGTAGTTGGGCGGCCCCACCAGCCGGTAGCGATAAATCTCGCCGATCGGACTCAGCGGCGAGATCTGCGGCTGCGCATTGTTCGGCAGCGGCGGCAATTGCGAGAGGCGGTTCAGAACCTGTTGGAGCGCCTGCTCGTAGGTGTAGTCGAAGGAGAACTGCAGCTTGACGTCGGACAAGCCGTACAACGAGATGGTCCGGATCACCTTCATGTTCTTGATGCCGGCGACCTGAGTCTCCAGCGGGATCGTGATGTAGCGCTCGATCTCCTCGGCCGACAGCCCCGGACTTTGCGTCACGATGTCGACCATCGGCGGCGTCGGATCGGGATACGCCTCGATGTTGAGCTGCTGAAACGCGATCAGGCCGCCGACCAGCATGGCGGCGAACAGGCCGACCATGAGGAAGCGGCGACTGACTGCGAAGGCGACGAGACGTTCCATGTGAACCGGCTTGCCTTACGTTAGCTGCCGGAAGCGGCACGGTCGATGAACAGGCTTCCGCGTGTGACGATCTTTTCGCCGGCCTTCAGGTTGCCGCGCGCCTCAACGAGGTCGCCATTGGTCAACCCGATCTGGATTTCGCGCAGCTCGACGGAACCGTCGTCGCGCGAAACCCAGACCCGGACACGATCGCCCTCGAAGATTAGAGCCTGCTTCGGCACGCCGACCGAGGGACGATTTTCGCCGGCATAGACGGTAACGTTGGCGAACATTTCCGGCTTGAGCGATCCGTCCCTGTTGTCGATGGTGGCGCGGACCATGAGACGCCGCGTCGACGGATCGATCGCGGCGGCGACGTAATCGACACGCGCCTTGAACTCGCGACCGGGAAGCGCCAGCACCGTAAAGGCGATATCCTGTCCGATGGCGATGTCCGCAGCCTCGCTCTCGCGCACGAAGGCCGTGAGCCAGACCGTCGAGAGGTCCCCGATCACGAACACCGGATCGCTGGCGCTGCTGCTGATGAACTGGCCGGGACCGATCTTGCGCTGCACGACCGTGCCGCCGATTGGCGAAGTGATCGGCGTCTCGGCGCTGATCTGGCGCGTCTCCTGGAATTTGGTGATCTGCTCCTCGGACCGCCCCAGGATACGCAGCCGATTATGCGCCGCCTCGAGCGCGGTCTCCGCCGAGCGCATATCATTCTGCGCTGCGATGAGATCGGCCTGCGCCTGCTGCCAGTCCTTGAGAGGCACCGCTTTGCCGGCGTAGAGATCGTTGGCGCGCTTCTCGACGATCTGCGCGAGGTTGAGCTTGGAGCGCGCAGTATTGAGGCTGCCGAGCGCCGTCACGAAATCGTTCAGGCCCTGCACGGTGTCGGTGGCTTCGACCACGAACAGCGGCTGCCCGCGCTCGACGACGTCGCTGGGCTTCACCAGAAGTTTCACGACACGGCCCGCATAGGGCGAGAAGATCGGCGTGGAGCTGTCTTCGTTGACGGCGATCTTGCCCTCGGTGACGTGCTCCGCACGAAACACCCGCTCCGTCACCGGCGCAATCGAGAGCGTGGCCAGCTCAGATGCGGTCGGAACGTAGCGCGGCGGCTTTACCTTGGCCTGGCTCGACATCTCCATGGATTTGCCATGCGACGCGAGCATCCGCGTCGCGCCGACGGACGCAATGGCAAGCGTGATCGCCGCAGCCGCAAGCGTAACGATTCTTTTCCGGCTAAGGCTCGAACCGGCGTTCATGATGCAAACGTGCGCATTGACTCATGCACTCCCGTGCCTCCTGCGAGGCCTTGGCTTACTCGCCCAAACGGGGCTCAATTCTGAACGCGGCCGCGCCACATCGGAGATCTCGACCCGCGGTAGTACCGCATCGGACCGTGATTGCCGGACATGCCGTCGGCGATCCGCCGTGATGCTCCCAGGCTGTCATGGCGTCGGCAGCGCGTAGCATGGTTCGCTTGCACAGAACTGACAGCACGTCCTGTCAACTTCACACTCGCGGCAACGGAGATCACGATCCGCACGGCGCGTCCGCTCACAGGGCACGCCGTGCCGATCGATCTCATTGGCTCGGCCACATCGGATATTTGGGCCCGCCGTAGTAGCGCATCTGGTGAGTACCCGGCGCATCTGTTGCAGTGGCGCCGAGATCGCTCACGCATCCGGCAAGGCAAGCGCCAAGCCCAACGAGAGCGATCATCGCCGCAACTTTCAGTCTTCGTCTCGAGGCGATCATGCAGTCCCCCTGCCTCCTGGCGTCAATACTTCGCGACCACCGCGTTGCCGCCGAACTTGAAGTCGAGCCCAACCATCACGGTCGAATAGGTGTTCGCCACCGTATACGGCAGCACACCGTTGGTCGGCGCATCGCGATGGAACGTGCCGTAGTCGAAATAGCGATACTCGAACTTTCCGATCAGATTGTTGGTGAACGCATAAGCGATGCCACCGCCGGCGGTCAGGCCGCTCCGTGTGGCCTTGAACGTGTCCACCCCGACACCGGGATTGGTGTTGGTGTGCGTCAGCTCGCCATAAGCCCAACCGCCCGTGAAGAACAGCAACAAGCGGTCGACCGCGATGCCGCCGCGCCCCCGCAGCGTGGCACCCCAGCCCAGCTTTGTCGCGTCGTTCCAGCCGAGCGCGAAATTGTCGTTGCCCTTGATGTCAGCGCCAAAGCCGTCTGCTTCGATACCGACGACGATGTTGCCGCTCTGCCAGTTGGCGCCGATCTCGCCGCCGCCGAAGCCGCCCGTCGATTCGTAGTTCGCCGTGAAGTTGGCGAAGCCAACCGGGCCGGTGGCGTTGTTCACGTTGTGATTGCCGAGCCCCCAGCCGCCGAAGACGCCGACGTAGAAGCCGGACCAGTCATAGGCCGGCGCGGCGACTGGCGGAGCCTTGCCGTAGATCGGCAGATCGGCGCCAAGCGCCGGCGACATCGCCGTCAATGCGCCCAATGCAACCGTTGTGAGAAGACTCTTTTTCATTGTTAGCCCCTGTCGAATGTCTCTTCCGAAGCGGGGGGGGGGGGGGGGGCCCCCCCCCCCCCCCCAAAAAAAATGTTTTTTTTTTTACCCCCACCCCAGAAAGGCGGGGTGGTTTTTTGGGGGGTTTCGGAAGTTTGGGGTAGGGTTTTA
>NZ_JBVVPO010000105.1:0-18636 GCF_055811795.1 Bradyrhizobium sp. MI1.7
CCCCGACCCTCTCCCCGCACGCGGGGAGAGGCGACGACAAACCTCACGCCGAGAGTAAATTCTGCAGCGCTTCGCCGTTGGGGACGCCGAGGCCTGAGCAGGCGTCCCAGCCGGGGCCGGCCTTGTACATGCCGTGCAAATCGCCGGTGATGTCATTGTTGCCGACCGTGATGTCGCGGAACACGCCTTGCGTGTGCGCGGCGTAGATCAGCGGGTTGATGAAGCCGACGGTCTTGCCGAATTTCTTCGTCGTCGCCTCGTTGATGCGGGCGATCAACCCCGCCATCAGCGGCGCCACGGCACTTGTGCCGCCGATGGTGGTGCCGACGCCGTTGAGGAAGATCTGGTAGCCGGTCGCGGGATCGGCATCGCCGGCAACATCGGGCACCCCGCGGCCGTTGTGATGCGTCGGTGATTTCGGCACATGGGCCTGGGCCTGGTATTGCGGCCGCGGGAACACGACGCTGACACCGCCGCCGCCTGCGCCGCCCTGCGGCCCGCCGTTCCAGACCACTTCGTTGATATCGCCGTTCGGCGCCTTCAGATTGGTGCCGCCGCAGGCGAGTGCAAACGGGCTCGAGGCCGGGAAATCTGCATGTGGCTTGCCGTCCCAGTCCGCGCCCATGTCAGCCGAACCATTGTCGCCGGAGGCAACGCAGACGGTGACGCCCATCGCGGCGGCGTCGCGGATCGCCTCGTTCAGGCCGTCGACGAATTGCTGCGAGCCTTCCTGGTCTTCCGGCCCGCCCCAGCTGATCGAGATCACCGAAGGTTTTCGCGCGGTGTCGTGGACGGCGGCCTTGACCGCATCGATGAAGCCGTTGGTGGTGTTGGGCGCGAAATAGACCACGATCCTGGCGCCGGGCGCGATCGCACCGGCCACCTCGATGTCGAGCACGACCTCGCCGTCGGCGTCCGAATGGCCGGGCTTGTTGGCGCCGCCGTCGACGCTCGCGGGTGCGATCTTCGGCATCGGGATGCCCGCCTTCTTGAAGAAGGTGCGCAGGTCTGACGTTTTGTAGCCGGCGCCCGTGGGATGGCCCTTCTGGTCGATGTCGTTGAGCTCGATGATGGCGATGCACTGGCCGGCGCCGGTCTCGCCGCCGGGGAAATTGTAGAGCTGGGCGATCTGATCGACCGAGAAGCTGCCGCCCTGCGCGGCGCGTGCGGCTGCGCCCTTCTGCGGCAGCTTGCGGCGGAAGTGGGGTTGCGCCACCGGCCGGTTGTCCAGGCCGTGCACGCCGACCACGATACCTGCGAGCTCGGCCGGGATCTGCACGCTGCCTTTACGCATGCGATGGGTCGCGCCCTCGTATCTGACCTTGTTGAGCTTGACGCCGAAGGCTGCGCTCATGGCCTTCACCGTCCCGGTCAGCTTCACGGTGCGGGACGCCAGATGCACGCTCTTGACGTTGAGATCGTGGTGATGCGCGAAATCGTCGATCTTGGCGACGTCGGCGGTATCCGCGCCCATCTCTGCGCCGAACTCGGCACGCGAGAGATACTGCCGCTCGCGCGGCGGTTGCGCGCCGAGCGTCATCACCTGCTCATCGTCGGCACGCTTCGCGCGCAGGCGAACGCTGATCTCGATTTCCTGCTTGGGATCGGCCGCGCCGACGAGCTTGGCCCCCTTCGGCAATTTCCGTGCGCTGTTCGCCAGCGTCACGCGCGTGGTCGAGCTTGCCATGACTTCCTCCGTTTGTGATTGGAAGGCAGATTGTCGCACCTCAACTATAGGTGTAATCTCAAACCCAAATTGGTTCAGGCATTTGAACGATATTTTTTCAGAAAACCTCTTGTTTGGCAGGGGCAACATCCGACTGGCTCAGATCGGCACGGAATCGGTCAATATTCACGACCATTCGACGACAAGGATTTCGATTTAAAATTGCAACCGTTGGCTTGTCTGGCCGACCAACGGAAGACGTTTGTCGAAATCAGACGTCTGGAAATCAATTTGGCGGAGACAATGCGATGCGTGCTGACCGCAAATGGGTTGAGAGAAATCTCGGTTTCGATCCGATCACGACGCCGCCCCCGCCCGACACCTTCGCGGTGAAACGCGTGGCCAAGGGCGCGGTGAAGAAATCCGCGAAGGTCACGACCGAAGACTTTCGGCGCGAGATCATCGATTTCGATTCCGAGTCGAGCGAGGGCCGCGAGTTCATGGCCTTCTCGACCTCGACCGGGCTGTCGCGCTTCACCGACATTGCCTGGCCGAAGGGGCTGGCGCCGCAAACCGGGCCGAAGCCGAAGGGCAACGGCAAGGGACCGCTACCGCGCGCCGACGTGCTGGTCGTGACCTGGACCGTCGACGAGGGCCACGCCCTCAGCCGCGTGCTGACGCCGGGCAAGGACTCCCGCAACGATTACGTACCCTATACGCATAATTACGCGGCCATCTCCAAGAAGATGCGCAACGGCTGTCCGGCCAAGGAGCTGAAACGGCTCGGCACCTACTGGACCACCACGATCGGCAAGAAGAAGGTCGTCATCTTCAAATCCGATTCGCACATGTCGCAGGACGGCCCGCAGCTGCCGAACATCGACGTCTGGCGCCAGATCATCACCGAGGTGCAGCCGAGTCTCGTGATCACCACCGGTACGGCGGGCGGCATCGGCAAGGAATTCGAGGTCGGCGACGTCGTCGTCAGTCCGATCGTTCGCTTCGACTGCCTATCGAAGTTCAAGAAGCAGCCATTCGCGCAGGAGCATTTTTCCAGCCGATCCGCCGTGACGAAGAAGTTCGCGCAGGCCAAGACGCTGTTCAAGGCCAATGCCGGGCAATTGCCGAAGGACAATACAAGGGCGCCGAAGATCTTCGTCGTGAAGCCGAGCGGCCTGTCCTCCTCCGTGGTCACCACCGACTTCTTCGGCTTCGACACCTCGGACGACCACTTCCATCTCCAGGGGCTCGGCGACGTCTCCGAGATGGGCGATGCCATCCTTGGCCTAGTCGCGCAGGAGATGGGCGAGAAGGCACCGCGCTGGCTCGCGATCCGCAACGTCTCCGATCCGCAGATCAAGGCCGAAGGCACCCTGCAGCAGCAGGAGCAGATCGCGGCCCAGATCTACAAGGGGTTCGGCCGCTGGAGCACGGTCTGTAGCGCCATCACCTGCTGGGCCAGCATCGCGGCGGAGCCGTAGCGAGCGATCCGGCCAGCACAGACGACAAAGGACGGGCGATCAATCAGGGAAAGTGGAACGGCCATGGCGCAGATCACGATCAACGGCATCACGATCGATCCTTCGGCTCCGCACGCGGAACGCGCCGCGCTGTCGCTGGATCATGCGAATGCGAAGGAATCCGACTACATCATCGTGCAGACCAACCAGCCGCTCAACGCCGAGCGCAGAGGGCAGCTCGCCAAGGCCGGCGCCGAGATCCTGGAAGCCGTCCCGGGCAGCGCCGTCATCTGTCACTTTCCGGCGGCCGGGCTCGACAAGGTGCGGAAACTTCCGTTCGTGACATGGGCAGACCTCTACCCGGGCATCGTGAAGATCGCGCCGGCGCTGCGCAACCTGGACACCCAACCCGGAGGCGTCGCCGCGGCGCGCGCGCTTGCGGCAAAGCCGGCGGCGCTCGACCGCACCAGCGTGACCGTCGACGTCATGCTCCACCGCAATGTCGGCGTGAAGGCCGCCGCAAAGAAGATTGCGGAAGCGGCGCATGTGCAGCTCGACGACGTCGTCCCGGGCACGGCCAAGGTGCGTGTGACGCTGAAGATGCGCCGTCTTGCCGACGTCGCGGCGCTCGACGAGGTGCGCAGCGTCGAGAAGGTCTTTCCCCGCAAGCTGCTCAACAACATCGCGCGGGGCATTCTTCGCGTTCCCGCGGCGACGCCGAGCAATGGCGGCGAAGGCGCGGGCGAGATCATCGCGATCGCCGATACCGGTTTCGACAAGGGATCGACCACGAACACGCACCCGGCTTTCAAGGGGCGCGTCAAGAAGCTCTACGCGCTCGGCCGGCCCGGGCGCAAAGACGATCCTGATGGTCACGGCACCCATGTCGCGGGTTCCGCTCTCGGCGACGGCGTATCGAAAAGCGACGGCCCGATCCGCGGCACGGCTCCCGGTGCCAAGCTGGTTCTGCAATCCGTGCTCGACAGCGACGGCAATCTCGGCGGCCTGCCCGACAGCCTCGATGCGCTGTTCGGCCCGCCCTACAAGACGGACAAGGCGCGAATCCATTCCAACTCCTGGGGCAGCGTCGGAAATTTCGGCGTGTATGACTCCCAGGCCAACGAGCTCGACACGTTCGTCTACGCGCACCGCGACATGCTGATCTGCTTCGCCGCCGGAAATGAGGGTAGCGACAAGGATGGCAATGGCCAGGTCGACCCCAACTCCGTGACGCCGCCGGGTACGGCCAAGAACTGCCTCACCATCGGCGCCTGCGAGAACAATCGTCCCAGCGAGGCCATGACCTACGGCAGGGCATGGCCAGACGATTTTCCGGCCACGCCGATCAGCTCCGATCGTGTGGCCAACAATCCCGAAGGGATGGTGGCGTTCAGCAGCCGCGGACCCACCAACGACGAACGCATCAAGCCCGACGTCGTGGCGCCGGGATCCTTCATTCTGTCAACCCGATCCCGCGCCACGAAATCGAAGGGATGGAAGCTCTCGCAAGATCCGCTCTACATGTTCGAAGGCGGCACCAGCATGGCGACGCCGCTGGTGGCCGGGTCCGTCGCGGTGATCCGGGCGTTCCTGAGG
Source organism: Bradyrhizobium sp. MI1.7 (assembly GCF_055811795.1). Classification (NCBI taxonomy): domain Bacteria; kingdom Pseudomonadati; phylum Pseudomonadota; class Alphaproteobacteria; order Hyphomicrobiales; family Nitrobacteraceae; genus Bradyrhizobium; species Bradyrhizobium sp. MI1.7. The sequence continues at coordinate 4,723 of NZ_JBVVPO010000105.1, forward strand.
AAAAGCCAGGGACTGAAGTCGCCGAGCGCCGCACTGCTCAAGGCGCTCATCATCAACGGAGCGCGCAGTCTCGCCGGACAATACCATCCGTCGGAGGCGGGGTCCGTCGCGAGCAACAGCCAGGGCTTCGGCCGGGTCGACGTTCAAGCGGTGGTCGGCCCCCATGCCACGAGCGAAGAGCTGCAGTTCTTCGACGAGAAGAAGAAGCTGGACGCCGGCGACCGCGAAGACCGCACGGTCACGATACCGGCGGGAAGCAGCCGCCTGAAGGTCACGCTGGTCTGGACCGATCCGCCCGGCGAAGGCCTGCAAAGCGACCTCGATCTCGTCGTGGTGGCCAACAAGCAGGAACGCCATGGCAACATGCCGGCCGGCTCGAAGGACTTCGACCGCCGGAACAATGTGGAGCAGGTCATCTTCGAAAATCTGCCGGCCGGCGAAGCGGTGATATCGGTCATCGCTCATTCCATCGCCGTCGCGCCGCAGAACTATGCCCTCGTCATCAGGGTGAGCTAGAGCGTCTTCAAGCGAAGTGGCTGCCGGTTCGCGCGAAGAAAACGCGTCAAAACAAGCGCCTTGAGCTTCCGTTCTGATTCACTCAGAACCCAAGCTCCAGGCGCGGCAATCTGTCCCGGAAAGCTCGACCTCTTGTCGAACCTTCCGCGCATGTCTACCTCTCGCGGGTGGTTTTGCTGAGAGGTACTCCGATGCTGGATGCCGCCGTAAAGGCGCTGTCGCAATTGATCTCGCCGCCGATGCGCTCGATCCTGTGGCGATCGATCGGGCTTGCACTGGTCCTGATCATCGTGCTGGCGATCGGCTTGCAGCGGCTGCTGAGCTGGTTTGCGACCTATGGTGAGGTCTGGCTGGAAGGCCTGCTCGGGCCGAGCTGGCATTCCTCGCTCGAGGTCCTCGCCTGGATCGTCTCGATCACGGCGGGCCTCGGCGTCGTGTTCGGCGGTGTGTTCCTGATGCCTGCGATCACCTCGCTGGTGGCGAGCCTGTTCGTCGACGACGTCGCCGACATCGTCGAGCGCGAGCACTATCCCGCCGAGCGGCCGGGCGCTGCGCTGCCGTTCAGCCAGGCGATCTACGAGGGCGTCAAGACCGCGCTGCTGACGATCGTGGTCTATCTGGTGGCGTTGCCGCTGGTCCTGTTCGCTGGTGCCGGATTCCTGATCTTCTTCGTCGCCGCCGCCTGGCTGCTCGGGCGCGAATATTTCGAGCTCGCCGCGATGCGCTTCCGTTCGCCGGAGGAGGCCAGGGCGATGCGGCGCGACAACGCCGCGACCATCTTCACCGCCGGCCTTTTCATTGCGGCCTTCGTCTCGATCCCGATCGTCAATCTGGCGACGCCGATCTTCGGCATGGCGTTCATGGTCCACATGCACAAGCGCCTGTCGGGGCCGCGGCCCGAGCTGATCGAGCCGGCGCGGCAGATGCGGTGAGGCCTCTCAGTTCACTTGCACCCCGCATTTGCGCAGCAGCATCTTGGCGAAACCGAACGGCGCCGGCGTGAACGGGCCCGGTGGCGCCCGGGTGATCAGCGCGACGACGCCGAGCGCGACCATCGCTAGCCAGAAGCACAGCCAGAAGCCGTCGATATAGGCGAGCACATTGGCTTCGCGCTGCACCAGGCCCGCGAGCGTGCCGACCGCGCGCGCCTGCGCCATTCCGGTGCCATGGGCCGCGAAGTAATCGGCGAGCTGCTTGAGCCTACCCACCACGTCGGCATTGCCGACCACAAGGTCCTGGCCGAGATAGAAGGAATGGACCTGCTCGCGCACGCGCAGCCACGTTCCCATCAGCGCGATGCCGATCTCCGCGCCGCCGAGCCGCATGATCTGGATGTAGGCGGCAAAGGAGGTGGCGCGGCTCGGATCGGCGTTCGACAGCAGCGTGATGATGATCGGCAGCAGGAGCAGCGACTGCCCGATCGCCTGGAGCAGCACGATGCCGACAAAATCCTCGCGCGCCCAGACATGGCTGAGCTGCGTGCCCCAGAGATTGGCCGCGGCAAAGCAGGCAAAGCCCAGCACCACGACAAGCCGCGTATCGAAATGCCGCAGCAGCCAGATCGAGATCGGCACCAGCACGAACATCGGCAGCGCGCCATAGGTGAGCAGCAACATCCCGCTCTGCTCCGGCCTGAGCAGAACGACATTGCCGAGGAAGTTCGGCACCAGCGACGAGTTGGAGAGGCTGGTCAGCGTGTAGAGCAGGATCAAGATCAGCCCCAACCCGACATTGCGCGAGAACAGCACGTTGACATGCGCCCAGGGCTGTCGCACCAGCGACTCGTTGACGAGGAAGCCTGCGAACAGCACCACACCGCTGACGAGCAGCGCCATCACCGTCCCCGAGCCGAGCCAGTCCAGGCGATTGCCCTGGTCGAGGCCGGCATAGATCATCGAGACCGCGGCGCCGAGCAGCAGCATGCCGCCCCAATCGGCCTCGCGCAGCAGCGTGCGGTTCACCGGCTCGCTCGGCGTGCCCAGATAAACCATCAGGCCCATCAAGGGCGCGATCACGACGCTCTGCCAGTACATCCATTGCCAGCCGAGATGGTCGACATAGAAGCCGACCAGGGAGCTCGACGTATCCAGCGCAAAGCCGACCCGGATCGAATAGAGCGAGATCGCCGGCACCCACCATCGGATCGGCAGGTTTCGTAACACGATCATGAGCGTCGCAGGCACGAAGGTGCCGAGCAGCAGGCCATGAACGACGCTGAGCGCGAGCAGCGTCGGATAATCGTGCACGAAGGGAATGATCAGCGACACCGCGGCGTAGACGAGGCTCGGGATGCCGAGCACGCGGCGCAGGCCGAACACCGTCGCGAGCCACGCCACCGCCGGCGCAATCAGGATCTGCGAGCCGATGCCGGCGGTCGAAAGCCAGGCGCCCTCGTCAAACGAGAGCGAGAACGCACCGCGCAGGTCCGGCAGACCGACCGTGGTCAGCCGGCTGTCGAAATTGGCGAGGAACGAGCCGAGCAGCACCGCCGCCACGGCAAACAACGGCTGTGGCGCGATGCCGCCGCGCGAGAGAGGCCCGCGGCCGGCATCGTCATTTTCCGCCATTCGCGGCCTTCGTGTCGATGCTGGTGACGACCGACATGCCCGGCACCAGCCGCGCCAGCAGCGGCTGGTTGTCGTCGAACTGGATGCGCACGGGAATGCGCTGCACGACTTTGGTGAAATTGCCGGTCGCATTGTCCGGCGGCAGCAGGGCCACCTGCGCGCCGGTCGCGGGGGCAATGCGCTCGACCTTGCCGCGCAGCTTCTCGCGCGGGAAGCCATCGACGGTGATCTCGACCGGCTGGCCCGGCGCGACATGCGTGAGCTGGGTCTCCTTGTAATTCGCGATCACGTAGACCTTCGGCAGCGGCACCACATTGATGAGGTTGGTGCCGATGTTGACGTAGTCGCCGGGCTGCACCTGGCGCTCGCCGACGACGCCGTCGAACGGCGCGGTGATCCTGGTATAGCCGAGCTTCAGCTTCGCGCTCGCCAGCGTCGCCTTGGCCGCCGCGACATCGGCGGCGCGCTGCTTCTTGGTGCCCTGCAGAACTTCGAGTTGATGCTGCTGCGCGGCGATGACGGCGCGACTGGCACGCACGTCGGCCTGCGCCTTCGCGTAGCCCGCGACGGCCTGTTCCAGCCGCTGCCGCGTGCCGGCTTCCGTCTGCGTCAGGGATTTCTGGCGATCCTGCTCCTGCCGGGCCTCGACCTCCAACGCTTCCGCTGACAGCTGCGCGGCCTGCGCCTGCGCGATGGTCGCATATTGCAGCTCGACCTGGTTGCTCAGATTGTCGAGCACGGCCTGCGCGGCGGCGACAGCGGCCTCGGACTGCGCGACCTGGGCCTGGTAGTCGGCGGGATCGATCTGGATCAGGAGATCGCCGGCCTTGACGCGCTGGAAGTCGGAGACCCCGACGGTCAGCACTTCGCCGGAGACGCGGCTTGCAAGCCGCGTCAGATCGGCGCGCACATAGGCGTCGTTGGTGGTCTGGACCACGGCGTTGCCGACCCATTCGTCGAAGCGCAGCGTCGCCAGTGCCACGAAGGCGAGCGCGACGATCACGGCGAACAGGGGGATCGCGAGCCGGCCCCAGAGCGAGCTCGCCGGCCGCTGCGTCGGCTTCGGCGGCGGAGCCGGTGCCGCGGCCGGCGGTGGCGGTGGCGATGGCGATGGCAATGGCGATGAGATTTGTTCTTGCTGACTCACGACATGCCCCCAAAACCGGCTTGCTTCACATCGCCCCCCCGAAACGACGGCGCCACCTCAGACCGTCTTCTCCGGCCATCGGCAGAGATCGTTGATCAGACACACCTCACAGCGCGGCTTGCGGGCGAGGCAAGTATAGCGGCCATGCAGGATCAGCCAATGATGGGCGTGCAACATGAACTCGGCCGGGATCACCTTTTCGAGACCAAGCTCGACTTCGAGCGGCGTCTTGCCGGGCGCCATCCCGGTGCGGTTGCCGACGCGAAACACATGCGTGTCCACCGCCATGGTGTGCTCGCCGAAGGCCATGTTGAGCACCACGTTGGCGGTCTTGCGCCCGGCGCCTGGCAGGGATTCGATCCCGGCGCGCGTGCGCGGCACCTCGCCGCCGAATTCGCTGAGCACCTTTGCCGATAGCGCAATCACGTTCCTGGCCTTGGTGCGATAGAGGCCGATGGTCTTGATGTATTCGCGCAAGCGTTCCTCGCCGACGTCGAGCATCTTCTGCGGCGTGTCGGCGATCTCGAACAAGGCGCGCGTCGCCTTGTTGACCCCGGCATCGGTGGCCTGCGCCGACAGCACCACGGCGACCAGCAGCGTGAAGGGATTGACGTGCTCGAGCTCGCCTTTCGGCTCCGAATTGGCCTTGCGGAAACGGCTGAAGACCTCGTGGATCTCGGCCGGCGTCCAAGGTTTGGTAGAATTGGGTCTTGCGGCCTTGAGCGATTTCCTGGCGGGAGCCCTCGGCTTCGCAACTATCGCCTTTGCCTTTTTCTTCGGCACGGACGCTTTGCGCGGGGCCGGCTTGCGGGTGATTTTCGCCATGATCCGGATATACTGAGGGACGATGAGCACAGGCAACGAAATTGAGCGCGGGCGATCTGAAAGCGAGACGGACCCTCAGATCTTCTCCGCGCTCCTGACGCCGCACCGCTCGCTGAACCGCACCGGCTTCCTCGCCGTGATGCTGTTCCTGAGCGTGGTGAGCTTTGCCACCGGCCTCGCCTTCCTGATGATGGGTGCGTGGCCGGTGTTCGGCTTCTTCGGCCTCGACGTGCTGGTGATCTGGTGGGCCTTCAAGGCCAATTTCCGCAGCGCGCGGGCGCGCGAGGAGATTTCGGTCACGGCGTCCGAACTGCGGGTGCGGCGCGTCAGTCATCGCGGCCAGGTCGCCGAATGGACGTTCAATCCGCTCTGGGTCCGCCTCGATATGGAGGTCGACGAGGATTTTGGCATCGAGCATCTCTATTTGATCTCGCGCGGCCATCAGATCCAGATCGCCCGCTTCCTCGGCCCGGACGAAAAGGCAAGTTTTTACAAAGGCTTGGTTGAGGCCCTGAACGCCGCCAAGCGCGGCCCGACCTACAACCCGGTCTCCTGACTCCGAATCGGAAATCGGGTGGTTTCGGCCCGGCGCCACGCCTACATTTCCAGTCATGATGACACTCGCCATAAATGACCAGCGCCTGGCCAAGCCGGGCTCCCAGAACGCCGCGTTGCGCGATTACGACTCCGTGCGCCGGGCGATCGCGTTCATCTCGGAGAACTGGCGCACCCAGCCGGCCATCGAAGCGATGGCCGATGCGGCGGGCGTCACGCCGGATGAGCTGCACCATCTGTTCCGCCGCTGGGCCTCGATCACGCCGAAGGCGTTCATGCAGGCGCTGACGCTCGATCACGCCAAGGGACTGTTGCGGGACTCCGCGAGCATCCTCGATGCCGCGCTCGATTCAGGTCTTTCAGGACCGGGCCGGCTGCACGATCTCTTCGTCACCCATGAAGCGATGTCGCCCGGCGAATGGAAGAACGGCGGCGCGGGCCTGACGCTGCGCTACGGCTTCCATCCCTCGCCGTTCGGCACGGCGATCGTGATCGCCACCGACCGCGGCCTGTCAGGCCTTGCGTTCGCCGATCCCGGTGAGGAGAAGGTCGCGCTCGCCGACATGACGCGGCGATGGCGCAACGCAACTTACGTCGAGGATCACGAAGGCACCGCACCGCTCGCACAGCGCATCTTCGACACCAGGCTGTGGCGGCCGGACCAGCCGTTGCGCGTGGTGATGATCGGCACCGATTTCGAGGTACGGGTGTGGGAGACGCTGCTGAAGATCCCGATGGGTCGCGCGGTGTCCTATTCCGACATCGCCTGCAACATCAACAGCCCGAAGGCCTCACGCGCCGTCGGCGCTGCGGTCGGCAAGAACCCGGTCTCGTTCGTTGTGCCCTGCCACCGCGCGCTCGGCAAGAGCGGCACGCTCACCGGCTATCACTGGGGCATCACCCGCAAGCAGGCGATGCTGGGCTGGGAGGCCGGGCAGCTGGGGATGCAGTAGGCCCCGCTTCCGTAGGGTGGGCAAAGGCGCATAGCGCCGTGCCCACCATTCTTCCGCGATCGCTGACACATGGTGGGCACGCTACGCTTTGCCCACCCTACGACTCCGCGCTTGTGGCGAAGCTCAGCCCGCCAGATCCAGCTTCGAGGCCACCGTCGAATCCGCGTTGAGCCGGTAGATGATCGGCACACCGGTCGCGAGCTCGCGCTTCAAAATGCCTTCGGGCGAGAGCTTTTCCAGCACCATGATCAGCGCGCGCAGCGAGTTGCCGTGGGCGGCGACCAGCGTGCGCTTGCCGTTGAGCACGCCGGGCAGGATCTCCTGCACGTAGTAGGGCAGCGCGCGCGCCAGCGTATCCTTCAGGCTTTCGCCGCCGGGCGGCGGCACATCGTATGAGCGGCGCCAGATCAGCACCTGGTCCTCGCCCCATTTCTTGCGGGCGTCGTCCTTGTTGAGGCCGGAGAGATCGCCATAGTCGCGCTCGTTCAGCGCGAGGTCTTTGGAGGTCGGCAGGCCCTTCTGGTCGAGCTCGCCGAGAATGAGATCGAGCGTGTGCTGCGCGCGCGTCAAGACCGAGGTGTAGGCGACGTCGAACACGAGGCCCTGCGCCTTCAGCTTGCGGCCGGCTTCCGTGGCTTCCTTCACGCCGAGCTCGGTGAGATCAGGATCCTTCCAGCCCGTGAACAGGTTCTTCAGATTCCACTCGCTCTGACCGTGGCGCACGAGCACGAGGAGACGTTCGCTCATTGACTGCTTTCCATTCAGGTTATTGTTGAGGAATGATCTTGGCGGAAAGCCGCTTCACGTCTTGCGCTAACGCGGCCCTTCGGGTCCGGTTCATGCTCCGGCTCGCTCAGATGTCTGCGAGACCGAGCACGTCGGCCATGGAGTAGTGCCCCGGCTTCTTGCCATGCGCCCACAGCGCCGCCTTGAGCGCGCCGTGTGCGAACAGCATGCGGTCTTCGGCGAGATGCGACAGCGTCAGGCGTTCGAACGGACCAAGAAAGGTCACGCTGTGCTCGCCGGCAACGGTGCCGCCGCGCAAGGAGGCAAAGCCGATGTCGCCCGGCTTGCGCGCGCCGGTGATGCCGTCGCGGCCGCGATCCGAATGCTCATCGAGCGAGATGCCGCGGCCGGCGGCGGCGGCCTGGCCCAGCATCAGCGCAGTGCCCGAGGGCGCATCGATCTTCATGCGGTGGTGGGTTTCCACGACCTCGATGTCGAAGCTCTCGTCGAGTGCCTTGGCGACGCGCTTGACCACCGCGGCGAGCAGATTGACGCCCAGGCTCATATTGCCCGACTGCACCACGACCGCACGGTTGGTGACGCTCTTGATCACGGCGTTGTCGGAGGCCGACAGTCCGGTGGTGCCGATGACGTGCACGATGCCGCGCTCGGCAGCGATCGCGACATTGGCGATGGTCGCGGCCGGCACGGTGAAATCCAGGATGCCGTCGGCATCTTTCGACATCGCCCAGAGGTCGGCCGAGAGTTTGACGCCGTTGGCAGGCAGGCCCGCGAGTACGCCGGCATCCTTGCCGAGCAGCTCCGAGCCGGGCGCCTCCAGGGCTCCCGCCAGCACCGCGCCTTCAGTGTCGGCAATGGCTCGTGCCAGCGCCCGGCCCATCCGGCCGCCTGCCCCGGCAACAATCAAACGCATATCGGACATAGTTCACCCTCTCCACGCCCTATAGCGGGAGCGGGCCGTTCCGGCAACCGATCAGGCCTTCAAAAGGCCCGTGGCGCGGGTCTCCCCAAGCACAGATGCAACGCTAGAGCATGAGCTCCAGGTCTTTCCTGAGCACGACCTGGCCATCGCGCTCTACAACATAAGTGGCCTTGTAGGAGCCGCGTTCCCACCCCCCGGGAGGTCGCTTCTTCCCCGCAAAGAGCATGAATTGCGCCTTGTTGGCCTGAAGTGGTGCAGACCGATTTTCCGCGATGACGTTGTCGAGGGGATCCTTGATGAGCAGCCATTGCGCGTCGCCCGCCTTCAGCCCGATAGCCCGCACGAACGCGACGATCGCCATCGAACCGGCGGACGGCTTTTGGCTCTCGGCACTGCCGTCCTCGATGAGTTCCATCGTGACCGGCCCCGTCGTAAAGCCCGCATTGAGGATGGCTCGTTCCTGGTACTCGAGTTTCGGGCGGAGGGCAGCAAGCCAGAGCGATTGACCGCCCTCGCAAGACTCGGGGCGAACGCCGTACGCAAAGGGATCGACCACCGCGCCATTGTGCCTCACGGTGAAATGCAGGTGAGGATACTCCGTGAGGCCGGAGAGACCGACACGGCCGAGCGGCTGTCCTAGGTCGACCTTGTCTCCAGGCTTGACCGACACACTGCCGGCGGCGAGGTGGCAGTACTGGGTTTCCCACTGCTCCGGATGTTCGATGACGACGCCATTGCCACATTCGGCCTCGCGCACCGCTTCGCGTCCCGATTTTGTGAAAGCGCCGTCCGGCGCGTCATTGCGTGTACGAAGAATACGGCCGCCTGCCGCCGCGCGCACGTCCACGCCGGCCCTTTGCACCGGCAGTGAGGGCAAACGAAAATCGGTGCCGTTGTGGTCGTCATAAGTCAGCGTGCCGCATTTGTAATCTCGCGCCGACCGCGACGGATCGAGATCCGTGTAATTCTGGATGTAGCAGGTGCGGCCAGGCTCGCAGGCAATCGGCAGCGCCAATTGAATGCTCTGGGCATGGGCAGGGAAGCCGGCCCCGGCCAATGCCAGGGCAGCGAACATCCGGTAGAGGAAACCTGCGCTGCCCATGCGCCTCGACATCGCGGAGAACCCCGTACTCATTCAGGCGAATGCTTGCCGGCCGTCCGCAATCTCATCGGACCCTCTTCGTCCAATCGACAATCGGAGGCCGACCGGCTCACCCAGTTCTCGCGCCTGCCAGCGCCAAAAGGCGATTGGGTGAGATGATACAGAAGAAAGAACTCCGACTGTCGGTTGATCCCCAGTTTGAGCATGATCCTCTTGGTGTAGGTTCGCACCGTTGCCTCGGTCAGCCCAAGCTCGGCTCCAATATCGCGAGGGCACTGGAATTGAAGAATCCGGGCGACGATTCTTTCCTCAGCCCAGTTCAAGCCAAAGGCAGATGCGATGCAGTGCGCGCCCTGCACGTCATCGAATTGCGGCACGACGATGAGGGCCTGTCCCAGCTTGTCATGCGTTGGAACAGCGCCGATCTTGGCGAAGGCGAACTGCTGACGATCCGTCGAAAGCGGTACCGTAGTGTTGAACCATCCATGAGTCCCGCTCTCGATGAGCACTTTCCCGATTGCCCCCCGCAAGCTCTCGGTCACGGAAGCGCATGAGCCAGCAAGCCTGCCTCCTTCCATCCTGAGCAACTCGCGCTTGGCAAGCAGCACGCGTCCACCACGATTGACTGCGTAAATGTGCAGGCCCTGGTCCACGACGATGGCGGGAAAGGTCAGCTCTTCGAGCCAGAGTTGCGCATCGACCTGCCCCGGCGCTTGCCGGGCAAGTGAATGAGCAGCCTTCCATAACGGGCGCACGGTATGCGCCAAGCCCGGAATCTCCGATGCCGCAAGCGCGGCCGGTCGCCATCCGGCCACGAACACGACCGTGGTTCGCTCATCGGAAGCAAACCTGCCAATGACTGAATGACTCTTTACCGGGGGTTCCGCGCCGATCAACTTGCGGACGAAGGAGGTCCGGGAATTGATCGGCTCGAGCGAGGCGACGTCCTCGGCTGTACCCTTGCGCGCAAATCGCTCAACCATCGCCGCGCATGACGGATCGGCAGGAGCATCTCCGATCCTGGCTTCTTCCAGCCCGGAGGCGGATAGCATGGCTACGTAGCAGCTCCGGCAGCCGAGCAATTCCGCCATGGCCTTTGCGAAATATTCCATTGCGGCCTGTTGCGGGCGTGGCTCCGGACAAGACCCAGACGGACCGCATCCGTCATTGCCTTGCTTCGAGGCGCGCTCGACGCAATCGGAACGAAAATCATCCTGTGCGGAAGGTAGTGCCTTACTGCACTCATGCACGGTCGCCTCCCTCATAGGCCGGCCCACCCCTTACCAGCGCTTAATTCTCCCTGAACGCACGGTTGATCCGTAACGTCATCGGCTGCAAAAGATATTCCGCAAAGGTTCGTTCCCCCGTCTCGACAAATATCTCGACAGGCATTCCAGGCATCAATGTGGAGATGTAGGAGGCCGTCGGCGCGTTGGGGTCCAGCTCAACCTCGGCCAAATAGGAGCTGTCGCCGGAATGGGTGTCGGTCAGTGCGTCTGCCGCAACGCCGACGACCCTTCCCTCGAGCATCGGCCGGCGGCGAATGTTCAGCGCGTGAACTCGCACACGCGCCATCTGTCCGACATAGACCTCTTCCCGATCGGCAGGCTTCAATGTCGCCTCGATGACAAGCCGATCTTGCATCGGAACGATTTCCAAAAGGGTTTCCCGAGGTCCAAGCACGGCATTGAGGTCCCTGCTGTTGAGGCCGACGATCCTTCCACTTTCCGGGGCACGCAATTCAGACCGGACAAGCTGGGCACGCAACGCGGCAATTCGATGTCTGAGGTCGCCGATCTCCTCGCTCGTCGCATGCCGCTGCTTGGCGATATCCTGATTTTGGTTGAACCCCAGTTGCCTGCGTCTGTCCTGCAACTCCGCGATCTTGCCCTGCATCTCCGAGATTGACGCGGCATTGCGATCGACCTGTCCGGTGGCCTCGGCTTCGGCCCGTTGCAAGGCCAGCAAACGTGGTTTCCGGGCGAGGCCCTTTGCGAGGAGATAACTCGTGTCGGCGATCTCTTCCCGCAACAGCTTGAGTTGCTGTTCAAGTCCTTGGGTGTTGCTCTGCAGGCCGCGGATGGTGTCCGCGTTTTGCAGCATCTGCTGATCGATCACCTTGCGCTCGTTCTCAATCGCGGCCAGTCGCGCGGCAAATTCGGCCTCCTGGGTTTGAATGGCGATACGTGCGGAGAGACGCGTTGCACTTTCCCGCAATTCGTCCGGAAACCGGATTGACTTCGCACCGTCTTGCTCCGCCGCCAGCCGGGCCTCCATCGCCAGATCAGCAAAGAACTTGGTTTCGAGGGAACCAAGGCTCCCTTCGATCTGCGCGGTGTCGAGCCGTGCAATGAGTTGACCGGCTTCGACGTGATCGTTCTCCCGGACATAGATCGATTTGATGATTCCGCCTTCCAGATGTTGCACCGCCTTGCGCTTCGAATGGACCTTGATGAATCCTGGTGCCACGACGGCGCCGCGGAGCGGAACCGTGGTTGCCCACAAGCCGAAGCCGCAAAATTGCAGGACGAGCAATACACAGCCCCATGCGATGATCCGTCGCATGTCGGATCGCGGTTGCTCCGTCGGCCAGGTCTTCGACGGACCTGCAACAGGCGCGGACATCGCGGAGGCATGACCGGTCTGCGTCATGGAATGACCCTCCTGCCTGGCAACCTCTGAGGTTCGACATTGCGCGGGAGCCCTGCCGAACCCGGTACCGGTGCCGGCCGCTGGGCGCGAAGTACGTCATATGGCGGTCCGAAGGCGACCTGGTTGCCGTCCCTCAACAGCAGCACGGCATCGGCGATGGTCAACAGCCGCGGCCGGTGGGTGACGATCACCGACGCCGCGCCGCGCGCTTTGGCCGATTGAATGGCGGAGCACAACGCTTCTTCGCCGTCCGGGTCGAGATTGGCATTGGGCTCATCCAGCAGGATCAATTTGCGATCGCCGAAGAAGGCGCGGGCAAGACCAATGCGCTGACGCTGGCCACCGGATAGCCTGCAGCCGTCGCGGCCGATCTCGGTCTGGTAGCCGGCCGGAAGGGACAGGATCATCTCATGCGCCTGCGCGAGCATGGCCGCGGCGACGATGGCCTCGTCCCGTGCGTATTCATCAAACCCGGCAATGGCTTCGGCCACCGTTCCTTCCAGGAGCTGCACGTCCTGGGGGAGATAGCCGACGAATTGCCCAAGCTGGTCGGGATCCCAGGTATGGAGTGCTGCGTGGTCCAACCGGATCGTACCGCTGGTCGGCCGATCGAGGCCTGCCATCAAGCGCAGCAATGTGGATTTTCCGGCGCCGGTCGGCCCGATCACGACGACAAGCTCGGACGGCCGGCATTGAAAGGATATGCCCGCGAGAATGGGACGCTGCGTCCCGCCAATCCGGAATGTCACCCGCTCTACCTTGAGCATGCCGGCTGGCGGCGGAAGCAACGTCTTCCGCGGACGCGCAAGCACCGGCATCGCGGCGTTGCAGACTTGCGTCCACGCGTCCTGCGCAGATGCCAACGCGCGCCAGGCCGAGACCAACCCTTCCATGGGCTGCAACGTGCGCGCTATCAGGATCGAGCTCGCGATCAGACTGCCGGACAGCACCTCGTTCTGGAGCACGAGCCAGGCACCGCAGCCGATCGCGGCAATCTGCAGGATGGTCCTGACCATTCGCGCGGCGGCGCTAATCGTGTAGATGCGTTCGCTGGCCCGCACCACCGGAGACAGGGCTTCGTCATTGAGGCTCATGAACGCGCGGATGGCGCCCCGGGTCCAGCCCATCGCCCGCACCACGCTGGAGTGCCGGACGATTCCATCGAGCAACGCCTGCGTCTTCAACGCCGCTTGCGAAGCCTGCGCAATTTCCCCGCGCGCGATCCAGTGGCTTGCAACACCCATCGCCAGCAGGACCCCCACCCCGATCAGGGCTATGACGCCATACCAGGGGTGCAGGAAGAACAGGATGAGAATAAACACCGGGAGGAACGGAGCATCTATCAGCGATGTGACCGTTCCGCTCGACAGGAAAGTTCTCAACTCGCGAAGCTTGACCAGATCGTGCTGCCGGCCGTCGCCCGGCGCCGCGCCGGTGATGCTGCCTTCAAGGATGATCGGAGCGAGGCAGTGCTCGAACCCGACCGCGAACCGGCTCAACAGGCGGTTACGAAACGTGTCGAAGGCGGCGCTGAAGGCGAGAGCGCCGACGGCGATGACGGTGAGGCCGACAAGCGTCTCGACGCTTCCGCTGCTGAGCACGCGGTCGAACACTTCGATTGAATAGAAAGGTACGACCAGCAGCAGCAGGTTTACGGACACGCTGAAACAAACGATCCACACCAATGCGAATCGTCCCGGAATCAAGGCCACCAGCAATCTCTGACCAGATGCTGGGATCACACCACGGTTACGCGAATACATAACTTGCCGGCACTATCACTGACTGAAATGAGGGCGGGGGGGGCGGGGCCCCCCCCCCCCCCCACGGGGGGGGGGGCGGGGGGGACCGCCGGTTAAAACGGGGGCGGGTTTTTTTTTGGGGAGGGCGCCAAACGGGTGGCGCCCCCCCGGGTGGCCAACCCCGGG
>NZ_JBVVPO010000106.1:0-299 GCF_055811795.1 Bradyrhizobium sp. MI1.7
CCCCCACCCCGCCTTGGCGCCCCCCGCCACCCAACCCCCCCTCCCCCCCGCGAAACGCCTCGGGATGGCTGCGCGGCGCTCGCAATGACGAGCTTGTTGAGCCGGGCCGTGTCAGACTCTCGGTGTCATACCCCGCGAAAGCGGGGTATCCAGTACGCTGCGGCCCCTCGGCTCTAGCCGAGCCGTCTCTGGAATACTGGGTCGGGGGGGGGGGCCGGGGGGCGCGGGGGGGGGGGGGGGGAAAAAAAAAACCCGTTGGTATAGCGCCCGGCCCCCCCCCGATTTTGGCCCGGGGGGTA
>NZ_JBVVPO010000106.1:309-18180 GCF_055811795.1 Bradyrhizobium sp. MI1.7
GGCGCCTGGGCCGCCCCCCCCCCCCGGCCCCCCCGGCCCCCCGCCCCCCCGCGCCCCCCCCCCCCCCCCCCCCCCCCCCCCCCCCCCCCCCGACAGTGTGCTCGTCTCAAAAATTCACCCGGTTCGAGATCGCGCCGTCCACGACGAGATTGGAGCCCGTGGTGAACCCCGACACCGGGCTTGCCAGAAACACCGCCGCGCTTGCGATCTCCTGTGGCGTTGCCATGCGGCCCGTCGGATTGCGCTTCATCGCATCATTGTAGCGCTCCGGCATCTTCTGCTCGATCATATTCCAGACGCCGCCCTTGAAATAGACCGTGCCGGGCGACACCACGTTGACGCGGATCTTCTTCTTTGCGTATTGCCGCGCCAATCCCTTGGCCATGTGGATCAGCGCCGCCTTGATCGGGCCGTAGGAGCTGGCGAGATCGGCCTGCGCCGCCGAGATCGAGGAGATGATGACGAAGGCGGCATCTCCGCTCTTTTCGCCGCTGGCCTCGAGGAACGGCCGCGCGGCGTCGAACGCATGCACGGCGCCGAGCACGTCGAGCCGGAAGTTCTGCTCCCAGGATGCTGCATCGTGGCCCTGCGCCATCGCGCCGGCATTGGCGAACAGCAGGTCGACGCCGCCGAGCTCCTTTGCAGCGGTCTCGATCCAAGATTTCAGCGCCGCGCCGTCGGTGACGTCGACCGGTCCGCCGCTGGCACGGATTCCGCTTGCCTTGAGTTCAGTGACGGTCGCCGCAACCTGATCCGCGTTGCGCGCGCACACCGCGACATTGGCGCCTTCGCCGGCCAGCGTTGCCGCAATCGCCCGCCCGATGCCGCGCGTGCCGCCGAGGACGATGGCGTTCTTGCCTTTGAGACCGAGATCCATTGTTTGGTTTTCCTTTTTGTTGGTGCAAAGAGTGTAGCCGTTTCAGGAGACATGCTGAACTCTCCAATTCGTCATTGCGAGCGTAGCGAAGCAATCCAGAAATGCATCCGCAGAGACAGTCTGGATTGCTTCGTCGCAAGGGCTCCTCGCAATGACGACGCGGAGAGGCGGTTCCCTCACTCCGGTGCCGCCCCCACCGGCGGGCCGCCGGGCGGGCGGTGCAGGAAGGTCAGCGAGGCGTAGGCGCCGGCCCAAGAGCCGATCGCCGCGAAAGCGACATAGAACGGGTTTTCGGTGTAGCTGATCACGGCGTAGGAGGAGAGCAGGTACCAGACCGCGCTCCAGTTCGCCGCCGGCACGCGCTTGCGCGCGATCACGGCCGAGGTGAACATGACATAGACTGCGTCGGTGGCCGCCGTTGCGATGAACACGGCGCCTGCGGTGAGGGGATCTACGGCAGCCATTGCATTCCTTTCTGCGATCATGACATGGTCGCGAAAACTACAGCATGATCCGGAAAATGCGCAGCGGATTTCCGAAAGGATCATGCTCAAATCTGAAAGGGAGAGAAGCGGTCATGCAAAGCCCCGCCGATATTCTTAGGGATCTCTGGACCTCCATCGGCGGCGACAGGGCCGCGCTCGGACGCGTGCGGCTGACCGGCGAGGAGTCGCAAATTCCGTCCTCATTTCGCGTCGCTGTCGCCGGACAGACGACGATCGCCGCCGCCGGCCTTGCCGCCGCCGAAATCTGGAGACTGCGCAGCGGTGAGACGCAGGACGTCTCCGTCGACATGCGCCACGCCGTCGCCGAATGCCGTTCGGAGCGTTATTTGCGCCTCGACGACAAGCCACCACCGCCAGCCTGGGACGCCATCGCCGGTGTCTACAAGACCGGCGACAACCGCTTCGTCCGCTGTCACACCAATTTCCCGCATCATCGCGACGCCGTCTGCAACGTGCTCGGCTGCGAGCCCGAGCGCGACAAGGTTCAGGCCGCGTTGATGCAATGGAAGGGCGAGGATTTTGAAACTGCGGCCTATGCCGCGGGCGGCGTCGTCGCCCTGATGCGTTCCTACGACGAATGGTCCGCGCTGCCGCAGGCGCGCGCGCTCGCCGAACTGCCGCTGGTCTCGATCGAGAAGATCGGCGAGGCCCCGCCAAAGCCGTGGCCGCAGGGATTGTCGAACGGCGATCGTCCGCTTTCCGGGCTGCGCGTGCTCGATCTCTCGCGCGTCATCGCAGGCCCCGTTGCCGGTCGCACGCTCGCCGCGCACGGCGCGGATGTGCTGCTCGTCTCGGGGCCGGAGCTGCCGGCCATTCCCTGGCTCACCATCGATACCGGCCGCGGCAAGCTCACCACGTTGGTCGAGCTGAAAAGCGAGGCGGGCAGGGCGCAGCTGCGCGAGCTGTTGAAGGGCGCGGACATCTTCTCGCAAGGCTATCGCCCGCGAGCGCTCGCAGCCCTCGGGTTCGCGCCGGAGGATGCAGCGAACATCAATCCCGGCATCGTCTATGTCACGCTGTCGGCCTATGGCCATGCCGGCCCCTGGGCGGAGCGGCGCGGTTTCGATTCACTGGTGCAGACCACGACGGGCTTCAACCACGCCGAGGGGCAGGCCGCGGGCATCGACGGTCCCAAGGAATTGCCGGCGCAGATGCTCGACCATGCCACCGGCTATCTGATGGCGTTCGGTGCGATGATGGCCAAGGCACGCCAGGCCCGCGAGGGCGGGAGCTGGCACGTGCGCGTGTCGCTGGCGCAGACCGGACGCTGGCTGTGGAAGCTCGGCCGGCTCGATGGCGGCCTGGATACCCCGGATCTTACGGGCGAGGCCGTACATGCTGCATTCATCGAGTCCGTGCCATCTGGCTTCGGCACGTTGAAGGCGGTGCGCCATTCTGCGCTGCTGTCGACCACGCCGGCGCGATGGAGCCGCCCGGCGATGCCGCTCGGCAGTCATCCGCCACAGTGGCCGGCGCGAAACTGACGTGAAGCTGACGCGATGCAATATTTTAACGCAAACGGAAAGGTGGCTGGCGTTTTTTAGGTTGTTTGAAATCCCAATTCAGCACTATTAGCGCGACCGATAAGGCAGGCGTCTGCCGAGATCGTCGCAGACTTGACCGGGCCCCATGGTAGTTGAAAATACCAAGCGATTGCAGGTGTTTACAAAACAACGGGTGATCACATCCGTAGTTTTACTGGCACTCGCCTGCGCCGGTGCCTATGGCTTCCTGCGTGCGGGGGCCAAGGAAAAGAGCCACTCCGAGGTCTCCAGCCAGTCGCGCAGGAATGCGCAGAATTTCACGCCGACGCCGTCCGAGTGGGCGACGCTGACGATCGAGCCGGTCAAGGCCAAGACCTTCCGGGCCGAATATGTCACCGAGGGCAAGGTCGCGGTCGACGAGGATCGCTCGACGCCGGTGTTCTCGCCCTATGCGGGCCGGGTGACCAAGCTGCTCGCCAAGCCGGGCGAGATGCTGAAGCAAGGTCAACCGCTGTTCACGATCGAGGCCGCCGACACCGTGCAGGCCCAGAACGATTTCATCGCGGCGATGACCGCGCAGAACAAGGCGAAGTCTGCGATCGATCTTGCCGACATCCAGTTCAGGCGCGCCAAGGACCTCTATGAGGGCCGCGCCATTCCGCTGAAGGACTATCAGCAGGCCGAAACGACCCAGGTCCAGGCGCAGAACGACGTGCGCTCCTCGGGGACGGCGCTGGAAGCCGCGCGCAACAAGCTGCGCATCCTCGGCTTCACCGACGAGACCATCAAGGCATTCCAGGACAAGGGCGTCATCGATCGGGAGATCACGATCTATTCGCCGATCTCCGGCACCGTCGTGCAGCGCAAGATCGGTCCGGGCCAATACGTCAATTCCGGCGCCAGCGATCCGGTCTTCGTGATCGGCGACCTCTCCACGGTCTGGCTCACCGCCTTCGTGCGCGAGAGCGATGCGGCCGCGGTGTGCATCGGCCAGGACATCAGCGTCAACGTGATGGCGCTGCCGGGCCACCCCCTGACCGCCAAGATCAACTACGTCGCCGCCGCCATCGATCCCAACACCCGCCGCCTGCTGGTTCGCGCGACCATCGACAACAAGGACGGCCTGCTCAAGCCGGAAATGTTCGCCAACGTCACGATCTATTCGGCCGGCGACCGTGCCGCGCCGGCGGTGCCGAAGCAGGCTTTGATCTACGAGGCCGACAAGGTCCGCATCTGGGTCGCGCGCGAGGACAAGTCGGTCGAGCTGCGCCAGATCAAGACCGGCCTCATCAATGGCAATTTCGTCGAGGTCACCAGCAATCTGAAGCCAGGCGAGCAGGTCGTCACCAAGGGCAGCCTGTTCATCGACCGCGCGGCGTCCGGTAGCTGATCGACGACCCAAGAAAATTGAAGACCTGAATGGATCGTCTCGTCGCCCTTGCCGTCAACCGGCGCTTCCTGATGGTCGGGATGTTCTTCGCCGTGCTGATCGGCGGCCTGATCGCGTTCAACCAGCTCAACATCGAGGCCTATCCCGATCCGACGCCGCCGATGGTCGACATCGTGACGCAGAGCCCGGGCCTGTCGGCGGAAGAGATCGAGCGCTACATCACGATTCCAATCGAGACCCAGGTCGCGGGTCTGAAGAACCTCACGACGATCCGCACCATCTCGCTCTACGGCCTCTCCGACATCAAGCTCCAGTTCTCCTTCGCCTACACCTATGACGAGGCGCAGCAGCAGGTCTTGAACCGCCTGGCGCAGCTCGCGCCGCTGCCGGGTAATGTGCAGCCGCAGATCTCGCCGCTCAGCCCGATCGGCGAAATCTTCCGCTACCGCCTCGTCGGTCCGCCGAACTACAGCGTGCTCGATCTCAAGACCATCCAGGACTGGATTCTGCAGCGCCGCTTCCGCGCCGTGCCCGGCGTCATCGACGTCACCGGCTGGGGCGGCAAGAGCAAGACCTACGAGCTCCAGGTCGATTTCAACAAGCTGGTCGCCAACGGCCTGACACTGCCGCAATTGCTCCAGGCGGTCAGCAATTCCAACGTCAATGTCGGCGGCAACACCGTCAATATCGGCCAGCAATCGGCCGTGGTACGCGGCGTCGGCCTGATCCGTTCGATCGACGACCTCGCCAACACCATGGTCTCGCAGACCAACGGCAATCCGGTGCTGGTCAAGGACGTCGCCACCGTCACTGTCGGCCAAAAACCCCGTCTCGGCATTGCCGGCATCGACGATTCCGACGACATCGTGCAGGGCATCGTCCTGATGCGCCGCGGTGAGCAAAGCTCGCCAACCATCAAGCGCGTCCACCAGCTCGTTCAAACCATCAACAACTCCAGCATCCTGCCGCCCGGCGTGCGCATCGAGCGCATCTACGATCGCGGGGACCTGATCGAACTCACCACCCACACCGTGTTGCACAACATGGTGGTCGGCATCCTGCTCATCGTACTGTTGCAGTGGATGTTCCTCGGCGATCTCCGCAGCGCGCTGATCGTCGGCGCCACGATTCCGTTCGCGCTGTTCTTCGCCGTGATCATCCTGGTGCTACGCGGGGAATCCGCGAATCTGCTGTCGGTCGGCGCGATCGATTTCGGCCTCATCGTCGACGCCACCGTCATCATGGTGGAAGCGATCTTCCGCCGCCTGACGCAGACCACGCCGGTGTCGGAATCCGAGCAGATGTCGCCCGAGACGCTGTTCGGCATGAAGAGCCACGCCATCCTCAGCGCCGCCGCCGACGTGTCGCGCTCGATCTTCTTTGCCGCCGCCATCATCATCGCGGCGTTCCTGCCGTTGTTCACGCTGTCCGGCGTCGAGGGCAACATCTTCGGGCCGATGGCGCGCACCTATGCCTATGCGCTCGCCGGCGGGCTGCTCGCGACCTTCACGGTTACCCCGGCGCTGTCCGCGATCATTCTGCCTGCGCATCTCGAGGAGACCGAGACGAGGGTCATGCGGATCCTGCACCGGATCTACATGCCGGTGCTGAATTGGGCCGTCGCCAACCGCGGCATCATGCTCGGCGGCGCGGTCGGTCTCGTGCTGATGACGGTGGCGCTCAGCCGCCTGCTCGGCCTCGAATTCCTGCCCAAGCTGGAAGAGGGCAATCTCTGGATCCGCGCCACGCTGCCGCCGACCATCTCGCTCCAGGAAGGCAACACCTACGTCAACGAGATGCGCAAGCTGATCCGTGCCCGGCCCGAGGTGGAATCCGTGGTGTCGCAGCATGGCCGCCCCGATGACGGCACCGACGCTGCCGGCTTCTTCAACGCCGAGTTCTTCGCCCCCCTCAAGCCCGCAAGCCAATGGCCGGGAACGCACGACAAGGAAGAGTTGACCGCGCAGCTGTTGAAGCAGCTCGACGATCGCTTCCCCGGCGTCGAATTCAACTTCTCGCAATATCTCCAGGACAACGTCTCCGAAGCCGTCTCGGGCGTGAAGGGCGAGAACTCGATCAAGCTGTTCGGCAGCGATCTCCAGGCGCTCACCGACACCGCCAACAAGATCAAGTCGGTGCTGGCGACAGTGCAAGGCGTCACCGACCTTGCGGTGTTCACCTCGCTCGGGCAGCCGACCATTCAGATTGACATCGACCGTGCCAAGGCCGCGCGCTATGGGCTCGCGCCCGGCGACATCAACGCCACGATCAAGGTCGCGATCGGCGGCGATACCGCGGGCGATCTCTACGAGCCGGGCTCCGATCGTCACTTCCCGATCATCGTCCGCCTCGCGCCGGAATATCGCAGGAGCGCCGAGGCGATCCAGAATTTGCGCATCGGCGCGCCTGGCCCCAACGGCACCGTCACGCAGATTCCCCTGAGCGAGGTCGCCACCATCAGCCTCGTCTCCGGTGCCGCCTACATCTATCGCGAGCAGCAGGAACGCTATCTGCCGATCAAGTTCTCGGTGCGCGAGCGCGACCTCGGCAGCGCGATCCGCGAGGCGCAACAGAAGGTCGCCGAGCAGGTGCAGCTGCCGCCCGGCGCGCACATGGACTGGGTCGGCGAGTTCGGCAATCTCCAGGACGCCATCCGCCGGCTGTCGATCGTGGTGCCGATCTCGCTGGCGCTGATCGGCGTGCTGCTCTGGTTCAATTTCGGCTCGATGACCGACACGCTGCTCGCCATGAGCGTGATTCCGATGGCGATCTTCGGCGGCGTGCTCGGTCTCTTGATCACCGGCACCGCCTTCAGCGTCTCCGCCGCGATCGGATTCATCGCGCTGTTCGGCATTGCGGTCATGGACGGCATCATCATCCTGTCGCAGTTCAACCAGCTGATCGAAGAAGGCATGGACCGCGTGAGCGCGGTGATACGCACCGGCGAGTTGCAGCTCCGGCCGGTGCTGATGACCTGCGTCGTTGCCGGCGTCGGCCTGCTGCCGGCGGCGCTGTCGGAAGGCATCGGCTCGCAGGTGCAGAAGCCGCTCGCCGTCGTCGTCGTCACCGGCATGATGCTCGCGCCGGTCGTGATCCTGGTGACCTTGCCGGTCCTGATCTCCTTCTTCTCCCGCCGCGCGCGCTGATCGCGCGCCGTCGCCGCGCCTCAGAATCCGTAGAGACGCGCGGGATTGTCGACCAGGATCTTCTTGCGCACCTCCGCATCCGGCGCCCACACAGGAAGCTGGTTGAGGAGCCGGCCGTCTTCGATCTGATAGAAGGGCGCGATGTCGGTGGGCTTGCGTCCCTCGACGGGGCTGGAATCCGGATGCGGCCAGTCGGTGCCCCAGACGATGCGGTCCGGGTTCGCCGCGATCAGCGCCCGGGCATAGGGCACCATGTCCTGATAGTCGGGCGCGAGGTTCGACGAGCGATAGGCTCCCGAGATCTTCACATAGGCCTTGCCGGATTTGACGAGCGCGACCAGGTCGGAGAATCCCGGCTGCTCCAGTCCGAGCGACGCCTCGAGGCCGCCGAAATGGTCGAACACGGCCGGCACGGGCGAAGCCAGCACGAGCTCCTTGATCGCCGAGATCATCGGCAGCGTGGTGTAGAGCTGCACGTGCCAGCCGCGCGCCTTCATGCGCTCGACGGCGGCGGTGAAGCGCGCGCGGCCGACATTCGGATCGCTGACGCCGCCGGTGGCGAGATTGATGCGACTGCCGCGAAAACCGTCCGCCTGCATCGCGTCGAGCTGTGCTTCGGTCGTCTTGTCGTCGATCACGGCCACTCCGCGCGCTGTCGCGCCGCGCGCCTTCATGCCGAACAAGGTGGAGGAATTGTCGGTGCCGTAGACGCTCGGCGTCACGATCACCACGCGCTCGATATGCAGCGCCTTGTGCAGCGCCGCCATTTCCTCGGGGCTTGCCGGTTCCGGCGTATAGACGCGCCCCGCGAAGAACGGAAACTTTTCGACGTCACCATGGATGTGCGTGTGGCAATCGCAGGCAAGGGCCGGAACGTCGAAATCGACCGGCGTCGCGGGCTGCGCCGCACGGGCGTGAGCTTTGTTGGTCATGGCTACTCCGGCGGCAAGGGAGGCAAGCAGGACGCTGCGTCGGTTGAGCATGGTTCTCTCCCTGCTTCGTTATTTTTGAGGTGGGACCGGAACGGTATCACATCAGCCGGGTAACCAACTCCGCTTCGCTGCATAGCTGCTCGACAAGATCCGCAAGCCGGCGTGAGCCGTCGATCCGCACGACCGGGCAGGGCAGGCCCGCGAGCCAGGCTTCATCTTTTGTGAGACTGCGGCCCTCGCGATCGCCGGCTTCGTAGCGCGAGGCCCATTCGACGAACGACTCCGTCTCCTCATGACGCCAGCCACCCTGTGCGACGGCATCAGCTCCGAAATGCGTAGCCTCGCGGCCACGCAGGCGCTGCAAGCGAAGCTCGCGCGGCGTCGTCACGAAGACGACAAGATCGAAGAACGGGACGAGCTCGTCGCCCCAGCCGGTGACGGTTCCGCTCAGCACCCAATCGAGACGCGGCAGAAACATTTCGCGCATCAGGCGCAGACGATCCGCGGCAGTGCGTGTCGTCTGGTAGGGCGGCGCGGTCGGCAGCCAGAAATAATCGTCGCTGTCGTGATGCGGCAGCGCAAGCCGGCCGGCGAGCGCGCGACCGAGCGTCGTCACGCCGGAGCCCGAAGCTCCCATCAGATGGATGCGGCGGCTCTTCATCGGCATCAGGCCAGACGATTTGAAACTACTGCCCCGACGGCGTGCGCAGGCCGTGCCAGGCGTCGCGGACCTGCTGGTAATGCACCTCGGGCAGATAGTCCGGCGTGTTGAGGCTAAGCGTCTTGACGTCGAGATGGCCGACGGCGCTGAGCAGCGTGTAGGAGGCGATGACGCGGTCGCGCAGTGCGCCGATCAGGCGGGCCTTGGCCTGGATCAAATCGGCCTGCGAGTTCAGCACGTCCACCGTCGTGCGCTGCCCGCCGGCGGCCTCGCGCTGCACGCCCTGGAGCGCGACGGTCGCGGCCTTCACCTCTGATTCGGAAGCGGAGACCGTGATCTTGGCGCCCTCATTGGCGACCCAGGCGCTGGTCGCCGCCGTGCGCGCCTGGTTGCGGACCTGGTCGAGCACGAGCCGGCTCTGCGCCGTGATCTCCTTGGCCTGTCGGGTCTGTGCGGCGGCCTGGCCGCCGTCGTAGATCGGCGCGGTGACGTTGGCGACGATCGAGGCCTGGTCTTCGGCGATGGTGCTCAGCGTCGGGTCGTTGCTGCGGCTCTTGCTGGCGCTGCCCTGAAGACTGGCGCTCGGCAGCAGCGCGCCCTCGGCGACGCGGATGTTGGTCGAGGCGACATCGACGTCGAAGCCCGCCGCCATCACCGCCGGGTGCTGGCGGATCGCCGTCGTCAGCGCATCCTCGCGGCTCTTCGGCAGATAGCGGTCGACGACTTCGGCGGGCCGAAGCTGCGTTGGCGCATTGCCGATCACCTGCGCGTAGACCGCCTGGCTCACCGCCAGCGCGACTTCCGCGGCGTTGAGATCGGCGAGCCCCCGGCTGAGCCGCGCCTCGGCCTGGGCGCTGTCGGTCGGCGTGACGTCGCCGGCGTTGAGGCGGCGCTGAGTGACGGCGAGCGTCTCGCGCAGGAACGCGACGTTGGAGCGTTGCGCCTCGACCAGTGACTGGTTGGCGAGCACGTTGGTGTAGGCGGTGACCGCGTCGAGCAGCACGCCCTGACCGACATTGCGCAGCGCCTCGCGGCCGGACTGCACCTGAAGTTCCGCGGCGCGGACGCTGTTGGCGGTGCGGAACCCGTTGAACAGGGTCTGCGTCACGGTGACGCCGATGATCCACGGCTTCAGATTGGCGGTCTGGATCGTGTTGTCGGGCAGCAAATTGCGCACCGATTGCAGGCCGGCGCTGAGGCTTGCCACGATCTGCGGCCGGTAGCCGGCGAGCGCCTGCGGCACGTTTTCATCCGTGGCGCGTTGCCGCGCGCGCTCGGCATTGAGCTGCGGGTTGGTCTGGTAGGCCTTGGCGAGCGCCTCCGGCAGGGCTTCCGCCCATGCGGCTGAGGGCAGGGCGCAACAGAGCGCCAGCGTGGTCCATGTCGCAAGCACAGGACCCACGCCCGATCGATGCCGCGTCATCACGCGACCAACTCTGGCGGCACGCCCAATCATGTAATCCTGCTAAACCCCGGCTGTCCGCCCCCGCCGACGGTGGCCTCTTAACTGTTTAACCAGCCGGGGTCCCGCAGGCAAACTGCCGCGGGGAAAACCCCCATCTATTCCGTGCTTGTTGCAGGTGCGTCACAGGGTTTCTGCACCAGAGCGGCGAAGCCTTACACCAGCCTGACCGCCCGCGGCTATTACCGGTTCTTGTTCACCGGCTTGCGCTTCTCGATGAACGCCGCCATGCCCTCGGAGCGGTCCTCCAGCGCGAAGGTCGCGTGAAACAGGTTGCGCTCGACGCTCATGCCTTCGGCGAGCGTGGTCTCGAAGGCGCGGTTGACCGCTTCCTTGGCCATGGCGACGGCGGGCCGCGACATCGATGCGATCTTCTCGGCGGCTTCCATGACCTCGTCCATGAGCCTGTCGGCGGGCACGATGCGGCTGACGAGGCCTGAGCGCTCCGCTTCCGCCGCATCCATCATGCGGCCGGTGAGGCAGAGGTCCATCGCCTTCGACTTGCCGATCGCGCGGGTCAGGCGCTGGGTGCCGCCGATGCCGGGAATGGTGCCGAGCGTGATTTCGGGCTGGCCGAACTTGGCGGTGTCGGCGGCGATGATGAAGTCGCACATCATGGCGAGCTCGCAGCCGCCGCCGAGCGCATAGCCCGCGACCGCGGCGATGGTCGGCTTGCGGCAGCGCGCGACGCGGTCGCCGCCGATCGCGGCGAAATCCTCGGAGAACATGTCGATGAAGCCTTTCGGCTGCATCTCCTTGATGTCGGCGCCGGCGGCAAAGGCCTTCTCGCTGCCGGTCACGACGATGCAGCCGATGGCGTCATCGGCCTCGAGATCGTCGACGGCCGCGGCGATCTCGCGGAAGACGCCGAAGGAGAGCGCATTGAGCATCTTCGGCCGGTTCAGCTTGATGATGCCGACCGCGCCTTTGCTCTCGACGATGATGTGTTCGAACGTGCTCATGCTCCACCCACGCGTTTAATTGGGCGGGCAATGTGCCCGCTGGCGCGGTGGGCTTCAAGGGCCGAAAAGCTGTCGGAACGAGGCCGTGGGGGGGGGGGGGGGGGGGGGGCCCGGGGGCCCCCCCCCCCCCCCCCCCCCCACCACCCCCCCCCCCCGCGCCGCGCGCGCGCGCCGCCCCGCCCCCCCCCCCCCCCGGGCGCCCCCCCGCGGCCCCCCCCCGGAGGTCCCTCACCCCAAAATCAGGCCAAAAATCAGGCCAAGCATCAAGCGAAGAACATGCGTGCGGCAGAGGCCAGCGTCAGCAGCGTGCCGACGCCGATGAAGATCTTGCCGATCAGCGAGCTCTGGTCCCAGGCCGAGCTGTGGCTGCTCGCCATCACCGGCGCCGGCCGCGCGTCGGTTGCGGCGATCACCGCCTTCTGTGCCGGCGGGTCCTGTTGGAGGGCGCGGTCGATGTCGTTGAGCTGATCGGGCGCCACCACCTGAGCCTCGTCATTCGGCGCGGTGGTATTATCGGCTGCAGCCTGAACGTTGTCGTTGGCGCGGCCGGTCAACGCGGAGGCCGCGGCAGCCGTCGGCGTATCGGCTGCGGCGATCTGCGCGTTGGCGTTGGCGACTGCCGGCGGCATCTGGCTCAAGGCCGGCACGTCGTTTTCGGCCTTCGCCGCGCCGTCCTTCTTGTCGGCCTTGTCGTCGGATTTCTGCGCCGTCTTGCCGCTGTCGCGGTGGCGCGATGCATGGTGCCGCTGCTTGCTCGGCTTGACTACGTCGGCCTGGTTGCTCGCGCTGTCCGATTTGCTGCTTGCGGCTGAACTCGGTGCCGCCTGTGCAGCGGCTCCGACCAGCACGAAAAGGCCGGCAAGAAGAATCAGTGCGGCGCGCCCGCTGGCTTTCATCATGTTGACGATCTCCCCAATTCCGCCTGTCCCGGGACCGAACAGAGCCCCTGGGGCGTGACCACAGCGGGGCAAAAAATGGGAATCTTCGGGCTATCCCGGGCAAAAGCGGGGCAAACCGCCGCCTCGCAACCGGCCGCCGGATGCGGACGGGACCGATCGGTGTTATGAGCCGTCGCGGGTTTCGACGGCCGCATCGCGTGGCGAGGCACGGCGAAGATCACGAAGTCGTGATCGTTCTGGTGCCGGCGTAACAAACTGAAAGAGCTGCCGAATTGCATGGTGAGGGCGCGTGCGCGGACGTGAGGACGAGTGGACCGGCCTGATGCGGTCGGCCATGGCAGGCGATGATGCGGCGTATCATCGCCTGTTGAAGGCGGTCACGCCTGTGCTGCGCGCTGCCGCGAGGCGGGGTCTGGCGCGGGCCGGGCAGCCTCCCGACCAGGCCGAGGATATCGTGCAGGAGATTTTGTTGGCGGTGCATCTGAAGCGGCACACCTGGGACAGCGAAGCCCCCTTCGCCCCGTGGCTGTTTGCGATCGGGCGCAACAAGCTGATCGATGCGCTCCGGCGGCGGGGCCGGCGGGTCTTCGTCAACATCGACGATTTCGCCGAGACGCTGCCGGGCGAGGCGCCGCAGGAGACAGCCTCGGCGGCCGAGGTCGCAACGCAGCTCGATACGCTGCCGCAGCGCCAGCGCGACGTGCTGCAGTCGATCGCCGTCGACAGCGCTTCGATCAAGGACACGGCGTCAAAGTTTTCGATGAGCGAAGGTGCGGTGCGGGTCGCGCTGCATCGCGGACTTGCGGCGCTGACTGCCAAACTGCGGGACCACTAGTCATGGATACCGATCAACTCATTCGCTCGCTCGCGGCCGACAACGCGCATCGCGCGCCGCGCGTCGGCGCCGTGCTGACGATGGCGCTGCTGGTGGCGGCACCGTTCTCGATCCTGATCTTCGCCAGCTTCCTGGGCGTGCGGCCCGACGTGATGACCGCGATGCATAATCCGTTCTTCGACACGAAGTTCGCGGTCACGCTGTCGCTTGCGATCCCCGCGATCATCGTCAGCCTGCATCTGTCGCGGCCCGAAGCCTTGATGCGCGGCTGGGGCTGGCTGCTGCTGCTTCCCGTCGGCCTGCTTGCGGTTGCGATCGGCAGCGAGACCATGATGGCTCCGGCGATGCCGATGACGATGCGGCTGGTGGGCAAGAACTCCCGGGTGTGCATGCTCGCGATCCCCGCGATGTCGCTGCCGCTGCTTGCGGGCGCGCTGTTCGGCCTGCGCCACGGCGCGCCGTCGCATCCTGCACTCGCCGGCGCGCTCGCCGGCCTGCTGTCGGCCGGCCTTGCCGCAACGCTCTACGCCTCGCACTGCACCGACGACTCGCCGCTGTTCGTCGCGACCTGGTACACGATCGCGACGGCGCTCGTGACCGCGATCGGCGCCTACGCGGGTTCGAAAGTTTTGCGCTACTAGCGCGCCGGCCTCACGCCACCGGCGTCGTGCCCTGCTGCATGCGGTGGAAGCGCAGCACCTGCTGCGCGGTCGATGAGCGCAGGGCCTCGTAGGCATCGCGCAGCGTCAGCATGTCGGTCTTCGAGCCGCCCGAGAGCTTTTCGCGCATGGCGATGATCGCGCGGACGCTCGACCATTGCATGCCCGCGACCTTGGCGAGGACCATCACACCCTCGTTGCGGCTCTCGATCATCATGTTCTCGGCGGTCTCGACCGCGACGCCCGCGAGCGCCGCGAGCCCCGCATTGGTCTCGTCGAACTTGCCCTGCTCGGCGAAGCTGGTGACCTGGAACTCGTTGAGACGACCATCCTCGTGCAGCGATCTCACCAGCGCGCGCGCCATTTCGGTCTGCCTGGTCATGGCGGCGGCGCGGACCCGCTGGGTCGCTTCCTGGACCACGCTGGACACTTCGTCCGCGAGCTCCGGATGCGCGGTCTCGAGCTTCCTGCGCACGCTCAGGGACGCCTTGGCGATCAGCTTCAGGTAGTGATGGCGCGGCAGGTCGGGCCGCAGGCCGATGCAGGTGGCGAGGTCATCGTCGCGTTCGGCGCGCGTGACGAGGTCGGTGAAACTTCCCTCGGAGAGCTGCGCGCCCGGATTGCTGACGGTCGATTGCACGACGTCTTCGTTGCCGCGCGCCACCAGCACGTCGGTCAGTGCTTCCGACAGCACCCGCCGCAGCGAGATCGCCTTGAGATGCGCCTGGCTCCTGGTGCGCGCGATCTCGATCAGGGTCGCCTCGTCCAGCCGTTCCGATTTCGAGAGCACGGGTCCGGAGACTTCGATCACCTCGTCGAGCGCGAGCGTGCGGATGATCTTGGGCGGCGCGGCCGCGATCGGCGCGAGACGGTTGGCGAGCAGCGTTCTCGCCGAGGCCTCGATCTGCTCGATCAGGCACTGGAACACGTCGTCGAACACCCTGATGTGCTCGTCGGAATAATCCACCGCATTGTTGATGAAGAGATCGGTGACGCGGCGCAGGGCCTCGACCCGGCGCGCGACGGTGCCGTGCGAGAGCGCGGTCTGCAATTCCTCAAGCAGGTTCTCGGATGGTTTTTCGGATTTCGATCTCATGGCCCTGTCCTGGAGCGTTCGGTCCGGCTGCGGCTTCCGCGCAGCTAGGAAAAAATGGATTAGTCAGCTCGTTGCAATACGGTTGCGCCCTTGCGCCTTGGCGGAATAAAGCGCGCTGTCGGCGCGTGCGAGAAACGTGTCGGCAGTATCGTTGTCGCGCAGCGTCACGACGCCCGCGGAAATCGTCACCCGCATGCCCGGGGAAAATGCACTCCAGTCGAGATCGGCGACGATGCCGCGCAGCCGCTCGAGCATGCGCCCCGCCGCGCCGCCGTCGGTGCCCGGCAGCAGCAGCAGAAATTCCTCGCCGCCATAGCGGCCGAAAAAGTCGGCCGGGCGGATATTTGCAAAAATGGTGATGGCGAAGGTGCGCAGCACCTCGTCGCCGACGGGGTGGCCGTGGGCGTCGTTGATGCGCTTGAACCAGTCGAGGTCGATCAGCGCGATGGCGCAAGGTGCGGACGCCAGCTGCGACTTTTCGACCTCTGCATCGAGCAGCCGCATGATGCAGCGGCGGTTGTAGGAGCCGGTGAGCTCGTCGAGCTCGGCTAGCTCCTCGATGCGCTGATAGGCGGCCTTCAGCTCGATGCTGCGCCGGTACAGGACCTTTCGCAGGGTGGCGCCGAACAGGCCGAGGAAGGCGCACTGGCCGATCACCAGGACGAAGCACAGCATCGAGGCGGTCCGCTGGAGCTTCGTGGCGACTGGCATGCCGATCGGCAGGTCGGAGGCGAGGAAGACGGCCGCGAGGCAGGTCGTCGCGATCGCCCAGGTGAACATCGCCTGCGCCGAGGTCATGCGCAGCGTGCCGAAGGCGAAGATCAGGAACAGCACGCTGATGAAGGCGATGCCGAGGGTCGGCACCGACACCAGGAAGATGAACTGCAGCGCCATGTGCGCCGAGATCTGGAAGACGGTGAGATAATGGTCGCTGTGTCTGTCGCCGACGCCGGCTTCCGACATCACGACGAAGATGCCGATGATCATCAGGCCGCCGACCCAGAACAGCGACGGAACGTTCATCGGGACGACGCCGTCATGGGCATAGATCAGCAGCACGAAGGCGCCGAGCGAGTAGCTTGCGACCTGGCCGACATACATCTGCCGGCGTTGCCGGACCCGGCGTGCTCGTACCTCGGGCGCAGCCGCGTCGGGCATGAGAACGAGATCCGCGACCTCAGCGGCATTCCTCTCCGGTAAGGTCGTCGCGGCCGTGCTCATTGTCCCGCCAAGGGTGAATGTCGCCCAAAAATCTACGCGGCAAGCCTTTAGGTTTGGTATCCTTCGAAATCGAATCCAAACGGTGCAGCGCGCAACAGGGTGACAGCGGCCGGCGGGGAAATTTGCCGGCGATTAGGCATCGTTGGCGACGGGGTCGAGCCAAAGCAGGGCTTGGTGAGACATACGTCGTGCAGGGCTGCTATGGTTCCATCATGTCGGGCCGTCCGCGCCGGACGGCATTGCGCAGGGAATGCTTCATTACTATGTTACCGTTATCGAGCGAGCCGGCCAACCGCCGCGGGTGGCAAAAGGAAAATTCGCGTATGTGGGGTAGATCACACAGACCCCCGTGTGACTGCGGTAGGCTGAAGAATTTCGCCCCGCCCGTCGAACCGTCCGCCGCGCCGACCCGACCAACTTTGCGAGACGGGCATTGAGCGTGACACAGGCGGCTTCGGACGAGGTCCTCATCGCCAGGATCGCTCAAGGTGACCGGCTCGCCATGCAGGTGCTGTACGGGCGGCACCATGTCAGGGTCTACAGGTTCGGGCTAAGGCTCGTGCGGGACGAGCAGGCGGCGGAAGACCTCATCAGCGAGGTGTTTCTCGACGTCTGGCGTCAAGCCGGCAAGTTCGAGGGTCGATCCGCCGTTTCCACCTGGCTGCTGGCAATCACCCGATTCAAGGCCCTGTCTGCGCTCCGGCGCAGGAAGGACGTTGGGTTGGACGACGAAGCTGCCAACGCGATCGAGGATTCGTCTGACGATCCGGAAATCGCGGTGCAGAAAAAGGATACCAGTGAAGCGTTGCGGGAGTGTCTGACGGGCCTCTCGCCGGACCACCGGGAAATCGTCGATCTCGTCTACTACCACGAGAAATCCGTGGAAGAAGTGGCCGAAATCGTCGGTATTCCGGAGAACACTGTGAAGACGCGCTTGTTCTATGCGCGCAAGAAACTGGCCGAACTGCTGAAGGCAGCCGGCGTTGAGCGAGGCTGGCCATGATGGCATTGAGCAAAAAGATGCTGGAGCAAGAGCCCAGTGAAATTGAACTGCTACTGCCCTGGCACGCCGCCGGTACGCTGAACGCGCGTGACGCTCGCCGCGTCGAGGAAGCGCTGGCGCGTGATCCGGCGCTTGCAAAGCAATATGCCGCGATCCGCGGCGAGTACGAAGAGACCATCCATCTGAACGAGAGCTTAGGGGCCCCGTCGGCGCGGGCGATGCAGAAGCTGTTCGCCGCGATCGATGCCGAGCCGGCGCGGCCGGTCGGTTCGCTGCCGCTCTCGGCGCGCATCGCGACCTTCTTCTCGAGCCTGTCGCCGCGTACGCTGGCCTGGTCGGCGAGCCTGGGTGCCATCGCGCTGCTGCTCCAGGCCGGCATCATCGGCGCCGTGCTGATGAAGACCCAGCCCGCGACCTTCGAGACCGCTTCGCTGTCGGTCGGCGCGCCGATCACGCGTGAGCTTGGAGCTCCACCTGCGCGCGCGCTGGTGCGCTTCACGCCCGAGGCGCGCGTCGCCGACATCACCGCGCTGCTCGACAGCTACCAGGCTTCGATCATCGGCGATGCCAAGGGCGGCATGTTCCGTCTCCAGTTCGATAAGGCGATGGGCCGGGACGAGCTCGCCTCGCTGCTCGGCAGGATGTCGCGCGAGAAGTTCGTCAACCTCGACGCCGAGACCGGCGAGCAGGAGTGCAGCTCCGACCGATGAAGCGTAGGCCCCGGCTCGCGACTTACTC
>NZ_JBVVPO010000107.1:0-18169 GCF_055811795.1 Bradyrhizobium sp. MI1.7
ACCGGGGGCACTTTCACCGGCTCGGTCTGCCGCGGGGGACGTGGCATCAGCGGAGGCTCGTTGCGGGCGATGCGCGGCGGAACCGGCTCGGGGCGTGCCTCGCGCTCGGGGCGCGGCGGCAGGATCGGCTCAGGCGGAAAGCCGGCCAGTGGCGGTTCGTTGCGGCGCTCGGCCAGTGCGGGAGCGGGCCGGCGTACCTCGTCGGCGAAGGAGGGGCGCGGCCGCGGCGGCGGCTCGGGCATTTGCGGTTCGGGATGATCGAGCAGTTCGGGCCGCGGAGCTTCGTCGGTCCAGCTGCTGGTATCGGGCATCGGGGCAAGGCGCGGCGGCTCGGCGGCATTGGAACGCTGCGGAAGCTGGTCGCGGCCGGGCGCTGCGCGCACGATATTGGGCTCGACGACGATGTCGGTGGGACCGCCAATCATCAGGAGATGCTCGACATTGTCACGCCGGACCAGCACCAGGCGGCGCCGGCCATCGACCGCGGCGGCATCGATCACGGCAAGCCGGGGCATCCGGCCGCGCTGGGTGTTGGCACCGAGCCGGCTGCTGGCGAATCGGCGAACCAACCATGCGGCGACGCCGATCAACGCCAGAACGACGATGAACGCCACGATGAAGGTGATTGGGCTGCCTTGCATACTTGTCCCCGACAAATGGCGCTTTTCTCGTGCCCATGGTCAGACGCGCCAACCATCGGCGTGGGATGCCCCAAACTGCGATTTCTTAACGTCCCACGGCAAGTTTTGCCGTCCCCAGCTCTTAATAACCTATGAATCGCTCGATCCAAAACGACTTCTTGGCCTGTGCATGGCCCGCCAAACGGTTGGGTTAATGCCGCTTTTGGATGCGTAGAATCACGGGGGGCGCAAAGTGGTGTTCCATCAAGGGACATGCATCGACGCCATCTTTAACCACCTGTTAACCATACACGCGGCAAATTCTGCCTAGCTTCGGGCCTTTGGTCCGAGAGGCGGAAGGAGCCGCAACGATGTCCATCAACGACCTCCCGGTGCTGTCGGCGCTTCGCACCAAGATGCAGTGGCACCAGGAGCGCCAGCGCGTCCTGTCCGAGAACGTCTCCAATTCCGACACGCCCAAATTCCGGCCGCGCGACCTGGTCGAGCCGAAGCTCGACAAATCAGGCGCCGTCACTGGCTCGATGGGCCCCCTGGCGCTCACCCGCACCAGCGGCTCCCACATGACGCCATCCGGCGCGGCCTCGGGCTTCGACCAGAACAGGAATGCGGGTTTCGAGACCCGTCCCGCGGGCAACGCCGTCAATCTCGAGGAGGAGATGATGAAGGCCGCCAGCAACCAGATGGACTACGCGGCGGCGACCTCGCTCTATTCCAAGAGCCTGCATCTGCTCAAGACCGCGATCGGCAAAGGCTAGAGCATGATCCGGAAAAGTGTGCGGGCGGTTTTCCCTCGCGACAAACGCGGAACGCGTTTGCGCGGAGATCATGCTCAAGAGCTGAGGGAAGCGCATCATGGCGAATGACAGCAGCGACTTTGCCCGCTCGATGGCGATCGCGACCTCCGGCCGGCGCGCGCCGGCCGGGCGCATGCGGGTGATCTCGGAGAACATCGCGAACGCGGATTCGACCTCGCAGACATCAGGTGGCGATCCCTACCGGCGCAAGGTGCCGACCTTCTCCTCCGCGCTGGACCGCACGCTCGACGCGCAGGTCGTCACCCTCGGCAGGATCAAGCCGGACCAGTCGAACTTCCGCACCAAATTCGAGCCGAACAATCCGGCCGCCGATGCGACCGGCAACGTCAAATATCCCAACGTGAACTCGGTGGTCGAGATGACCGACATGCGCGACGCGCAGCGGTCCTATG
The DNA here is from genome assembly GCF_055811795.1 of Bradyrhizobium sp. MI1.7. Classification (NCBI taxonomy): domain Bacteria; kingdom Pseudomonadati; phylum Pseudomonadota; class Alphaproteobacteria; order Hyphomicrobiales; family Nitrobacteraceae; genus Bradyrhizobium; species Bradyrhizobium sp. MI1.7. The sequence continues at coordinate 1,849 of NZ_JBVVPO010000107.1, forward strand.
AGGCCAATCTCAACATCATCAGTGCGACGCGCCGGATGATCCAGCGCACGCTCGACATCCTCAAGAGCTGAACAGGACAATTAAGCCATGGCATCACCGACAATCGCAGCCAATGCTTATGCCAACCTCGCCCGCGTGCTGGAGAACAGCGGCGCCGGCAAGGGCAGCGAAGCGAGCGGGCAGTCCTTCGCGTCGCTCCTGAAAGACGCTGTCGGCAGCGTCATGGAGTCCGGCCGCAAGTCCGACGCGCAGACGGTGGCGATGGCCGCCGGCAAGGCCAACGTGATGGACGTGGTGACGGCGGTCGCCGACACCGACGTCGCGGTGTCCACGCTGGTCTCGGTCCGCGACCGCGTGATCGCGGCATATGAAGACATCATGAAGATGCCGATCTGATCGGTCCTGTCATTCCGGGGCGCGACGAAGTCGCAAACCCGGAATCCATAACCACGATCGGGAGTATGGATTCCGGGCTCTCGCTTCGCGAGCCCCGGAATGACGAACAACTCATAGTGAGAAAAAGAACATGACCGGACCTGAAACCCTCGACGTCGCGCGTGATGCGATCTGGACCATCGTGATCGTGTCGTCGCCGCTGATGGTGGTCGGCCTCGTGGTCGGCGTCGTCGTGTCGCTGTTCCAGGCGCTGACGCAGATCCAGGAGCAGACGCTGATCTACGTGCCGAAGATCCTGGCCATCTTCGCCACGATGCTGCTGGCGCTGCCGTTCATGGCCGACGCACTCCATTCCCACATGATGCGGATCTCGTCGCGAATCATCGGCGGCTGAGGCACAATGCGCCCGTCATGCGCATCGACGTCTCGCTGCTGCCGGCGCTCGCCGCTTCCTTCATGCTCGCCTTCGCCCGGGTCGGTGCGATGGTGATGCTGTTGCCGGGGCTGGGCGAGACCAACATTCCGACGCGGATCAAGCTGGCGATCGCGCTGCTGCTGACGCTGATCATCCTGCCGCTGCATCGCAACGCCTACCACGTCGACATGGGCTCGATCGCGCCGCTGCTGGTCATGATGCTGCATGAGATCGTGATCGGCATCGTGCTGGGGGCGACCGCGCGCGTGACGTTGTCGGCGCTTCAGGTCGCGGGCGCCGTGATTGCGCAGCAGATGGGGCTCGGCTTCGTCACTTCGGTCGATCCGACACAGGGACAGCAGGGCGTGCTGGTCGGCAATTTCCTGACCATGCTCGGGGTGACGCTGCTGTTTGCCACCGACAGCCATCATCTGGTGATCGCTGCGCTGAACGACAGCTACACGATCTTCGCGCCCGGCGAGACCGTATCGAGCGGCGACGTCGCTTCACTGGCGACGCGGGCCTTTGCCGCCGCGTTCAGCCTGGGCTTGCAACTTTCCGGACCGTTTCTGGTGTTCGGCCTCGTCTTCAACATCGGGCTCGGCGTGCTGGCGCGGCTGATGCCGCAGATGCAGGTCTATTTCGTCGGCGTGCCGCTGTCGATCTTCGTGGGCTTCCTGGTGCTCGCCGTGGTGCTCACCGCGATGATGGGCACGTATCTCGACTATTTCATCGGTGTGATGCACCAGATGATGCCGCTCAAATAGGTGATCGATGGCAGACGACAACGATCCCGACAGTCAAACAGAAGACCCGACACAAAAGCGTCTCGAAGAGGCGCTCGAACGCGGCGACGTCGCCAAGAGCCAGGAGATCAACACCTGGTTCATGATCGCGGGCGGCACGCTCGTGGTCTCCACCTTCTCGGGCTCGGTGGGCAGCGGGCTGGTGACGCCGATGCGCAACCTGCTTGCCAATTCCTGGATGATCAAGACCGACGGCAGGGCTCTGCTCGCGCTGATGCAGCAGATCGAGGTCGCCGTGCTCGCAGCGATCGGCGTGCCCCTGCTGATGCTGGTGCTGGCGGCGATTGCCGGCAACGTGCTCCAGCACCGCCTGGTCTGGTCGGCCGAATCCCTCAAACCCAAATTCAGCAAACTGTCGCCGGCCGAGGGCCTCAAGCGCATCTTCGGCAAGCAGGCGGCCGCGAACTTCCTCAAGGGGCTCGGCAAGCTGATCGTGCTCGGCGCGGTCATGACCGTGGTCCTGTGGCCGGAGCGCCATCGCATGGAGGCGATGGTCAGGCTCGATCCGGCCGCCATGCTGGGCGCCAGCACCAGCCTGACCATTCATCTGCTCGGCGCAGTGGTCGCGGCGCTCGCGATCATCGCCATTGGCGACTATTTCTTCCAATATCGCAGCTGGTTCCAGCGGCAGAAGATGTCGCTCCAGGAGATCAAGGAAGAGTTCAAGCAGTCCGAAGGCGACCCGCACATCAAGGGCAAGCTCCGGCAATTGCGCCAGCAGCGCTCCCAGAAGCGCATGATGGCGGCGGTTCCCAAGGCCTCCGTGATCATCACCAACCCGACCCACTATTCGATCGCGCTGTCCTACGAGCGCGGCATGTCTGCGCCGATCTGCGTCGCCAAGGGCGTCGACAACCTCGCCTTCAAGATCCGTGAGATCGCGCGCGAGCACGACATCCCGATCGTCGAGAACGTGCCGCTCGCCCGCGCGCTCTACGCCACCGTCGAAATCGACCAGGAAATCCCGACCGAGCACTACCATGCGGTCGCCGAGGTCATCGGTTACGTCATGCGGCTGAAGCAGGGATTCGGCGCCGGACGCGGATAAAATGCCCGAAAAGTACCGGAAATGGCCGTAATCTGGGAATCAGCGTACCTTTCGCCCTTGCTGCCCTTGCGCCTGCGGGTCCGATTCAGGCAGGGAGGACCCCACGCGCCCCGTAGCGCGTTGATTCTCTGCCGACAGGCTGTGCCAGCTTGAAATGACTGCCGAGACCGACCACGACCTCACACGCGAGCCCGTTGCGGCGCACGAGCCGTCGCCGCGCTCGGGCAGCATTGCGCTGGTGCTGCTGGTGGCCGCCGGCCTCGTCGCCGTCGCCGTCGGGCTGATGACGCTCGGGCGCGCGCAGGCGCAGCCCTATATCCTCGGCATCCTCGCCGTGCTGGCGATGGTTGGCCTGTTCAACCTGTTCGCCTTCGCCGCCGGCATCATCCGCTTCGTCGACCGCAGTCTCGACGATCCCGTGATGGGGCGCATTGCCGACCACGCCTTCGACGGCCTGGCCGTGACCGATCCCCGCGGCCACGTGGTCTATTCCAACGCCGCCTATCTGACGCTCACCGGCGCCAGCGGACCGCAGGAGGTGCGGCCCGTGGAGCGCGTCTTCATCGGCAACCCCGACGTCTCCGAAGCCGTGTTCCGCCTGCTCAAGGCTGCGCGCGAAGGAAAACGGCAGCAGGAAGAGGTGCGCATCTCCGGCCATGACGGCAGCCAGGGCCGCTGGCTGCGCATGCGGGTGCGCCCGCTCGGCACCGGGAAGCGCGAGGCGAAATACGCGGTGTGGTCGATCTCCGACATCACCCGCGACCGCGAGCGCCAGGAGGACGTGTTCCAGGAACTCCAGCACGCGATCGAATATCTCGATCACGCGCCCTGCGGCTTCTTCTCGGTCAACCCGGCAGGCGAGCTCGCCTATGTCAACGCGACACTGGCGAACTGGCTCGACTACGATCTCGCCGAGATCGGCTCGGGCGGGCTGAAGCTCACCGACATCGTCTCCGGCGACGGCGCCTCGCTGCTCACCGCGATCGTGGCGGTGCCGGGCGAGGTGAAGACGGAAGTCTTCGACATCGACTTGCGCATGCGCACCGGCAAGACCATGCCGGTGCGGCTCTATCACAAGCTCGCCTTCGGCGCCGACGGCGCGCCGGGGCCGTCGCGCACGCTCGTCATCAGCCGCGCCCGCGACGAGCGCAGCGATCCCGACCGCGCCGCCGAAGTGCGCTTCATGCGCTTCTTCGACCATACGCCGATGGCGATCGCGACCGTCGACCGAGGCGGCAACGTCGTGCGCGCCAACGCGCGCTACGCCAAGCTCGGGCAGGCGCTCGGGCTCGACAGCGCCAGCAAGTCGATCTTCCGCGCGGTCAATTCGCGCGACCGGCAACTTTTGATCACGGCCATCAACCAGGCCGCGGAGGGCCAAGCCGACGTCGCGCCGGTCGAGGTGGCGCTCGAGGGAGCCAAGGAGCGCTGGGGCCAGTTCTTCGTCACGCCGGTGGATGCGGCCGAGAACGAGGCCGAAGCCGCCATCGTGCACATGCTCGAGACCACCGAGCGGCGCGCGCTGGAGAACCAGATCAACCAGTCGCAGAAGATGGAGACGGTCGGCCAGCTCGCCGGCGGCATCGCCCACGACTTCAACAACGTGCTCTCCGCCATCATGATGGCGAACGACTTCCTGCTGAACGCGCACAAGCCGACCGATCCGTCGTTCCAGGACATCATGCAGATCAAGCAGAACGCGACGCGCGCGGCGACGCTGGTGCGGCAGTTGCTGGCGTTCTCGCGGCGGCAGACGTTGCGGCCGCAGGTGCTCGACCTCGGCGATGCGCTGTCCGATCTCGCCATGCTGCTGCGCCGGCTGATCGGCGAGAAGGTCAAGCACGAGACCATCCACGGCCGCGATCTCTGGCCGGTGAAGGTCGACGTCTCCCAGTTCGAGCAGGTGATCGTCAACCTCGCGGTGAACGCGCGCGACGCCATGCCCGACGGCGGTAAGCTGATCATCCGCACCGCCAACGTCACCGCGGAAGAAGCGGCCAAGCTCGCCTACAAGGGCATGCCGGCCGCGGACTATGTACGGATCGAGGTCGCCGACACCGGCACAGGCATCCCCGCCGATATCCGCGACAAGATTTTCGAGCCGTTCTTCTCGACCAAGGAAGTCGGCAAGGGAACCGGCCTCGGGCTCTCCACCGTCTACGGCATCGTCAAGCAGACCGGCGGCTTCATTTACGTGGACTCGGAACCGGGGCAGGGGACTTCGTTCCATATCTTCCTGCCGCGCCATCACGCCGAGCCGGAGGTGCGGGAGCAGCCCGCAGCAGTGGTCGGCGCGGCCAATGGCGCCGCGAAGGAGACCACGCCTGCGGCGGCGGAGGCCAAGCCGCGCACCGATCTCACCGGACAGGGCACCATCCTTCTCGTCGAGGACGAAGAGGGCCTGCGCGCGCTGAACGCACGCGGCCTGCGCTCGCGCGGCTACACCGTGGTCGAGGCCGAAAACGGCGTCGAGGCCATGGAGGTCCTGGAGGAACAGAGCGGTGCGATCGATCTCGTCGTCTCCGACGTCGTGATGCCCGAGATGGACGGCCCGACGCTGCTGAAGGCGATGCGCGAGAAGAATCCCGACATCAAGTTCATCTTCGTCTCCGGCTACGCCGAGGATGCCTTCGAGAAGAGCCTGCCCGAAGGCCAGCAATTCGACTTCCTGCCAAAGCCGTTCACGCTCAGCCAGCTCGTGGCGGCCGTAAAGGAGACAATGGCAAAGGCGGGATGACGGTGACTACCCCTGTTGATTTGCGAGAGTTCCTCGAAATGACGAGGAAAAAAGCGGCATTCCTGTCGTAAACTCGCCGGTAACCCGCGACCGCAGTTCCTCCGGCTCCCCGGCCAAACCCCCGCCAAATATGGGCTTTTGCCACATCCCCGCGACTGAGGGCCGCAGCCATAAGTTCCGAAACCGGCTTCACTTTTCGGGAAGTCTGCCCATCTTAGGAGCACGTCCCCATGCCGGGGATTTGGGAAACGCACATGACTTTCTCGCAACGCTCCCGCACTCTCTTCAAGACCCTCGCCGTCATGCTGGCGCTTGCGCTGCCGACTGCGCTGGTGATTTCGTCCGCCGACGCCCGCGTCGGTGGTGGCATGTCGTCGGGTTCGCGCGGTTCGCGCACCTATTCGGCGCCGCCGTCGACCACGACCGCGCCGGGCTCGACCTCGCAGTTCAACCGCACCTATACCCAGCCGGGTGCCGGCATGAATTCGGCTGCCGCCGCACCCGCGCGTGGCGGCCTGTTCGGCCGCGCCGGTGGCTTCATGGGCGGCCTTGCGGCCGGCTTCCTCGGCGCAGGCCTGCTCGGCATGCTGTTCGGCGGCGGCCTATTCGGTGGCCTCGGCGGCCTGTCGTCAATCATTGGCCTGATCATCCAGATCGCGCTCGTGGTGTTGGTGGTGCGGCTGGCGATGTCCTGGTGGCAGCGCCGCCACTCGCAGCAGGCGGCCTATGCCAATGCTGATGCAAGCAGCGGTCAGGGACCGCAGCCGAACTATCGCAGCGGCCTCGGTGGCGGTAGCGTCGGTGGTGGACTTGGCGGTGGTCTCGGCGGCTTCGGCTTCGGCGGCGCCAACAACGCGCCGCTCGAGATCAAGCCGGACGACTATGAGGCGTTCGAGCGCCTGCTCGGCGATGTCCAGGCCGCCTGGTCGAACGAGGACGTGGCCAAGCTGCACACGCTCGCGACGCCGGAAATGGTCTCCTATTTCGAGCAGGACCTTGGCCAGAACCGCGCGCGCAACGTCGTCAACAAGGTGACCAACGTCAAGCTGTTGCAGGGCGACCTCGCGGAGGCCTGGCGCGAAGGCGAGACCGAATACGCCACGGTGGCGCTGCGCTTCGCCCTCACCGACAAGACGCTGGACCGCAACAGCGGTACGGTTGTCGCCGGCAGCGAGCAGCCGGGCGAGGCGACCGAGATCTGGACCTTTGCCCGCCGTCCGGGCAGCGGCTGGGAATTGTCGGCGATCCAGCAGACCAACTGATCGTACGCAGATTAAAGACAAGGGCGTCGTGCTTCGGCACGGCGCCCTTTTTCTTTGAGCCGCTTATATCCTGATACGGCCGACCATTTTGCGCGAAGCACTTAATTGCTTGTTGCCCGCGCAGAGCTCCCGCAATTTCGCGCCTGCCGGTTAGAGAGGGAGATATTCGGTGAGCCAGTCTGTCGCGCGCTCCAGGACAAATCACGAAACCATTGCCAGGAATTCGTCCCTGCCGCTGGAGGCGATCGAAACGGCGTATGACCGGATCGAGGCCGAGCGCGACCGCAATTGCTGGATCTATCTCCGCCCGCGGGAGGAGGCGCTCGAAGCATGCCGGAAGCTTGTGGCGCGCGCGCGGACAGGCGAAAATCTTCCGCTGCTCGGCATTCCCTTTGGTGTGAAGGACAATATCGATGTCGAGGGAATGCCGACCACTGCCGCATGCCCCGCGTTCAGCTACACGCCCTGGCATTCCGCGCACAGCGTCGAACGCCTGACCGCGGCCGGCGCAATTTGCCTCGGAAAGACCAATCTCGATCAGTTCGCCACAGGCCTGTCCGGTGCGCGTTCGCCCTATGGCCCCTGCGCGTCGGTTGCCGATGCGCGCTATATTGCGGGCGGCTCCAGTTCCGGGTCCGCGGTCGCCGTCGCGGCGGGGCACGTCGCGTTCGCGCTCGGCACCGATACTGGCGGGTCCGGCCGCATACCTGCCGGCTTCAACAACATCGTCGGAATCAAGCCGACCGTTGGGCTGGTGTCATCACGCGGGCTGGTGCCGAATTGCCCGACGATCGATTGCGTTTCGGTGTTCTGCAATACCGTCAGCGATGGCGAGGCAATCCTCGAAATTATCGAAGGGTTCGATTTCGAAGATCCCTACAGCCGCCTGCCCAGGGCCTTTTCTTTCGCCAGCGGGGCGGTGCCATCGTTCCGGTTCGGCCGCATTGCGGCCGCCGATCTCGAATGCTTCGGCATGCCGGAATGCGGCGAGCTCTATGAGCGCGCCTGCGAGCGTTTCACGCAGATCGGGGGAACGGCGATCGAGGTGGACTTCGCGCCGTTCCGCCAGGCCGGGGAGTTGATGTTCAGCGGACCCTGGGTCGCGGAGCGGCACTCGGCCATCGCTTCGCTTATGGACATCGATTCTGGCTCCCTGCTTGATGTCACGAGGACCGTGCTGGGCTCGGCCGCCGGCTATTCAGCGATCGACACATTTGGTGCCATTCACCGGCTGCACCGGCTTCGCCGCGACGCCGAGGCGATCTTTGCGGGTATCGATGCGCTGGTGGTCCCGACCGCACCGCGGCCGTTCACGCTGGAGGAGATGGATCGCGATCCGATCACCCTCAACAATCGCCTCGGCTACTACTCGTACTTTGCCAATCTGCTCGATCTCTGCGGCGTGGCGGTCCCGAACGCGACATTGCCGAACGGCATGCCGATGGGCGTGACCCTTCTGGCGCCGGCCTGGCATGATCGCGCGCTGATCGGACTGGCGCGGCGGTTCGAGGCCAGTGCAGGCCGAGCGGCGTTCGAATTGAAGTCTGGCGGTTGACGGACGGAATTTATTCCATCTCTTGCTCGAGTGTCGAAAGATCCAGGATCGAAATCACGGATCTGTCGTACCTGATCACGCCTTCCTCCTGGAGCCGCGCGAGCTGTACTGTCACCCATTGGCGGGTGGATCCGATGAGATTGGCGAGATCGCCGTGGGTAAACGGCATCCCGATGACGACCTCGCCGTCGCGCTTAACGCCGTAGACGTGCGACAGGAAGATCAACAGGCTATGCAGCCGCTCGGTCACCGAGCGCGTCCCGAGCATCTGGGCCATCGCCGAATAGCATCGCGCCTTGAATGCCAGGGCATCCAGCAGGGCGACGGCGATCGCCGGCGATTCCAGCGCAAGCCGCCGCAGCGCCAGTCCCGGCATGAACGTCAACAGGCTGGGTTCGGCCGCAACCGATGACCACATGTGCGGGCCCGTTCCGAATATATCGGGGCCGCCGACGAAGTTGCCGGGAAACCAGTAGGCGAGCGTGACCTCGCGCCCCGACGGCGCCGCATAGTAGCTGCGTATGCGTCCCTCGCTGATCAGGTAGATCCCAGCCTGTGTGTCGCCCTGAGACCAAACCAGTTGGCCGGCTTCCAGGGCCTTCTCGCGTCCGATCGCGCGCAGCCGATTGCAATCAGCCCGGTTGAGACCATCCAGCAAGCCGGGCAGCGGCCTGACGAGATTGTCCGACTCGGCCAGCATCACGCCTGCCGCTATCGCGCTATTCGCCCTGTGCATCGCCGGCTCCACGGTGAGACCCGGCATCGATTATTCAAGAACCATGCCAGCGCGCTGCGGGCTGCTTCGCGATTTCCAAGTTCTGGGGGATCAGCTCGCGTCCGACTGATTGAACGCCCGCAACCCTTCTGCGCGGATGACGTCGAGACAATCCTTCTTGAGGGAAAGATAGGTTGGCTCGACCATGACAGAGCTCGACCGCGGGCGCGGCAGCTTGACCGCGACTTCGCGCAGGATGCGGCCGGGTCCCGCGCTCATGATGAGAACACGGTCGGCCAGCACGATGGCCTCATCTATGTCATGCGTGACGAACACGATCGTCGCCTTGATCCGGTCGCGCAGCTCCAGCAGATTGTCTTGCATCACCGCCCGGGTCTGCGCATCGAGGGCTCCGAAGGGCTCGTCCATCAGCAGCACGCGAGGCTGATTGGCCAACGCTCGCGCGATCGCCACGCGCTGTTGCATGCCCCCGGACAGCGTGTTCGGATAGGCGTCGGCGAAACGCTTGAGACCGACCATCGCGATCAGATCGTCGGCGATGGCATTCGCTTCCGTCCTGGACTTCGCAAGCATCCTCGGGCCGTGGGCGATGTTCCTGCGGACAGACTTCCAGGGGAAGAGATGCGGCTGCTGGAACACCATGCCGACATCGGGTCGCGGGCTGTAGACGCGCGAGCCCTCTACCAGGATGTCGCCTTCAAACGGCACTTCCAGTCCGGCGATCGTATTGAGCACCGTCGACTTGCCGCAGCCGGAGGGCCCGACGATGCAAACGAACTCGCTAGGCGCCACGTCGAAGGAAACGCGATCCACCGCGATGGTCTGCCCGCGGCGGGTGTCAAAAACGATGCTCAGGTTTGAGACTTGAATGGCCGGTTGTTTCCGCGCCGATTCGACGGAGGCTGGCGCACTTGCCAGAGCCAGTTTCATGATCGATCGAGCTCCCGACATCAACGCCACCAGACAGTACGTTCCGCAAGAGCCGAAAACAGCCGGTCGGCAGTGAACGAAATCAACCCGAGCGCTGCGAGCCCGCCCATGACCTGGCCCGTTTGCAAATTCTGCTGCGCAATCTCGATCCTGTAGACAATGCCGGCGAAAGCGCCTGCGAGTTCGGCCGCGACAAGCGTGTAAAAGGAGATGCTGACGGCGGTGCGCAACCCGACCACGATGTAGGGAAGCGCGCCCAGCAGCAAGATCTCCTGGAGCATCTGCCGCCGGGGCGTGCCGAGCATCAACGCCGCCCGAATCAGGCCGCGGTCGACCTTCTGCACGCCGATGTGGGTCGAAAGCCAAACCGTGAAGAACACGCCCCATACGACGAGGAACAGTTTTCCCGCCTCCGACAGGCCGAACCACAGGATGACGATCGGCACGAAAGCAATCGGCGGAATTGGCCGCAGGATGTGGAATAGCGGGGACAGCAAGCTCGAAACAACAGGGAATTGGCCGGTGAGGATACCGAGCAGGATGCCGAGCGCGCCGCCTAAGATGAACCCCGTGGTGACGCGAAAGAGGCTGGCCAGCAGATCGCCAAGGAACTGCCCGCTTCGTATCCACTCAAGGACCGCCGCAGCTACCACCGTCGGCGGCGGAAACAGCACCATGTTGACGGCCCCGGAACGAGAGACCAGTTCCCAGAGGCCGACGAACAGGGGAAGCGAAAGCGCCCCGATCAGAATATTGAGGCGGCGAAGACGAGCTGAATCCGGCCGCCGACCGCGACCGTCGGTGCGGAGAGCAATTTCTTGTCCTGCTGAAGTGCCGTCCTGCATGGCTGTGCGGGTGCCTATTTCCACGAGAGCGTGACGCGTGCGGGGTCGACCTTCTTCAGCGGCTCGGCGACGACGACCTTGCTGAAGTCGGGCATCACCGCTCCCGGAGGATGGTTGCCGCTCTCGAGGCGCCATGCGGAGTGGGTCTTGAGAATCTCGATCAGCCGGTCGTCGAGACGCACCCGGTAAACATAGTCGGCCCAGATCGGAGCGAGGTCGTCCCGCTTCATGCCGACCGCGTCCGCCACGACCGTGATCGCTTCATCCGGGTGTGCTTTCATCCAGACCTCGGCGTCGATCAGTGAGGCGATGAACTTCTCAACCAGCGCAGGGTTGGCATCCAGATAGGGTCTCGTGACGACGATGTTGAACGTCTCGGAGTAAGTGCCCGTTGTATCGAGCTCAGCGACGGTTTCGCTGAGGGCCTTCTTGGCGTTGGCGATGTGGGGTTCCCAAGTGTCGATCGCGTCGATACTTCCTGCTGCAAGTGCCGGCAGCATCTCCTGCGGCCGCAGGTTGACGAGGGTGACATCCTTGGGAGTCAATCCCGCCGACTTCAGCAAAGTCGCCGTGTAGACCTCGCTGCCGGTGCCGGCAGTGAATCCGATTCGCTTGCCGCGAAGATCTGCCTTGGTCTTGACGCCGGCCTTGGCCGCGACGACCGTCTTGAGGTCGGAATATTCCATGCCGGCGACGAAGGCGATGGGCTGGTTTGCCATCGCCGAAGCGGTGACCGGCGCCTCCGCCGTCGTCGCGATGTCGGCGCCGCCCCCGATCACGGTGTCCAGGCACTGCTTGCCGGACGTGAAGTTCGAGACGGTGATGTCCAGTCCGTTCTTTTCGAAAATCCCCTTCGATTTGGCGACGATCGCAAGGCCGGAGATCGGTCCGAGGTTTTGCGCAAGCCGGGCTTTGAGCAATTCCGCGGCCGAGGCGCGGCCCGGACTGATGGCAAGGCAGCAAAGCGCGGCATAGCCGGCAATTGCCGCGATTGGGCGGACGGTGTTCCAGTGCATGACGATCTCCCCTCGCGCCGCGCCCGGCGGCAGCCCCGATGTGATCGCGGATGCCGCCCTGAACGGCCCCACAGCAGACTCCCGCGTCCTCTCCTGGGCGATCTCTTGAGGATCGGCCCAACGTTGGTATGCTCGCCCGGCGCTACTGCCTCGGGAAGCAATTAATCGACACGGCCCTCGGGGCGCCGGTCGCGCGCCGCCGCCCGAGGTGATGCGCGTGCGGCGGATGGCCGCTGGAATAATGTCTGTCGTGACGGGTTCATGTCAGCGGACCAAAGACCGTCCAGCCGGGCGCAATCGCAGGAACAATCGGGAGGATAGGATGAGCATTCTTGCCAGGGTCATCGTGCCAGCAGGCGTTGCGCTCGCGGTCTTCGCAAGTCCATCGGTGCGGGCGCAGTCAGCCGACATGACCTTCTTTGTGACCTCGAGCGGGCCGGGCAAGGGAGCCGATCTCGGCGGCCTGGAAGGGGCCGATGCGCAGTGCCAGAAGCTGGCGCAGGCCGGCGGCGCCGGCGCCAAGACCTGGCGCGCCTATCTCTCGACGCAGGCCGCTGACGGCAAGCCCGCCGTCAATGCCAAGGACCGCATTGGCAAGGGACCGTGGCAGAATGCCAAGGGTGCGGTGATTGCCAAGGACGTTGCCGACCTGCACGGCGCGGCCAATAACCTCACCAAGCAGACAGCGCTCAGCGAGAAGGGCGAGGTCATCAACGGCGCCGGCGACACGCCGAACCGGCACGATATCCTCACGGGATCGCAACCGGACGGCACCGCTTTTGCCGCGGGCGACGACAAGACCTGCAGGAACTGGACGTCGAGCACGCAGGGCGCGGCGGTCGTCGGCCATGCCGATCGTAAGGGCCTGCGCGACGACGAGCCGTCAAAGTCCTGGAACAGCTCTCACCCCTCGCGCGGTCCTGACGGCGGCTGCTCGCAGGCCGATCTGAAGAGCACCGGCGGCGACGGCCTGCTGTTTTGTTTCGCGGCGAATTGAGTTAGGGCGCGCAGCTCTCTCCCCGCGACATTGCGAGCGTAGCGAAGCAATCCAGACTGTCTCCGCGGAAAGATTCTGGATTGCTTCGCTTGCGCTCGCAATGACGGGGTATGTGGTGCCGCCGTTCCGTCTCGCTCTAACGGAACCTTCGGCCGCATGTTACATGTCCGACCGCTTCCACGCTCACGGACCCTTCCCATGAAATACGAGCTCTACTACTGGCCCGAGATCCAGGGCCGCGGCGAATATGTGCGGCTGGCGCTGGAGGAGGCGGGGGCGGCTTATATCGACGTCGCGCGGGGGGCGCGCGGCACCAGCGCCATGATGAAGATGATGGACGCGCATGGCGGCACGCCGCCCTTTGCACCGCCGTTCCTGAAAGCGGGCAAGCTCGTCATCGGCCAGACCGCCAACATCCTGCTCTATCTCGGCGCCCGTCATGGGCTCGCGCCGAAGACGGAAGCCGGCAAGCTTTGGGTGCACCAGCTTCAGCTCACCATCACCGACCTCGTGACCGAGATCCACGACACCCATCACCCGCTCGGGCCTTCGATGTACTATGAAGATCAGAAGGCGCCGGCGAAGAAGCGCACGGCCGAGTTTTGGGACGAGCGCGTGCCGAAATATCTCGGCTATTTCGAGGAGCTCCTCGCGTGTAATGGCGGTGCCTATGTCACCGGTCGCAGGCTGACTTACCTCGATCTCTCCCTGTTCCAGATCGTCGATGGGCTGCGCTACGCCTTTCCCAAGCGCATGAAGGCGTTTGAGAGAAATATCCCGGGCCTCGTCAGCCTGCACGACCGCATCGCCGCGCGGCCGAACATCAAGGCCTATCTCGAAAGTGAGCGCCGCATTCCCTTCAACGAGCAAGGCATTTTCCGCCGCTACAAGGAATTGGACAATTAGCCGGTCCGGATAGCGGCTCACCACACGCCGGGCAGCAGGCGATAGCGCACGCGCGTCATATAGTCGGAATAGCCCGGCAGGCCCTCGCGCAGCGTGCGCTCCTCGATGCCGATGCGAACAGCAAACAAAACGACGATGACCGGCGCTATCGCAAGGCCCCACCACGAGCCCAGCAGCAGCGGCACGCCGGCGAAGAACAGGATCATGCCGCTGTACATGGGATGGCGCACATGCGCGTAAGGCCCCGTCGAGACCACGTGCTGTGCGCGTTCGGCCTGGAGCTTCACCACGGGCGCGGCGAACGAGTTCTCGCGGAACACCCACAGGATGAACAGCGTCGAGAGGACGAACAGCACGAGACCGAGCGCCTGGAACGCAACCGGCACGTCGGAGGACTGCGTGCGCCGGTCGAGCCCCATCGCGGCCAGCCAGGCCAGCATCGCAATGGCGAAGACGATCATGAAGGCCTTGTCGGCGGCAGGCTGGTCCTTTTGCAGGACCGGCCGCAGACGTTCGGCGAGCAGCGCCGGATCGACCCGATAAAGCCACCAGCCACAGAGCGGGCCGAGCAGGGCGCAGGTGGCGAGGAACACCCAGGCCGAAGGCCAATGCATCGTCCCGGCGCAAGCGAACAGCAGCGCGCCCATGCCGGCGGTGGTGATCGTGTTCTGCAACAGCAGTTTTGCGATCATGCGCAGGTCCCGGGTCAGCCGCGCACGATATTGGTCCCGCTATCCGGCGAAGATGCGGCCGGACACGCGAAAAGCCCGATCGACCGGATCGGGCGTTTCATCTTTGACCGGCCTGATCAGGCGAGCTGATCGATCCGCGTGCCCTGACCCGGCGGAAGCGGCGCGGGCGGCGGCGGCTTGTAGGTCGGGTCGTTGTCCTTGGTCTTCTGGTCGTCCTGCTGCTTGGTCGTGTCGTAGCTCGGCACCACGATCGCGATCGGCGGCGGCGCAACGGTAGAAACGCTCATCCACAAATCCTCACACATGGAAACGATTGACCTTGCGCTGTGAGGAGCGAAGCTTCCGTCAAGCCAATCGTTAAAATGCGAAGGAGTTGGTGCGGTGGGATGCGCTGTTTTCGTGTCGGGTATCGCTCGATGTGGGGGAAGCCGAATCTCTCCTCGTCATTGCGAGTGCAGCGAAGCAATCCAGAGTACCTCGGCAGAGACAGACTGGATTGCTTCGCTGCGCTCGCAATGACGAAGTGTGTGGCGGGCGGCGTCGCGATGCTTGCGTCGCCCCGTGCGTGGAAAGAGCGCGAAAAAGTACCCCGTCTATTCGTCCTTGCCGCGCGTGATCGCGATGGATGCGTCCGTCTTGGTGCGGGTGCATTCCATGTTGAGGCGGCGGTAGCGCATGACGACCTTGTCGCCGCGCAACAGTCCCATCCGCTTCAGGCAGCGTGTCGCGCCCGTCGTAGTGTCGTCCTTCGTCACGGTGAAGACGATTGCCGCCATCGAACTCACCAGCGCAAAGAACTCTGGCGTGGGCTTGCGATCGCCCTTGGCATAGAGCTCGATGGAATATTTGTCGCCGCGGCAACCCACGGACAGCTCCTTGGCTGCGGGGTGCGAGAGGTAGACGATGTTGGCGGCCCGGAAATTCACCTTGAGGCGCTCGACCTGGTTCGACAGCTCCTTGGCGCTGTCGTCGCAACGATCGGCGCGCGCTGGCGATGCAAGAGCCACAAGGCCGGTGATGGCGGCGGCGACCAGGATCGCGCCGCGGACGTTCGAGTTCAATGTCATGATAAAAAGCCCCTTGGAGGGCGCATAAAAGCCTGTACTCCGAGGCCATGCAAGACCTTCGATCAGGCCTGTTTGCGAACGGTCGTGCCGTTTAGACGCCCCGGGCGCCGAGAAGCTCTTTTTCAATTGTTTGCTTCAACTGCTTCAAATCCTCCAGATGTCCACCAATCCGCGACACGTCGGCCTTTGTGATGGAATCGCGAACGTCCGCGACGACGCTGCGCGAACTTGCCGCGACCTGGCGGACGCCCTTTGCCAGATCCTCGCCCTTTGCGAAGTAGCTTGAACCAATCAGAAGGCTGCCGCCCGGCAGTCTGGCGATTCGTTCTTTCACGCCTTCGACCGTTGAAACGATCGCATCTGTATTCAACAGGGCGTAGTCGTTCAGTTGGGAGACTATGTCGGTTAGCAGGATCGCCACCTCTTGGACGGTGTCGACCATCGGGCCGCTCTGTTCGAGACGTTCGGTGGCCCTCTTTGCTGGGACAATGGCCTTCACATAGAAGTTGTACCCCACAAACACGATTACCGCGGACCCCACCAAGAGAAACGCAATCGCAGGCTGCTCGTGTCCGGAAAGAGCCAAGAGACAAGCCATCACCAAGGTCGCTGCCGCAAGGACCAGCAAGGCGAGCGCATAGCCGCCGGCTTCCCAACCTTTGATGACAGAGCCGGTGATTTGGTCGCTGAACTTCACGACTGGCGTGGTAATTCCTGACATCTCGATTTCCCCATTTTCCCCGACGCGATTGCGGACATAAAATCGCAAAATCAGAGGTGGCGATAGCGTTCCGGTGCTGCATCGGGACACTCGGAGAATGTGCGGGGCGGGGCCCCCCAATTGTGGGGAGGCGAAAACCTTCCATTTGTGGGAAAAGGGCTTAGAAAGGCTCTATCTTTCGGCGCCTTTGGC
>NZ_JBVVPO010000108.1:0-17918 GCF_055811795.1 Bradyrhizobium sp. MI1.7
CTCCCCGCGCTTCCACCGGTCCCATAACTCCGTCTTTTCTGCCGCAGTGAAACCTCTATGAAATCTCCGTTCCATCCTACACTCCATCTTTTCCCTCTAAGATAAAGTGTTGCGTCGATCGGTTGAGACCGCCCCCGGTGAACGGACATTCTCAGGATAGTGGGCACGTCTCAAACGGGCCACGAGCAGGCCTTGGCCGCGAACCGACGCGCGGATATCCTCCAAGGTTGCAATCCGCTTCGGTCCCGATCTTCCTCAAACCATAGGAATTTTGTCATGACGAATGGTGGAATTACCCGCCGTCGCATCCTGCGCAGTGCTGCAACCGGCGGTCTGGCGGCAGCAGCGACCCCAGGGGCGGTCGGTGCCGACCGCGCGCAATCGGCGCGAAAGACCTTTGTCTTTGTCAGCGGGGCTTTTTGCGGTGGCTGGATATGGCGCCGGGTCACTGACCGGCTCGAACAGGACGGCCATAAAGTGTTCGCTCCGTCACTCACGGGTTTAGCCGAGCGCTCGCATTTGCTGAGCAAGGATGTCGATCTGGACACCCACATTGCCGACGTCGTCAACCTGATCAAATGGGAAAGTCTCGAGAACGTCTGCCTCGTGGCTTGGTCCTATGCAGGCTTTGTAGGCTCGGGTGCACTCGAAAGCATCGGCGATCGCGTCTCATCGGTTGTATGGCTTGATGCCTACATTCCGGCCGACGGACAAAGGGTGGCGGACTACGCAGCCGAGCCGGTCCGCAAAGGCATACAAATGGCCATCGACAAGGGCGAGGCGGGCGTTCGCGGATCGGCGCATTATCCGGCCAGTGTTGTTGCCGAACGCGATCGGGCATTCGCCGAGTCTAAGGTTACTCCGCATCCAGTCGGCACCTATCTCCAGCAGATCAAGGTTTCCGGGGCGCTCCAAAAGGTGGCGAAGAAGACATACATCCGGCTCCCAAAATTTCCACAGCCGCCCTTTGACAAAGCACTGGCAGACTGCAAGAGCGACAAGTCTTGGGCCACATTCGAACTGCCGGATTTTGGGCACATGGCCATGCTCGATGCACCAGACCGCGTGAGCGAGTTGATACTGCAAGCCGCGTAAGATCGACCTCCCCGCAACGTAGGGGAAGACATCACGCCGGAGTGCGTTATGTCCGCCATGGGTCCAAAAGGCGAAATGCTCAAATTGCCTGCGTAGTCTGCTTTTCCTCCAGAAGCGGTCATCCATCCGTGCATTGCTGTGCCGGCTTCGGCGAGATGATCCACCAAAGGACGCGCCCGGTCTCGTAGAGGCTGAATGGCACGCCGACCCCGCAAACGAATACGACGGGCAAACCGCTCAGGTCGGGACCGTATGTGGGACGCTCCTGGCCACGCCGGGATTTGGCCGGGGGCCGACCTCGAGCTTTTCTAGGCGGGGCGTGCCGAGCTCAGGCCGGTTCATGGCTTAGCAGCGACGCCCCCGAAGCAGGCGGTGCGCGAACTACGCAGGTCAGGATCATACCCACAAAACGCCAGCAAATCGTGTGGAAAGGCCGGTCTCTGGGCCTCACTTTGGCACTTCAGCTTGAATGCGCAGGACGTAAAGCGTGGTCTGAAACTCGTCCGTCACTTCCATCTGCCAGTCTCGGGCCGGCGTCAGCTTCCCATCAATGCCTTGGAGCATCTGACGGGCTGTCACAGTGGCCTCGTTCCACGCCGCATGCTTGTCAGGAAGTTCCTCATCCTGGTGGTCGATCTCGCCACGCACGTGCTTGATATGAAAGAAGTATCTCGGCATGACCAGAAAATGCTGCGAAACTTTAGTTTCATGGGTTGCCGCGTCGCATCGCGGGTTCACTCCGTGCAGGAACTTCAACACCTCGCCCTACGTTTTCCCGGAAAGGGAGATCTCTCACATGACGGGTATGACCGAGCAAGACATCAGGAATCGAGCTTACCTCCTTTGGGAAAAGGCGGGCCAACCAGCAAGGCAGATGGACACTTTCTGGTACGAGGCTGAGAAGGAGCTTATCGCCGAGCGCAAAAAGCAGGGCGACGTGCCTTCCTACTTGCCCAACCTGGCGGCTAGCTGACCTTCGCAGTCATTGTTAAGACAGCGGCCTCTACCTGTATGCGATGTACAGCCGGATCAGCACGTAGCCCCAGCCGATGCCGTAGGCAGCAGCTGTGCAGACCAGGGCCGCGGCGGTGGCATACCATATGATCTCGTGAACGCTCACGCGCTCGCCTCTTGCGCCAGCGACCGCCGGCCCCCACAGCGAGGACGTTCAGCCCGATCCAGCAGGCGGCGGCGATCAGGGCGATGGTCATTGGCCTGCCTCGTCGAAGATGTGCGGGCTGAGGGCGGACTGCTCGACCAGAAAGCCGGCGCGGTCGAGCACCAGAGGGGGACGGTCCAGAGCCGCCCCAACTCGGCATTCATCGGGGACTGGGCGAGTCGCTTCGATTAGCCGATAACATCAGATCATTATACGCGCGGTGAAGTTCTATCGCTCTAGGAGCTTAATCGTTGAGACGGGCCACTTCCCGGGATGGCCAGCGACGGAAAGACGCAAACGTGCGCTTCGTCCAAGCACAATTCCTCGATAGTCCCTGCCTTTTCATCCGTCAGCACCACGGGCTTGCCGATCAATTCCGTCTCGGCTTTGTGATACTCCCACAGACTAGCGGCGGCGTGCGCTTGGCTCGGGTCATTGCCTCAGCTGTCTCCAACGCATCAGAGCGACTGTGCATGCAAACCTTAGGAAGCTGAGCAGGGTTCCTTCGGGTGCCAGATGGCTGCCGGCGCGCGCATCGCAGCATGTTGCTCATAGGAGTTAAACAGAAATTTTCTGTTCAATGAAAGCACGTTGGGGCATCAGCAGAGGTGAGCCCCTACCCTAGCCAGCCTGCTCACTCCGCTTCAACCTGGGCCAGGAACCGACTGGTTGGTAAGGTTCGCGTTTGAACTCTCCCGCGCTGTCATTACTGTGACTGGATTGCCAATTGCCCTTCCTGCCGCGCGGATGGTGTCGACGAACAGCCTCGCGGCCGGATTCCGACCAATCGGACCACCATGTCCTCCGGTTCCAGCGCCAGTATCGCCAAGAAAGCGCGCACGAAGGCTGAGGCGGATTTTGCCACCTGGCTAATGATGGCCAAGCTCGGTGGTTTCGATGACCTGCCGTCCAGCGCCCAAAGCTTTCTGACTAACTATCGAACTCGGCTCGAGACAATGAGCGAGGCCGAATCCACGGCCCTAGCCGTTCGCGAGGTCTACAGCGCTTATTACAGCGAGATGGGAGGCGTGGGCGCAGCGCCGGAACCAAAGGCTCGGACGCCAACGACAGAGGGCAAAGTCGTGCGGTCCCAGAGACCGCCTAGATCTCAACCCCGTGAATCGGCTGCGCGCCGTTCGACGAGGCCAATGACCCGAAAAACCCTCGCGGCGCTGCTGATTTTCGCGAGCATGGTGGCGCTGGTTGTCGCATTCAGATTTCTAGCGCAGTAATACCGCCCGCGGATTGTGTGCGACGTCCGCTTTTACCCCGATAGCGACTAAATAGCGGACATCGTGCACTTCGCATTTGGGCCAATTTCGGAAGTGGCGACGCTCATTCGATGATCCTGTCGGCACGACTCAGGATCGTTGACGGCACCACAATGTTTGAGGCCTTGGCCGTCTTGAGTTTGACGACAAGCTCGAACGTGGTCGGCCGCTCGACGGGGATGTCTGCCGGCTTCCCGCCTTTGAGAATGAGGTCGATGATCTCCGCGCCGCGCCGCCATTGCTCGCCATGATCGGTGCCGTAGGACATAAGGCCGCCTGCCTCCGCGAACTCGCGGTAGCCGTAGATAGCGGGCGAATGCAGGCGGGAGGCGGCCGCGGCGATTTCGGTCCGCTACTAAACGTGAGGCGGTCCTCGAGATCGCAAGGCCCCCGGCTCCTGCAACCTTGCTGGCCTCGAGCTGCGGCGCGATCTCCTCGGGCGAGCGCACAAGACCCGTAACTCTATTCTCCCGACATGCGCCGCGGTCTCGAGTTCCCTGTAGGCGAGGGCCGCGTACGGCGTGCCCGGGTTCAAGACCGCGGCAATCAACGAGGCGGCAGGGACGATCTCGCGCAACAGCTGAAGCCGGATGCCCTATATGCGGCTAGGTCCGACAGTCCGGTGACGTTACCGCCGGGCCGGGCGAGACTTGCAACGACCTCGGCGCCGGCAGGATCGCCCACAGCCATGAGTACAACGGGGATGCCGCTTCTGGCTGCCTTGCCCGCCGTGGCGGCAACCGTGCCAAATCCGGTGACAAGCGCGTCAGGCTTCATCCGAATGAGGTCGGACGCAAGGCCTCGCAAGAGTTCCGGCCGGCCTTCTGCCGAGCGATAGACGAACTGCAGGTTTTTTCCGTCACGTTAATCAAGCTGATCGAGACGGCGCAAAAAAATTCCGCACGAAGCTACGATCCTCACCTGCAAGTAGGCGAGGTAGGCAATGGTGAATGATTTGACTTTTTGTGCGCTGGCCCTGCGCGCGACGCCGAGGAGCGTGGCACCGGCTAGGATTTTCAATCAACGACCGCAGGTCCGTCATGCAAATGCCTCTCGCTCGAAGTATTCGAGCCGCAGACCAGAACGGGTCGCTCAAGAATGCTGCTAGATATCAAATGCGCCTTGACTACTCCCGAACAAAAATACGGACTTAACCTTCCATTCGCCGTTGGATTGGTGCTCATAAAGCTGAACGGTACCGCCGGACAGCATGGTCGTTTCCTCGCCCTTTACCAAATGAAGCTTTGAATAGCGAGGTAAGCGTAGTCTCCCATCTGCAAAGTCTCTACAAGCTCAAGCTTGTGATTTCTGACGCTCGTGCCTCTTTTGGCAAAGAAGTCGCGTATCGCCGTAGGTCCAGAGGCGCTGCGCCGGGTGGCATTAGACTGGCGTCGGCGGCATACATTGGCAGCAAGGCGTCGAAATTCGGATCGTTGATCGCAGCATCCCATTGCGCATCGAGTTTCGTCATGTCTTCAGGGAGCGGGTCCGCCCGAGAGAGGGCCCGCGATCCAGGCGCGACGCCCTCCTAGACGGCGCGCCCACATCGCAAGACGGCGAGGCTCGATCTGACTTAACGTACAGCCCTTATTCGGAAACAGCGAGAACGGTCAGGCCCCTGGTGCGCTTGTGGGGTGTCTCGAATTCGATCCGCTGCCCCGGCGATAGGCCGATCAAGGCCGCTCCAACAGGCGTCAGGACCGAGATCCGATTGAGTTCGATGTTTGCCTCATGCGGATAGACCAGCACGATCTCTCGGCTCGCACCCGTTTCGTCATCGCGATAGGTTACTTTCGACCCCATCCTGATCACACCTCGCAAGTTGTTCTCGTCCGTCACCGTGGCACGTTCCATTTCTCGAGCCAGAAAATGGGCGACTCGCGGAAACAGATCCATGCTCGAATTGGCCAAAGAACTGAGACGCCGCGATTCGTCCTCAGTGATCTTGATCGGCGGCAACACCGGCTGTTCTCGCAGGCTCTCAGCGTCGAAATTGCGCATTGATCGCTCCTATGCTGCAGTTGGTCCGGGGTCGTCATCGAACTGGTTGCCTGACCGCCTCGTCCCTCTCCGGAAGAGTGGGACGACCTTTGAATCCGATGGGGTCAGGCTTTGGACCCTGACGACATTCAGACATCCGGCGACAAAGTACGGCATCTGATCGCCGACCTGCAGTCCGATCAAAGCCGCACCCAGCGGGGTCAACACCGAAATGGAGGCGGGATCCGACCAGCACTCCTCGGGCCAGACCAATTGCACGGTGCGACGCGGAACGCCCCAATTCGTGCAATGAGTGACCCATGATCCGATCGTCACGAACGGACGGACGTTGTCCGCTTCGTCCGGGACGATATCGGCGCGGTTGATTTCGCCCATGAGGAATATCCCGTCCAAATCTCCTTTTTGGACGGCGAGGCGGGCGAGCTGTTCGAGCCGCGGATAGTCTGATGCGGTCAGCGCGATTTTTGGAAGAGGCAGCACGGCACACTCCTTCTGCTTCAAGACGACCTCTCGAGTGGAGGTCACGAAAGCTGGAAAAGAGCCCGGACGGCGCGAACACCGTCCGGCTAACCGCCTGCTTGGAGGCGGCCGGCGTGAAGAGCAAAACGCGCGGTGCGCGCATCAATGTCGATGACATAAGCCATGATGCTCTGACTATAGTAGTTCATTTCCCTGGAAACATTGCGACGAAACCGCACAGCACCTGTGCACGCGAAGTATCGAGAGGGGACAAAGGGACGTCGTTGGAGTGAGAGGGGCGGACAATCACGCGGGACTGCCTGGCTGCGTAAGAACATGCGTCGAAAGATTACATCGCGTGGGATGGCCAGGCTGGCGTTGCTGCAGGCGATCACTCTTTGCTTCACCGGTAGACCTGGGCGGTTTGACGTGAATGTGAGCCGTAGTTCTACAGAGCCATTGTTATAGTCGGCGTCGATCGCTTGCACCTGCGATGGAACACTGAACGGGCGCCATGACATGCGATACCGCTCCGAGGTCAGCCCAGCTGAGGACACCGAGCCGGTCGAGATGAGTGGCTGGCGGGTGATCGCGCTCTGCGGATTCTACGCGTTGCTCGGCGCTCTCGCGGCCGTCGTCGCCGCTGCGACTGGCACGCTTCCACACTGGATCTGAACCGCTCGATTGCGGAGCCAGTGTCCGCCAGAATGGCGGTTTCCGGGTCAAACCAATCACAATGGCGCTAAATCTAGCAGTGGAGATATCGATCCGCCTCGGCTAAGCAATTGAGGATCAGCGAAGCATCTCTCCACCTCGCAGCCTGGGGCAATGAACGCAAATGTTCCTGCTTGCCGTTCTCGTCCTTCCTTTCGCAGGAAGCTTTATTGCGGCACTCTTGCGGGTCAATGCACGCAACGCTGAAGCATGGCTCGCTGGATCGATCGCACTTACAGCTTTTTGCCTCATCGGCGCGGCTTATCCGAACGTGACGAATGGCCGCGTTGTCGGGTGGCGAACGGACTGGGTCGCTGAACTTGGACTCGCATTTGTGCTGAGGCTTGACGGGTTCGCATGGGCCTTCGCCATGCTGATCACCGGCATCGGCTTTCTGGTGGTGCTGTATGCCCGCTACTACATGTCACCCAGTGATCCCGTTCCGCGGTTCTTCTCCCTCCTGCTCGCCTTCATGGGGGCAATGCTTGGAATCGTGCTCTCCGGCAACCTGCTGCAACTTGTGTTTTTCTGGGAGCTGACCAGTCTCTTTTCATTCCTGCTGATCAGTTACTGGCACCACAACGCGGCTGCGAGAGACGGCGCGCGCATGGCGCTGGTGATCACGTCGACGGGCGGGCTTTGCCTCTTCGCTGGCGTGCTGCTGATCGGGCACATCGTCGGCAGCTATGACCTGGAGCAGGTGCTGGCTTCCGGAAACGTGATCCGTTCGCACGCGCTTTATGTCCCCGCACTCGTTCTGATCCTTCTCGGCGCTCTGACCAAAAGCGCGCAATTCCCGTTTCATTTCTGGCTGCCGCACGCGATGGCCGCTCCAACTCCCGTTTCCGCTTATCTCCATTCGGCAACAATGGTGAAAGCCGGAGTGTTCCTTCTGGTGCGGCTCTGGCCGGCAATGGGTGGAACGAATGAATGGCTGTGGCTGGTGGGCTCGATCGGCCTGATCACGTTTTTTCTGGGCGCGTTTCTCGCCGTGTTTCAGCAGGATCTGAAGGGGCTACTGGCCTACTCGACGATCAGCCATCTCGGACTGATCACGCTTTTGACCGGACTCGATACCCCATTCGGGCAGATCGCGGCGATTTTCCATATCATGAACCACGCGACCTTTAAGGCATCGCTGTTCATGGCGGCCGGCATCATCGATCACGAAACCGGCACGCGCGACATCCGCCGCCTTAGCGGGCTATGGGCCTTCATGCCGATTACGGCGACGCTGGCCATGGTGGCTGCCGCGGCAATGGCGGGAGTGCCGTTGCTGAACGGTTTTCTGTCGAAGGAGATGTTTTTTGCCGAGACGATCGAGGTCCATGACAATTCCCTCGTCGATCAGGCGCTGCCGTACATCGTCACTCTCGCCAGCACGTTCACGGTTGCCTATTCACTGCGCTTTATTCGCGACGTGTTCTTCGGCCCGGCTCCAACCGGCTTGCCACGCGTTCCACATGAGCCGCCCCTGTTGATGCGACTTCCGGCCGAACTGCTCGTGCTGGCATGCCTCGTCGTCGGCGTCGCGCCGGCTCTCACCGTAGCGCCGATCCTCGATACGGCTGCTCGGGCGGTTCTCGGCTCCGCGATGCCGGAGTACAGCCTTCGTCTCTGGCACGGAATTACGCCCGAACTTCTGATGAGCATAGTAGCGATGGTCGGGGGGTTGGGCGTCTACGTCATGCTGCGCTCCTACCTGCTCGTGCACGAGGGACCGCCGTTGCTCGGTCGCATCAACGGTAAGCGGATCTTTGACTGGGTGTTGGTGACGTTGTCCTGGCGCCTTGCGCGATGGCTCGCCACCAATCTCGGGACGAGACACCTCCAACCACAATTGCGAATCTTGGCTGGCGTGGCGTTCGTCGCTGCCCTGCTACCCCTGTACGCCCGCGGCCTCTCGCTGACGGGACCATCAGGACGTGAATTCGACCTCGTCTTCGGATTACTCTGGGTGGTGGGCGTCGGTTGCGCGGTAGGAGCCGCGGTCCAGGCCAAATTTCATCGGGTGGTCGCGCTGATACTGCTCGGGACCGCGGGCCTCGTCACCTGCGTCAGCTTCGTCTGGCTGTCCGCTCCCGATGTCGCGCTGACGCAGATCGTCGTTGAGACGGTTACGACGGTTCTCCTATTGCTCGGCTTGCGGTGGCTGCCAAAACGCATTGCTCAATCAAGCCCGGACGAGGCACGCGGCAGCATTCGGTGGCACCGCGCTCGCGACTTCTCCATCGCGCTCCTCGCCGGGCTCGGTTTGGCCACCCTCGCTCTGGCAGCTATGCAGCTCCCGGATAATCACAGCATTTCACGATACTTCGTGGAAAACGCATACACGAAGGGTGGCGGAACCAATGTGGTGAACGTCATCCTGGTTGATTTCCGCGGGTTCGATACGCTCGGCGAGATCACGGTGCTTGCGGTCGTCGCACTGACCGTCTTCGCGCTTTTGCGCCGTTTCCGTCCGGCCCCCGAAAGCATTCCCGTTCCCGAACAGCAGCATGCCCAGGATGCCCACGACGAGGCTCATCCCGATCGACAGAAGGGCGACACTGCCAAGGACACGCTTGCTACCGCGGCATTGATGATGGGGCTGCTGTTTCCCGTGATCGGCGTCGTGGCCATTTTCCTTCTATTGCGCGGGCACGACCTTCCGGGCGGCGGCTTCGTCGCCGGCATCGCAATGGCGACAGCGTTCATCCTGCAATATATGGCTCGCGGCACGGTTTGGGTGGAAGCTCGTCTTCACGTCATGCCGGTGCGTTGGATGGGTTTCGGCCTCGTGCTGGCAGGGTGTGCGGGAGCTGCCGCCTGCGTTTTCGGACACCCCTTCCTGACCTCGTACTTTGCATATGCCGAATTGCCTCTGCTCGGTCGCGTCCCCACGGCCAGCGCTCTTCTCTTCGATATCGGTGTGTTCTCGCTCGTCGTCGGCGCCACGGTCTTGATGCTCATCGCAATCGCGCATCAATCGCTGCGTCGCTACGGCGTGCCGCTCCAGGCGGGGCAACGCGCGCCCGGTGAGCGACCGAAAGAGGGGTTGGTGTAATGGAGCTTAGCCTGGCCATCGGCATAGGTGCGCTTGCGGCGTCCGGCGTGTGGCTGGTCCTCAGGCCGCGCACGTTTCAAGTCATCATCGGGCTTTCGTTGCTCTCTTACGCCGTCAACCTCTTCATCGTGGCCATGGGGCGGGCGCGGACGGGAGCGCCGGTGCTGATCGCAAAGGAGATCGGGGATGCAATGAAACATGCTGACCCGCTACCACAGGCGCTCGTATTGACTGCAATCGTCATCAGTTTTGCGACGACGGCGCTGTTCCTTGTCGTTCTCCTCGCGTCGCGCGGCCTGGCTCGCACCGATCACGTCGACGGTCAGGAGCCCGAGGCGTGAGCGGAATCGCAAATCTGGTCGTTGCGCCCATCGTCCTGCCCCTGCTTGCCGGTGCAGGCATGCTGCTCTTGAATGGAGAGCGGCACCGCAACATAGTGGCATCCGTCAATGTCGCCGCAACGGTTGCACTCGTTTGCGTCGCGATGATCTTGCTCGGAATGTCTGATTCGGGTCACCCCGGAATCAGGGAAGTCTATCGCCTGGGCGATTGGCCCGCTCCTTTCGGAATTGTCCTCGTTCTCGATCGGCTCTCCGCGCTCATGCTGCTCCTGACCAGCATCCTGGCGTTGGCGTCGGTTGTGTTCTCTCTTGCCCGTTGGCACCGGACAGGCGCGCATTTCCATCCGCTCTTTCAGTTTCTGTTGATGGGCCTCAATGGTGCCTTCCTGACCGGCGATCTCTTCAACCTGTTTGTCTTCTTCGAGTTATTGCTGGCCGCTTCGTACGGCCTTCTGCTGCATGGTTCCGGTCTCGCACGGGTGAAAGCTGGGTTGCACTACATCGTCGTCAATCTGGTCGCGTCGCTGTTGTTCCTGATCGGGGTCAGCCTGATCTATGGCGTCACCGGGACGCTCAATATGGCGGACCTCGCGGCGCGGATACCTGCAATCGCTGCGGAGAGCCGCGGTTTGCTCGAAGCAGGCGCCGGCATGCTGGCGGTGGCCTTCCTGCTCAAGGCCGGCATGTGGCCCCTGTGTTTCTGGCTGCCGACGGCCTACGCAGCCGCGAGTCCACCGGTGGCGTCGATCTTTGCGCTCATGACCAAGGTCGGCGCGTATATCATCCTGCGTCTATCGCTGTTGCTTTTTGGTGAGGGCAGCGGCGCGTCAGCGGGCTTCGGTAGTGACTGGCTGTTGTGGGGCGGGTTGGCGACGATCGCATTCGGAGCAATCGGCACATTGGCATCCCAGGACACCGCCCGTCTCGGCGGCTTTTCGGTGCTGGTATCCTCCGGAACCGTACTGGCAGCCACAGGGACCGGACAAGTCAGTGTCACCGGTGGAGCACTGTTTTACCTGGTCAGCTCGACTCTCGGCATCAGCGCGTTCTTCCTTCTGGCCGAACTCATCGAGCGCGGCCGCGAACCCGGAGCTGATGTGATCGCCGTCACCCGGGAAGCTTATGGAGAGGATGACGACGCGGACGATACGGAAGAGGAGGTCGGCATGGCCATTGTGGCCACGATGGGGTTGCTCGGCGTCGCCTTTATGGGGTGCGCGCTAGTCATCGCCGGGCTCCCGCCGCTGTCGGGGTTCATAGCCAAATTCGCGCTGCTGACGGCGGCGCTTCGTCCTGCAGACATGCATCCGGGCGGTGCCGTTCCTGGCAGTGGATGGGCGCTCCTGTTGGCGCTCCTCGTATCCAGTTTCGCGGCGTTGGTCGCGCTGACCCGAGCAGGTATACGCTCCTTCTGGGCCTCGCCAGATCGCGCCGTGCCGCGTGTGCGCTTGATCGAGATGGCGCCCATCATGTTCCTGTTGATCATTTGCGCGGCCCAGACAGTGCTCGCCGGTCCGGTGATGCGTTTCATGCAGGCAACGGCGCAATCGCTGCACGCGCCGGCGGGCTACGTCAGCGACGTCCTGGAGATAAGCGCCCAAGGCAGTCGAAAGGCGGGCGGCAAATGACGCGATTCCTGCCCTTTCCGCGGATGAGCTTCTGTCTGCTCGCATTGTGGCTACTGCTCAATCAGGCAGTCACGATCGGACATGTCCTCCTCGGTTGTGTGATTGCGCTCGTCGGCGGGCGGTTTCTCACCGTACTGGAGTTACCAAGCACGCGCGTCAGGCGACCCGGCGTCCTTCTACGCCTGCTGGGATTGGTGGCGATTGATATCATCCGCTCCAACTTGGCGGTTGGCCGGATCATTCTCGGTTTTGGGCGCCGACAGCGAAAATCCGGATTCGTGAACGTTCCGCTCGATATGCGCAATCCCTACGGACTGGCGTTGCTGGCCTGCATCATTACCTCGAGCCCCGGAACGCTGTGGGTGAACTTCGATGCACAGAAGGGTTTGTTGATGATCCATGTTCTGGACCTGGTCGATGAAGCCGAGTGGATCCGCACGATCAAGCAGCGCTACGAACGCCATCTGCTGGAGATATTCGAATGAGCCAGCTCTTGCTGATCTACGCGCTTTCCGCCGCGCAGGTACTTCTGGTGTTGGCTATCGGCTGTGGCGTGGTCCGCATCTTTCGCGGGCCGCGGGCACAGGATCGCGTTTTGGGCTTCGACACGTTGTCCGTGAACGCGATGTTGTTGCTTCTGACGTTCGGGATTCGATCCGGCGAAACGCTCTATTTCGAAGCGGCCCTGGCCATGGCCCTCTTCGGTTTTGTTGGTACGATTGCGCTGGCGAAGTTTCTGCTGCGCGGCGAGGTGATGGAATGAACGGCATCGAACACCTGCCGCCCTGGGCTGCGGCTCTCACGGCATTTCTCCTGCTTGTTGGCGCCGCCGTCACACTGGTCGGTTCGCTGGGCCTTTTGCGGCTCGGCACATTCTACGAGCGGGTCCACGCGCCGACGCTCGGGACAACGCTGGGCACCGTATTCATTGCAGCTGCTTCAATCGTTTGCTTTTCGGTACTTCAGAGCAGGCCAGTGCTGCACGAAATCCTAATCATCGGGCTTGGCGTGGTAACCACGCCTATTGCCTTGACCGTATTGGTGGGCGCAGCGCGATTTCGCGATACTGCCGAAAAGAGTGCGCAGGTTCGCGGACCAGAGGGCAATTAGCGCGAGACGCGCGATTTCTTGCAGCAGGTTCCTTGACCGGCGAGTCGGCCAATCCAGGCTAAATGTCGCATTTGATTTCCTGCATCGCATGCCCACCTCTAAGTGCATGATGTATGATGCTGAGTAGTAAACGAGTTCGCCGAAGTCTTTGCAGATTGGCCGCCTGATCGGAGGCAATCAGCCCCGAACTCAGTGCACGTCGCGGCCGCGAGGGCTCTAGCTCGCTGCCCCGCAGGGCGATGCACATGCCGCTGGCAAACAAGCCGTACGGCACACAGAGGCAGTGATGACTACAACGCTACGACGCCGGATTTATAGGACCCAGCTGCAGATCCGCCGGTAACCCGGACGATGCCACATCGTCCGGGACGGCACCTCAATAGTTCTGCAACCAAAGCCGGGAGTTTCTCATGTCAGTGTTTTTCGCGCTGCTCGTCCTGACCTCATGGGTCATGTTCATCTGGATTTCAGATCCCGATGGTTTCCGCGAGGCATTCGCTCGCCGCCAACCGCCAATTCCTCACGACCCTAAAAGGTGACGTTGAGAGGTTCACCTCCGTCACCGCGTACAACAGTTGCTTATGAGCGAGAAAGATATCGTGCTCCGGATGTTCGCGGGGCGCGATGCTTGGTTGCTTCTCGGCTACAGATCGTCGGTCCAAGCCAATCTGGTGGATTAGACGAACGAAGCCGGCACGCGACAGCGTCATAGGCCCTCCGCAAGGCAACCGAATTGCCGCGCTGGTCGAACTTGGCAAGCCATCGTTCTTGCTGCCGTTCGCAATTACAAGGATTATGACATGAACATCGTAGCTGCGACAGATTTCTCGACGCGCTCCAACCGCGCTCTGCGGAAGGCCGGCCTCTCAGCGCGCTCCCTTGATGCAAAGCTGCACCTTGTTCATGTCGTCGACGATGATCAGCCAAAAGAGCTGGTCCACATCGAAGAGCGTGAGGCACAACGGGTGCTGGTGAGCAGATCGTATCCATGCCGGAGCTGCAAAACGTTCAGTGCTATCCGACTGTGGTCAAGGGCCATCCGGCTGCAGCAGCCGACGCGGATCTCGTTGTAATGGGAGCCCATCGCAAGCAGTTTCTGCGCGATATCTTCACGGGCACCACAATCGAGCGTGTTATTCGCGGAGGAAGGTATCCGGTTCTGATGGTGAACAACGAGGCGCAGCGGCGCTATGAACGCGCTCTAGTGCCAGTTGATATGTCGGATACATCGGCCGATGCAATTCGCGTGGGCCTGTCCACCGGACTCTTGGCGGAGGGCACGATTCTTCACGCCTTCTCGCCGATGGCGAAAACGCGATTGCTCAGCTCTGGTGCGAGCGGGGCTGTAATCAGCGGATATGTCGATAGCGAGCGTCAAAAGGCAATGGAGGAGCTGACGAAGTTTCTGGTGACGAACAAGCTCGGCACGCAACGATGGTTTCTCCAGGTCGCCGAGGGCGGGCCTATGCAGGTCATCACCCGTGCTGTTTCGGAGAGGCGGCCTGACATGCTGGTGATGGGCACGCACGGCCGATCTGGCATGCTTCGGGCGTTGATCGGGAGCGTAACGGAAGAAGTCCTGCGTTCGTTGAACGTGGACGTTCTCGTTGTTCCTCCCGGCGCCTCTGAACGCACAATAGCAAATCCACCGATCGCCCCTGCCCCAAAGGCGTGACGCGTGCCGCGGCTCATCGCTCGCGAGCGAGTCATGCGCGCTCCGCCTGCAAACCGGCGGCGATCTGGCAAGAGACCCCCAGGAAATCGACGCCGTCTCTTGGTCTCCGCCCGCGCTAGGCGTCGGCAGCCGTGTTCGCAGGGCCGGCGACCCCTCCTTTCAGCGAACAACGGCTCCCACTCGGCCGGGTTGGTCGATAGACTAGCGGCGCCTTCGTTCAGCGTCGCGCGCAGCCGGCTTTGCTGCGTGTGGTTTAGTCGAGCCCCGCGTGATTTTCAACGGATCGCTGGCCGGAAAGGTTTGCTGCAATTGCCGGTCCAGCTCCTCGTCGAGTTCTCGCTTCTCCCGCTGCTCCGATGTTTCGTAGTGCTTTGGCATTGCTCAATCTCCGCGTTTAGCACTTGGTGACCGGCCGTCTGCCACCAAAGAATTGTGGCGCCAAATACGCACAGTTGACGGTAAAGCGAGCGGAATTGAGGATTTAGAATCAACAAAGATCTTGAGGCAACAGCGCAGTGCTCGGGGCACCAATGCGGAGTTCGTGGTGCCGAGGCGCTCTACAGGTTGCAGTCTGGTGATGCACTGCGCAAGCGCATGCAACGCTTCGAGTACCTGGCCCTGCGCTGTTGCGCCTAAGATCGGGCATTCCTGTCGGGGTGACGTAGATCCGGCGGATCAATTGTCCGGTCCGGGTCAATCGCTGCACGGGCGAGCCAGCGGTAAGTCCGGCTAATGTCGGCCATCCCGCCGAAAGCGGAAGTAACTTCAGAACATTTGCAATAGGCCGGTGCGGGTCGAATGCCTTGACATGTTGAAGCTCTGAAATCGGAACCTCGAATCATGCGCTAGGAACTCAGCGACTGTGAGTGGCCGCCATTCCACCGACAAGAGCGAGAGCACTCCTCTAAAGATCGAGTCTCAGAGCTTGTTGAACAATTTCAATCGAGAGGTTCACCAGTCGACGTGTCGCTTCCACGACTGCGGGCAGGATCTTGTACGGAACCACTTCGTGCGGCATAGCTGCGAGCGCTTCATCCAGGCTACGACGCCAAGCCACCCTGAGCTCAGTGTTCACATGAATAATGTTTATGCCGGCATCTATGGCACTGACGAAATCGACATCCTCCGTTCCCGACCCGCCATGAAGCGTAAGCAACGTCCCAGTGGCTCGCTTGATGGCCGCAATCCTTTCAATGTCCAGGTGCTTTCTAGTCTTTCCCTCAACCATGCTCCGCAGCATGCCGTGCATGTTGCCGACCGCAGGGGCCAAGATGTGTATACCGGTCGCCTCGACAAAGGCCTTGGCCTGCTCCGGATCAGTTAACCCGCGGCCGAAATCAGGGGCAGCATCATGGATCCGCGAGCCCGTTCCGATGTCGCCGATTTCACCCTCTATCAGGATCGACGGATTGATGTCTTTGAGCATTTCAACCGCTGCTTTGGTTTTCCGGATATTTTCGTCGATCGGAAGAGCTTAGAGATCGAACACTATGGAATTGAAGCCAACGTTTGCGGCGGCCATCGCCGATTCCAACGAGTGGGTGTGATCAGCGTAAAGATAGACTGGGAGTCCTTCGCCATCGCGGAAGCTTGCGACCAGAGCCGATATTTGCCTATCACCGAGAAGCTCGCGTTCGCCCTCTGAAACCCCGACGACGACAGGAACCTGCAGGTCCTTGGCCGCCGCCACGATGCCTTCAGTGTCCATAGATCCGATACATTGAAGTGGACCGACCGCGTTCTTCTTCTTTTGGGCGTCCTGATAGGTTGTAAGCAGATTTTTCACTATTTCCTCCCAATACGAGCGGACGATTGCCGACTGAATAATTTTGTCGATGTTCGAGCCATCGAGACATTTGTGGCCTAGCCTGCGCAGATCGATACCGAAATCCGCTGCAGTAAGAGACGGCGCGCCCTGGAGCGGGAGTGCCAGCGCAACACCGATCAGCTGGAGCGCCAGCCATCGTCAAGCCGATTACTGTGAACTACAGTGCGACTGTCGAGGAAGCTCGCACGGATAATTCACGTGCTGTTGTGTTTCCCGAGTGCTGCAACAGCGTAGCGATCGCTCCCGACCACCTCCAGATGGCCGGCGGCTGGCAGGGTCAGCTATGCCACGGGTTGTTGTGGATCCAAGTGCACGCGTTTGGCTTGCGAAATGTGGGATCGCGATATTCGATGTAGTCGAAGTTCACCGTCCCGAACGTTGTCTGAGGCTTCTTTAAAGCCGAGCAAGTCTGAACCTCGATAAATTCGCTCTTGAAATTACCGCGGGGAAAAGCCGCGATGACTTGGTCGCGTTGCTCTGGCGTGTACTCATCATATCCAATCCCGACGACGTCCACCAAAACACCCGCGTTTGTGAGAGCGATCTCGGGCCGCATATACTGGGGGATACCAGGCGTGGTGTGTAGGGCGATGGCTTCCCACACCAGATCCGCCTTCGATTCGGAAATGCCATGGCTCTTGAGAAATTCGCGCGCTGCATCTGCGCCGTCGACTTCAAAACGTTTTGTCTCGGTATGATAAGTGTCGATAAGGCCTAAGTCATGAAACAGCGCAGCGACATAGAGCAGTTCAGAGTCGAATTTCAGGTTCTGGCGGACACCCTTCATTGCACCAAACACGAAGACTCGAACCGAGTGGTTAAACAACATCTCGGTTTCGTGGTGCCGCACCAGTTCGGCGGCTTCGCGCGCGATCTTGCTATCCGGGATCTTAATGCCGAAACTTACGTCGTTCATTGTTAAACTCCTGTCTTGTGCGCGCTGAACTGCCGACAGCACCGCAATTCATGCCCGCCGACGCTTTAGATCGATACCCACAAGGTAACCCGCGAATGTTGGACCGGAAGTACCCTTCTGTATGACGATACTGCAGTGCGATTGAGGCTGAAAGCAGGGTCTCGCTCGGGCAGTGTGGCTGTCGTTTTCTGATCAGCGGTCCCTGTTCTCGTGGTGCACTCCATGGATTAGGGGCGGCTTGAAGCTCCTGAGGAAGCTCGCCACCCTAATCAAAGAAATGTGCAGGACGCCAAGTACAAACCGCGGGAAATTCACTTCCTGCGAGTAAGGATCAGATGTAGGGAAATTGCGCGAGAGCTGGTTGATGACCAGCTATTGTCGTTCCCGGTCTAGAATTTTAAAATGCGATAAAGGCTACGAAGCCCATCTCTCAAACACGCAGAATCTTGCGGGTTGTGGAGAGCGCCGAGCGTAGGTGTGACTTTTGAACTCGGCAATAGCGCAAGCCGGCGGCTGACTCACATCTTGGTAGGAGTCAAGAATGGGAAGCACTCTCGTCGGTAATGGTCCTGCTGATTCTTCTATGTTGGCATGGCGAGTACACAAATTCGGCGCGCCGGACGTGATGATATTTGAACGGGTCCCAAGGCCAGATCCTGGTCCGGGCGAAGTTCT
>NZ_JBVVPO010000109.1:0-17063 GCF_055811795.1 Bradyrhizobium sp. MI1.7
CTCACACCGCGCCAAACGGCGTAACATCCGCCGAGACTCTAACCGCTACTGGGTGAAACTTCAGGGGCAGGTCAACCTCGCGACAATTGAATTATCCGCATTCCGCGGCGAACAACAGGCGGCGTTCTAAGCTCTCCTGACTGCAGATGGGAGTGAGTGCAAACCTGGATCCGTTACGTTAACATCGATGGTTCGGAGAGGCATTTCTTGGCGCGCTGGTCGTCTGACGAATTGGCCAGAATTGAAATGGCTAGCGCCAGCCTCCAGGAATGCTGACCTGGGAAACAACCGACGGCTCGTACTCCAGCGGGTGGGAGCGGCGTCATGCTTTCGAGACTAGACGCTCATAGTTGCGTAATCCAATATGGTTTCTTTGATGTCGTTTCCGTGGGGGAGCCATGTCGATCGCGGAATGGTTCGTTTGGCAAGACGGAAATCAATTCGGACCAATAACAATTGAAGAGTTGAGGTCGATGCGCGCCACGGGAAAACTTCGGCCGACCGGATACGTGTGGAAACAAGGACTCGGGACGTGGAAACGTCTCTCCGATCTTTTTCCCACCGCAGCGGCGCAGCCTCTAGAGGCACTCCCCCCTGCTCCTCAAGCGGCTTCGACTACATACTGTGATCAAAACCTCACCATCAGTAATGGCGAAGCTCAGCTGGACGGCCAGGAATTTCTGCTAAGCATGATACGCGACATTTCGGTAAAGACGGAGACGCCCGTGGGTGGGCTGACGTGCTTAGCGTTCGGCGCAGTGCTCCTAATACCTGCATTGATGCACATTCAGGAGCCACGAGATGGGCCGTTCTATATTGCTATATTCACAGTCGTCGGAATGATCTTTGCTCTGTACAATATCATCGATGTTTCATCAAATTCATACTTGGAGGTCGCACTGCGGAACGGCGCAAGTGTTGTTTTTCATGCCCGCGATAAGAGCTACCTGAACAAATTGGCCGACAGGCTCCAAGTTGCTCTCGAGGCCGCACAGCAAATCTCTAGAGATAGCGAACGGCAGTCACAATGAAGCGTATAATTCAGCATCCGAGCCAGGGCGTCATCCTTTGTACTCCCCACGGCCTGCGTCGGTTCACTACCAATTCGGTCGAGAACGGCACTAGCTGGTGCCGTTTTTTACATCAATCAACGCTGTAAGGCACTACCTTCGCCCGCCAAGTAGTTCGAATCGATGCACGTACTACGGTCATGGGCCTCCGTTGCTGTGTGCGGCACTTCAACCTTGGCAGCCTCGCGATACTGAAGGCCAAACGTTGGTCTGAACCGGCTGCTGCAACGACTATGCGACGACCACTCTTGGCGGGCGGTAATTGTCACTTGGTGGCCGGCGCACCTCATTCTCCATAACCGCTGATTTCGAGTGTGGTCGACGACGCTCTTTGGGTTCACTCTCATGCATATGCCGGCAAATGCGAAGCTTTGGGCTCCGATACGTCGCTGCACCCATTGTGGACGGCAAGTCTTAGGGCTTTCAAGCCAAACTTTGATTACCGTGTGAAAGGTCTCAGCGGGGGCCAGATGTGCGATCACCTTGGTGCGGCTGTCGCCCTGTCCGCAGTCGCCAATCAGAAGCGGACACGCGCACGCTCACCGCTCAGAGTGCTTGCCAACAGCTATTGGGGGATGGGAGGCGGCGCGATGCAAAGCACACCTCAGGTGAATAAAAACCGCGGCCAATCCGCACGACTTTAGTCTAAGGCGGAAGTCATTGTTGCGCCGCAATCAGAGGTCAGTTAATGCAAGGTTAATTTTGCAGCCAAATCGTTAGCGGTGAGCTTTTTCGCACCGAGTTTTTTGAGTGTATTTTTTATGTCGAATTGTAATGGTAAATTGGCCTCGGATCGGACAGTTCCCTCTCTTGATCAAATTGGCTTTGCAACCAGGGAGTTTCGATTCCGATTTCCCCAAGCGGCAGCAGGTTGCTTTTGCGCCGCGGTCGATTTTTCAGTCATTACGGCGTCGAGCATTCTAGGCTGCTCAATTTATCAAGCGTTCTCAAGCCGCGCTGTCAGTAATTTCGATGCCTTTGCGTTGTCGGGAAGCATTGCGGCGATCCTTTATTTGTGGATGGCGCACGCGGCTGGATTCTACCAACTCGGCTCAATCGTTTCGTCGCGCCCCGCTTATCGAAGAATCATCAATCGTTGGCTTATCGTCGGGCTTCTGCTCACCTTTCTGGCGTTCCTGCTCAAGGTTGGCGCGATCTTTTCGCGGGGGTCGATTATCAGCTTTGTCGCTTTGTCGGCGACGCTGTTAATGGGTGCGCGCTGGGCTGTCACGCGCGTTGTTAGGGGGGCCGTGACCGGAGGAATGCTAGCTGGTCGTCGAGCTGTCCTCGTTGGATCACGGGATGAGTTGGCGGCTTTGGACGGCGATCAGCTCTTGAGGGATTTTGGCTTAACCGAGATCGACCGCTTAACTCTCCCAAGCCACAGCCTCTCGATGATGCAGCTGAGCTTCAGTGAGATGAGCGTGCTCAATCAGGCTATGGAGAGCGCGAGGCAGAAGGGAGCGGAAAGGATTGTACTGGCAATTTCCTGGAATGAGTCGCGCAGGCTTGAACTCATACGCGACCGCATGCGGGCCTCCCCGCTTCCCGTTCAATTGGTCCCGGACCGGGTTGTTCGAGACATCACACAGGACCTGACCCTAGCCTCGAAGCCCTACTCCGCGATTGAAATCAAACGCGGGCCACTCTCCCACTTCGAGCAGTTCTTGAAACGCGCGTTGGACATCGTCGGTGCCGTGGCGCTGCTCGTGTTGCTATGGCCACCTATGCTCTTAGCTGCGATTGCAATCAAATTGGATTCGGCAGGACCGGTTCTGTTCCGACAGCGGAGAAACGGATTTAACACGAAGCAATTCAGGATACTGAAGTTCCGCACCATGACCGTGGGCGAAGATAGCGACAAGGTCGTCCAGGCGACGCGATTCGATCGGAGAGTAACGCGGGTAGGTCGCCATTTGCGTCGGTCGAGCGTCGACGAGCTTCCACAACTTTTTAACGTCCTGAAGGGTGATATGTCGCTGGTCGGACCACGACCGCATGCTCTTGTGCATGATATCCAGTATGGCGAAATACTATCAGACTACGCATTTCGCCACCACGTCAAGCCCGGCATCACCGGTTGGGCTCAAGTGAATGGATTTCGGGGCGAGACTCCTCGGATCGAACAAATGCAGCGACGAGTGGAACTCGACCTCTGGTACATCAACAACTGGAGCCTGTTGTTGGACCTGAAGATTCTGTTCAAGACAGCCTTTGAGGTTGCGAGCGCGC
The DNA here is from genome assembly GCF_055811795.1 of Bradyrhizobium sp. MI1.7. NCBI lineage: Bacteria > Pseudomonadati > Pseudomonadota > Alphaproteobacteria > Hyphomicrobiales > Nitrobacteraceae > Bradyrhizobium > Bradyrhizobium sp. MI1.7. The sequence goes on from NZ_JBVVPO010000109.1 coordinate 3,303, forward strand.
GAAACGCCTATTGAGCATCGCGACGTGTCAGGGCACGCCAATCAGGTGAATTTCTCGTGACGCGCCAGTATGATTATTGTCAGGAAGCGCAATTGCGTGGGCAATAGAGAGCGCATTGGCGGCGCTTCCAAGCCCGCAAGGAGAGGTGATACTAGCCGTTCGGTAGACCGAACGCTTGAGTGCGCAGTACACCTTAGCTAAGCAAGGATTCTAGTTTCAGGAGCTCGGACAGCGTTCGATCTCGGATTGCATCCAAATTCAAAAGAATGACCGCGCGATGTGCCCCCTATTTAATAGACGTTCGATCACCGTGGGGGCAGCGACGAGCCTCCTGCTTGCACGCCCAGGTCGAGTGGTCGCCGACGTCTCTTCCGGAGGCTTACCACCGGCCCAGCTCGCTGAAATCACGCTGACCGATCAAAGAGGGGCAAGCAAGCAGGAATACAGTTCGGGTCAATTCTTGGCCTTTCAGGCAGTGAACGACGCGTCGGCTGATAGACTTCAGACAATCACGCTTCTTCCCGAAAGCTTTCCCAAAGGCACGATTCTGCGATGGAAATGGCCTGACAACGCGAACGACAGCGTAAAGAGCTGGAACGCCATCGATTACGGAAACTATCTCAATACGATTACACCCGCCCAAGTTCCACCGAGCAGGATAAAAGCAATATCGGCACTAATTCACGAAGCCGATATCGGCTACTCGGCACCTTCGGACAGCGCGAACGTGGCGTTAGACCTCTTTCTTTACACATCTGGCTCATCGACCGAAGCGACGATGGCGTGCGAAATCCAAGTATTCCTCCATGCCACGCCATCGGCACGGCGTTTCATGGCGACTTTGGAATCATTGGGAATCTATGAGTCCGCCGCCATCGGAAGCAGTCCATCCGTCAGGTGGGCAGTCACACGTCAGCAGTCGAATTTCTTCAAAACTCCCTACTACCTGTTTTGTCCGAGCGACGGATCGGATCAACTGGCCTCAACTTTCGATGTGAAGGCTCTTCTCAACTGGCTCAGGTGGGTGAATCAGACAACAGGGAAGATCTATCTGACCGGCGAAGAGTATTTCAATGGATTGGCTACGGGTGTCGAGCCGGTAAGAAAATCAGGTTCCGCGCTCTTTCATTCGATCGAGGTGACGTATACGAGATGAGGCGCTCCGCGCGCTACGGAATAGGTTGCACCACACGCAAGCGGCGGTAACGCTCTTGGATTGCTCGATAAGTCTCAACTACTGTCTCGCGGTTTACGAGAGCCGCGACGCCGACGAGGATGATCCAACATGGGTTGGAGCGATCGACGATCGAATCTTCGAGAAAGTCACGAAAAACGATAAAGAACAACAACGCAGTCAGAACAAATCGGTCTCTTCCCAAGCGTTCGGCGGAAAAGAGTTCCTTCGCTGGCATTATTACCGCAGCGATTAATGTCAAAACAAGGCCTGCGGCGCCGACTTGGATCGCGATGTTGAGATAGCCATTGTGGGTGTGGTCAATCTGCTCAGCGACCCAACCGTCGGCGTATTGAAAAACTGGACTGGCTTTGCCGATCGCCCAAAACGAACCGTAGCCAGCCCCTAGAAACGGGTGATCAACAAAATAGGATGAGGCGATGGCCCATATTTGAGGCCGGCCGGTGAAGGCGCCAGGATCGTCAAGTTTACTCAGCAGTTCGGATATCTCACGGTTGTAGAAATTCAGAAATCCGAGCACGCAGACGATGGCCAAAGAGCAGACAACAAGCCGAAGCCGGCGGTATGGCCACGTCGTCGCGGCGACAACACCGAATGCAATCGCCACGAACAGCAGGCCAAGAGAGGTCTTTGATCCCGTTCCGATCAGGAAGCAGACCGCGAGCAATGCAAGCAGCGGGCAGACCAGAAACGATCGATCTCGCATGGCTCTGTCGATGAACACAATGGTCGCGATCGCGGTAAACGCGCCGGTCTCGTTCTTGTGAATGTGAGCCCCTCGCCAGTCTCCGATCAATCCAACATCTGGCCCCGCCGCTGTGTGAACGCCATTGGGTGACACCAGCAATGCGACCCAGTCCAGGAATAGTATCGCTACCGAAATCATGAAGAGCGCATTCAGAAACTCTGGGCTCGTCATGCGCCGAACAACGAGCGAAATGGCTACAGTAACCATTACGAGCAGCAGGACGCGTCTCACTGCGATCATCGGGTCAACGGCCCAGACGACGCTTACCAAGCACCACAACAACACCATGGCGAGCCATACCGGCACGCTGCCAAGGCTCTCCACTCCCTCCTCGTACCACACCCTCCACACGACGAGGGCAAAAAGAGCCGCGAAAGCGCATTGCTTGGCCAGGTCACCGCCCCCCGCTTCAAGGCTGGCAAGTTGCATATCGCCTTCGCCGAAAATGAAGACCGGAGTAAAGCCGACCCAGGCCACAAACAATGCGGCGCAGACAATCCATTGTCCCCAATAAGACGGAGAGACTTCGAATTTACGAGCGGCTGACAAGCTCAAGACACCTTGTCTCGCACTCGATCCAGCGACGTCAGGCTAAATTCCTCTGACGATTCGAGGTTGAAGACCTGGTTGCGGTCAGACTTATTACCCGCGGGCTTGAGGCCCTTCCTACCAAACAGCAGGATGCCCGCAAAGCCGAGCAAGAGCGAGGCGATCGCAGCCGACCCGATGGCCAGAGTGTACCTTGGAAATATCGGACGAAGCGGGACCGTCGCCAGTTGCAAAACTTTCAGCGGCGAAATTTTCGCCGCTGAGAGTTCGGCATTGATTTGCTCTTCGACCATTCGGCGCGAATATAGGTCCGAGTTCGCCACCGCTTGATCGAGCGCGCGCCTCCTCACCAGAAACTCCCGTTCATTATCCGATAGTTTATTCAATTGTTCCGTCATCGCCACGGCTTCCGCCGCCTGTTGCTTCTCGAGGGTTACCGCGCCTACGAGTTCCGAGTTTATCTTGAATAGATTGACCATCGACTGCTGGTAGACTTGGATCATCAAAAGCGGCGGATTATCGCTGACGTCGGAACCGGAACGAGGAGCACTCAATTGGCTCGATGCCGGCGGCTGCGCTGTCCCACCCTGCGAGCGGTCCGGCTTAAAGCTATCGACCAGCGATGAGAGGTATGGAGAACGCGTGACCGGAGCGAGCTTTCGAAGTTGATCGAGCATGTCTTTCAGCTCGCCGTTTTTCTGCGCGATCAATCCGCGTGTGCTGGCCATCGAATTCAACAAGTCGCTTTGACGCTGCAGCAGCAACTTGCGCTGCTCATCGGCCGAATAGGTCTGTGTGCGTTCCGCGAATTCATTCACAGACGTCGCAGCCTCCTTCAGCTGATCGTCGAAGCGTTGCTTCTGTCGCGTGAAGAATTCCGAAGCGCTATGGCTGCTGTATAATTCCAGATAACGATCGATCAGCGAGCGCGCAATCGCGTTTGCGAAAGCCGCGGCCACGAGCGGGCGTCTATCCCGGAACGAGATTCGCAGCACATCGCTGTTGGGCTCAGCTTGGATGGACAAGCCGTTCCGAAGTTGAAACGAAGCAGCGTCGAGCTTATCGAGGCTGGCCGGCGGTGAAGTGTCACCTGCGAAGAAATGTTGCCTCAAGCGAGTGAAAATTGAGTCCGGCATCGTCGGCGTGTGATCGAAGAGCGTTTCCATTCCGACCGATTCAATCGCGGAATGGATGACCTCGTCACTCTCAGCTATCCGAACGAGAGATGCGCCCTTTGTGGGAATCTTCTGGGGCGTCCCGCTTGCATCTTGCGTGCTGCTTTGACTGGCAAAGACGAGCGCTAATCCTTCGTATTTTGGTTGTAGGGCAAAAATTGCTGACAAAAGACCAGCAAAAGCAATTGCCGATAGGGCAATAAACAGAACGAAATTGCGCCAAACGAGGCTGAACAGGCCAACCGTGCGCTGTCCGATCATCCTGTCAAACTGACCTATATCCATGCTGCAACCTTTGCCGAAATTGTCGGGAACTTGCCCCACGTCGTTACGACGTTTACGAAATTGATCGCTCGATAAACTTCAAGCTAGAGTGAGGAAGTATCCTAGGAACCGCCTCTCACTTGCGGGTTGGAGTTTAGCCCGGATTTCTCAATTCATCATGCCCATGCATTTAACATGCCCCAACCGGAGGAGCCACAACGGTCTCTGCTAATGGTAAGCGCCCTCCGGTTAGGCTAACAGTCGGGCCCGCTTCGGCAGATCCCGCGGGCGCTCCGCAAAATGACGGAGTTTTTCGCCCAAAGGGCGCTCGATCGAAAGATGCACGAGATATCCCACCAAATTGCACAATAAGATAGAGGCAATTAAGAACGCTACCGGATGTTGCATCGAACGCGGCAACAGGCCCCAGACGGTCGCGAAAACCATCAAGACGAGTGGATGAATGAGGTAGGTGCTGTAAGACGCATCGCCGGCGGTCTCAAGTACCTGCTCGACCCTGCCAGGCGCGGCTGTGACAGCGTTGGTGCAAATATAGACAGTACACACCGCCATCGCGGCAAAAAGAATCTGCCAGGATACCGGCAACGGGAATGCTCCACCGAGCGCTATGAACGCGCCTCCGCAGGCGACCATGAGAATTAGAGAGCACGCGATGGGATTAGGCACTGCATACCGCCGAAGCGCGCTGTGCTCCAGCAGCCCGACGACCATGCCCAAAGCAAACAGCAGAATAATGGGATCGCTCCAGAACTGAGCAGGAGTGACTGGATCGGAATAGGGGAACGGCGGCCAGAAGATCACATGGCAAACCACCAAGGCTGCGAGAACGACGAATATCCAGGCGAGGCCCAAGCCTCTTCTGAATGTCAACGAGAGAGCGAATAACATGTAGAACATCATCTCATAGTTGAGAGTCCATCCCTGTCCTACGATCGGCCTCATGCCCGACGCCCCCGGCGATAGATATGGAACGAAGAGCAGACTTTTAACGAGGTCCACGGGGTTGAAAGCATTCGTCCGCACTACGGAAACAACCAGAAAGGCCGAAGTCGCCAGCCAGTATAGCGGTACGACCCTCAGGATGCGTCGAACAGCGAACCGCCTCGCCTGTTGGATGTCGCCGAATGTATCATACGAGCTACGGACCATGATGAGCCCGCTGATCACGAAGAAAACAGCAACCCCGACCCAGCCTAGTATCCAGGCAAGCGCGTAGTTATGCTCTCCAAGAAGCTGCCTGCGTATGGGATACTCCAAGGCATGATCGGCGACGACGAGCGAAGCCGCGATCGCACGGAGCGCCTGCAGGTGATGAAGTTTGCCGGTTACACGCATGTCTTTTTTCTGCTTCGTGCCGTCTTGGTCCAGCGCTGGCCGATGCAGTGGGCCACGGGACCGAGACGCGAGCCGATACGTCACCTGAAACCTGCAGCTAGTTGAGCGCCTTCAGGCTTTCCGCGACGGATGAGTTGGGTCAGAGGCCGCTCGATCAAGAAGTGCGCCAACACACCGGCAACGACCGCGGCCGGAAATATGAACCAGAAAACGAGATTGGGCGACGATTGTCCGATCTGAAAACGAAAGAATATCTGACAAAGAATCGATATGGCCGCCGAATGAACAAGGTAGATTGCATATGATGCCTCGCCAAGCACCAATAGGGGCCAGCTCGGAACAAAGCCATGCCTTCGCTCGGCCAGCGCGAATCCGAGCAGGATTAGAAAAAACGGAACTCCGAGCGCCAACAAATCCTTGGGCAACCCCTGCTGAGCCTCGATGGATTCGTATGCCGCTCGCGGGGCCAGTGCGACAAGCAGGAAGATGCCCAGTGTGCCGATCGGCAAACCCAACCAATCCGGAAGCTGCCTGTAAGCAAGATAGGCAAGCATCCCGAAGAAGAAGTTGATGTTCCACATGCTCATCCAGCCCATATCTAGGCTGTGCAGCAAGAAAGACGATATCATGATCGCGACGAACCAGCAGGCGAGTACGACGGCACCGGCCGCCCTGTTCAAGATCGCAATTGCAAAAATGCAGTAGAACAAGACCTCAAACAGGAGGGTCCAGGCGACCTTCAGCGGCAGCGATGGCTCATTTACCCATCGCAGGAGTGTGTAGGACGAGAGAAGATCGCCCCAGGTGATGCCGAAGTTGATCTTTCCCACACCAGCGAAAGCTGCGGCAATAAACAAGGTCAGAAACGCCCAATAGGCTGGATAGACGCGGGAGAACCGCCGCCACAGATACGTCGTCAGTTGACGCGGCTTGCCGATATCCTTTGCGTGCGCGAGAAAGATGATAAACCCGCTCAGCACGAAAAAGAAATTCACGCCAAACCATCCGCGGCTCGCGACCGCCTCGATCCATCCGAACGGGTGCAATCCGCCATATTCAACATGGGCCATGATAAGACCTACGTGAAACGCCACCACGCTCACGGAAGCTAACCCGCGCATGACTTGGATGGATTGGATCGGATTGCCGGACTTCACCCTGCCTTCTGACATTACATTCTCACGCGGCTTCGGATTTGCCCGGCTCTATGCCACGGCCTTGTCCGCGGGAGTTAGAATTAGCATGATCAGGGTTACTGCTTGCGATCTCTGATGAGCCGCTGACCTTAGCAAGTAGGTTTGATCGGCTGACCCAAGCAACTTGAACTATCCTTGTAGAGAAGATTACACCGCCGACGATGTAGCGGCGCCACAACCTCCTTGGCTCTAAAAGCAGCCTGAAGAGCCATTCCATGCGAAAGCGTCTGAGGCCTTTAGGTGCGCGCGGAAACCTATCGGCGAGGAAATCAAGTATCGCTCCACCGTTCAATATCAAACACGGATGCCGATCGAGGCGCTTGACGAGTTCCACGGCGACGAATTCCTGCTTCGGCATTCCCATGCCGAGCAAGATGATATCCGGAGCCGCGCACGCGACCTCCTCGACATAGGCGCCGACATCCTTGAAGCCGTCGATGCGAAGCACGACGTTTGCGCCAAACTCCTCTATTCGTGCGCAAGCCGCTGAAAGCCAAGGCTCTCTGGTTCCTATGACGGCAACTCGCGCTCCCGGCCGAGACTGAAGCACCGCAGGAATTAGATCAGTGCCATTGGTATTAACACCCGCCTTCAGTGCGGCTGCCTGCATGATCAATTCGGTACCGACGCCATCTCGCAGCACGATCTCCGAAGCCATCAACGCGCTATAAAACGCGGGATTGCGGCAGGACAAGTTGAAGGCGTGCGCATTCAAGAATGAAACAATTGCCGGGCTGACTCTGACTGAATTCAGCCAATCTATGCAATCTTTGCTGTTACCGAATACGCGAACTTTTTCCAGCAAGCTGATTGAATGCAAATTTTCACCATCAAAAAAGAGAAAAGTAATAAATCTTTAAAGTTTCTGATAACAATCGGCGATTCGCGCGTCAATCGCCCGCGGAGGGCAAAAATGCGGCACTTTCAAGATATTTTTAGGCACATGACATGAGTTTTCCGCAGCGCAAGCTTGCATTTCCTAGGTCTAACCAACCGGCGGCTGAGGCGCTGCCGCGATGAGAATTCTCGTCATTGGTGGCACGCGCGATCACTTGGGAGGCGTCGAGGCGTTTTGCGATCGAGCCAAAATCTCAATGGAGCGAATTTGCCCCGAACTCCGGATCGAACGTCTGTGGACCAGCACGGCATATTTGTCATTGCGGCGGCTTCCTGCATTTGTGCTCGGCGTGTTGCGTCTCATCGCCTCCCGCGCTAGCGGCAATGCTGTGGCCTGGATCCAATATGTAAATCTTCCCGATCTGATCTACGTCCTGCTCGCCAAGGCACTGGGCTACGAAACCGTCGTGACCCCGCATCTGGGCTTGAACTGGAAGTCGCAGCGCAATTCGACCCTGCGGACGATATCTCGGCTGATCTTGTCGAGAGCCGATCGGATCGCGTTGCTATCCCAAACCCAGGAGAGCGAAATATCTCTCCCATCGAACGTCCAACGGTCGCTCATCCGAACCTTCCTACCGCCGGAGGTCCTTGAGCCGATCTCCGTGCCGGCCAACACCGACAAGTCCGAGCTTCCGTCAGGTGAACTGCGGCTCATACATGCGAGCCGGCTCTCCGTTGCGAAGGGCACTTTTTTGATGCTCGATGTTTGTGCGCGTCTTCAAGCGGCCGGCGTGACTTTTTCGGCGCAGATCGTCGGCAGTGCAGACGAGGAAACGCGCATTTCGCTGCGAAAAAGTATTGAGGAGAAGAACCTCTCCGAGCATGTCAGCCTGCTTGGTTGGGCCACGCCTGAACAACTGATGGGCCAACTCCGCAACGCGGACGTGCTTGTGCACCTCTCGCAAGTGGATTCCTATCCGCTCATCGTCCTTGAGGCGTTGGCTTCGGGCACGTTACCGCTAGCGCTTGATCTGGCTGGCGCCAGATCCATGATCTCTGACTATGACGGGTTTCTTGTGAGCCGCCTACAGCCCGTGGAAGATGCCGTCACACATCTGACCACCTGCACCTTGGCTGACATCAGATCCCGCGCAGCGGCGCACGCCGGACAAGTGAGAGCGGATTTTGCGTGGCCCACGGCAGCAACGCTATTGCTCGAATCGCTGCAACCCACACGGAGCCCTACTTAGAAGCGTGCTCAAACGCCGAGCGGAAAGAAAATTCAGCAGGCACACCCCGTTCGTGCTGAGTTATTGATATTCAGCGATCATTTTCGCAGCTATTTTGGACCAATCGAGACGGGCACGGGCGGTTGCCAGCGCCCCTGCCCGCAGCCGCTCGCGCAATCCAGGGTCTCCCGAGAGGCGGCTCAATGCCCGCGCCAAAGAACCGGCGTCGTTCGGTTCGACCAGGAGCCCGTTGACGCCATCCTGAACCACATCGACAATGCCGCCAACGCGACTTGCGACGACAAACCTCCCGTTCGCGAAGGCGGCTGACAGCACGCCGCTTTGGGTCGCGCTGAGGTATGGCAACACCAAGCCGTCGCACGCGCCCATCTTGTCGATAATCTCGGCAGCCGGAAGGAAGCGATTGGTCACATCGACCGAGGGCAGAGAACGGAAGCGCCCTTCGAGACGATCCAGTTCGGGGCCGGCACCAGCGATATGCAATGTACCCTCTCCGCCCTCCCGGAGGAAAATCTCCATGGCGTCGCACAGTACCTCCAATCCCTTGTAGGCCTCCATTCGGCCGAACATCAGCATCGAAAAAGGACCTGTCGGGCTGGAAATCTTCTCTCCCGCAAGGATGATTCCATGTTCCGTGAGATGAACTCGGTCATCGCGATGCGGTGCCGGGAGGTACTCCTCAAGGTATTGCTCGCGGCATGAGAGGCCGTGGACAAAGATATGGTGAACACTTCGTCGCGTATATCGACGAAGCGGTGCTAGTCTCCTCGCGATCGCGTCATCCCCACCCATGTGAGGGACAGGATCATGGATGGTAAGCGCGAGAACCGCAAATGGTCGCGCCAGGGTTACGACAATAGCGGCTAAGACCGCCTTCCTAAATCCGCTAGGCTCCTGCCAGTGTATCACCGTAGGCCTAAACCGAATGATACCGATCAGAAGCGTCCACAAATCGCGAATTGAGACAAGGTTCGTTTGCTGGACCTCGACCCGGGGCGCAGCGGGACGTGATCGTCCTTCATACTCGGAAATCAGGGCAGCCTGATCGATCATCAATCGAACGTCGGATTGTTCCGACAGGGCCCTGGACAACAAATAAGAGTATTCCGGGAAATGGGGGGCAATCATAACTATCCGTTGCATTCGGCCGCTCTCTCTAAACGACTGAGTTCTCTCAACCATTTACGAGCAAAATAGAGGGTTGCTCCAAGATAAATGATTGCTCCAAGACACAGGCCGGCGATGGACCACAGAGCACCGGCGAACATCACCAACATCCAGACGGCCCCGACGCTTCCGATAGACGAATAAACGCTAGCCATTGCAAGATCCTTGAATTCTCCCGCGGCCTGGAGGAGCGCGCTCTCCGGCGTTTGCAGGAGACGAAGTGCGGCGAATACGGTCCAGAGCACGGTTGCAGCTGCCACGTAATCCAAATCATAGGTCGGCGGGAACAATAGACGCGGCAACCACAGAAATATGACGACGCTGATCAGAACGGTGGCAATCCAAATCGCCGCAAGCGCGGCACGAAACAACATAAGAGACTGTCTGACGGCCGAAAATTGTCCCCCTGAGATCAATCGTGCCATCTGTGGGCGCTCAAAATCGGTCAGTGCATTCTGAGCGACGTTAATCGGGCGCATCAACAGAGAGCTTGCGGCAATTGGTGCAAATGCAGAGGGCCCCTGCAACAAAGTGACGATGTAGACATGTGCATTTGCGGTGGCCTCCGTTGTCAACACACCCAATAATGCCCATCGAGCTTGGTCTTTCCAAATCAGCCGGTACCGGGCAAATGCAACGCCCCACCCCTCGCCGACATGCAGCGAAAAATACGATTTCCCGATCGGCAACACCCCGATTATGGCGCCAACCAACATCGAAAAGTAGCAGGCGATCTGGGGGGGCCAGCCGAGCAGTCTGATCGTGACCGCAAGCATCGCGAGAAGACTGACGCTGTACGCCAGATCCGACGCCACCGCCCTTAGCTGCTGGCAGCGGACATAGGCAAAAGAACGCCCAAACCAGCGAATCAGCGCGACAGCGCCATAAAGGGCAAAACAAATCGACGCTGATGTGCTCAGCCCGAGCCGCTCCGCAACCAGAAAGAAAACGACGATCGAAAACGCTGCTGCAATCCAATTGATACATCTAAGAACGTTGATCCCGATGCGCTGTTCGGCGATCGAAGTTTCCAGCAGGAGTACCGGCAAAGGCGCACAAAACAACGCGCTCCAAATGCCCCAGCTGAATTGAGCTGCTACCAGCAAAAATGTAAAAACGCCGAATTCGGCCGGTGACAATACTCGCAGCATGAGCAAGGAAAGCGTGAGATGGATCGCTGCTACGCTGACGGGCCCGACGACGGCGATCGCGTAGCGCAACAGCTTTGTCGAGCTCCAGGAAAAGGTGCTCATGTGTCCATCTCGATCTGATTAAGGGCCACGAAATCGACCTGCGCCGACGGCGTCCTGCGATGGACATCCGGATCGGTGGTAACCGCTGGGGATGATGTCTTGGACTACGACTGAAAACGCAATCACTTTGGGAAGGGCCCCGACCGGCCTCGAATTCGTTAGAAATTAACGACCGACGACCTTGAACTACTCCTACTTATTTCAACATGCATTGCATGTGCCAGTATTTTTCGTCGAGTTTCATCATTAATGTAAACTCATGGTGGGCTTTTGCCTGAAGAAAGCACCACCCCCAGCGTGTCTGCCGGGCGACCTGCCGCTTTTTATCTTTCAGCTTAAAGTGAGAGAAACAGCCTCGTCCTAAGAGTTGACCCAACATCATTTGTGGGAACTTGATTCATGGACGGGCTAAGCTCGAGTTACGAGATCCATATGGTCGGTGGTCAGAAGACCATCGTCAAAAATGGCGTATATGTTGCGAACAATGCCTGGAATCCAGGCTCTCTCGTTGATGGCGTTGACTACACGATTCAGAGTACGTCCAACTTGAATAACCTGACGGAAGGGACCACGTTTCAATGGTCGTTCCCCACCGTCACCGATCTATACTCCCCGGTCCGCGCCTATCCGGACATCATCTTTGGCGTAGCGCCCTACGGCGATACGGTTAATGCGACCGATACGACACACACTTTTCCGATGCAGTTGGGGAACATCGCAGCTCTCACCGCTGACTACAGTACGACCTATTCGGGAGATACAACCGGTTTCAATGTCTCATTCGATATCTGGTTAACCAGCGCGCCGAATGGCGACGGGTCAACCGTTACAAACGAGATCATGATATGGACCCATGGCAATGCCTTCCAACCCTGGGGAGATGCCATCGGCAAATACTCCAACGGGGCGTATTCGGGAACATTCTACCATACGGGCACCTATACGGCGCTCATTTTGGACAACGATGTGCCTGCGGGTACGTTTGATATCAATTCCGTGTTCGATAGCCTCAAAAGTCTCAATGTCGTTTCTGACAAAGAATGGCTCGCTTCCGTCGATTTTGGATCCGAGGTAATTTCCGGCTCTGGATCTCTAACTATCAACAATCTTGATCTTTCGCTGACGACGAATGACGGTACCAGCAAGGAGATATCGGGCAAAGGCACAACTACTATTGTCGGAGAGAGCGCGCACGACCTTCAGCCGATAACCGATTCTTTGGGAGTTCTCACAGGTTACCGCGAAACGACATCGGACTCTGCCGGCAATCAGATTGTTCGAATGTACGACAGCGAGCGAACGTTGCTCACTACTGAATCGATCAACACCGCGTCGAACGGAAACGTCTTTACCGAGATGCGCGACGCGAATGGAAATTTTCAGAGCCTGACCGGCGTCATTCAAAATGCCGACGGGTCGACTATGACGGCCCACTACAGCGAGTCGCACGCGTTGACAGGATGGGAGATATCGAAAATCGGCAGCGCCGGAAACGTCACGACCGTCTACTATTCGAGCACAGGCAGCGTCACTGGAAGCTCTATCGAGACCACAGCCGCCGACGGCACAAAAACAGTCGTTCAATACGATGCCCACGGCCAGGCAGCCAGCAACACGCCTTACCAAGCGATTACAGATGCGAATGGAACGTTCACCGGCTACAAACTCGTCTCGACCGACGACGTAGGTGATCCGCTCATCAAATTGTTCGATTTCAGCAAGTCGTTGACATTTGTCGATAGCATCAAGCATGCCCCTAATGGAGACGTATTTATCAGCCACAGCGATGCAGCGGGTAACGCGCTCGGCGTCACCGGTCTGATACAAAAGGACGACGGCTCGGTGCTGGTGGCTCAGTATGACGCCGCTCACACCCTCCTGAACTATCACGTGGATTCCACCATGCACTCGGGAACGGACCTTCTTCAACTGGCGCAGACAAACGCCGCCTTCCTATTGGCCGCTTGAGCATCTCGAGCTCGACGATCCACTTCCGGTAAACAGTCGATCGAGCTCTTTAAGCCTATCGAATCCAGGAATTCTCAGTCAGAGGTAGCAGAGTTGCTTCTCCGTTCAACACAGGCGATGATCGCGCGGCTCAAGTGCGTGATTTCTTGAAGCCTCGATCGCTTCGCTGGATATCCTGCGCGCTGGCCGCAAGGATGGTGCCCCGCGTGTGATCACAGACGATGAAGGCCGCAATTTGGGCGATAGGACAGACCGCTCGCTGCCGCGCAGTCCGCCAGATCCGCGCTGAACTCTACGGCGTTTCCACCTACTGAACTTTAGTTCGATTGTGGCAATGGCACGCGACACCTAGACTACGTGGTAATTTTATTTGTCGATTTGAGAACCATCGAACCGTGTGGCTATATATTGATCTAGCGCTTGTTTCATTATTCTTTGTAGCGGCGATCTTCGTCCTTTACATCGCATTCAATCTTCCTGAAGACATCTATACGGAAGAAGATTAAAGGTGGTTAGGCCATTGTCGCCCCTCTCAAGCGAGCAACCGTCTCGCGAGAGGTCTTCGACATGGTAACTCGGACGCTACAACGCAGTTCGCCTTCTACCCTGTTGGTGACTCTTCATGGCATTCGCGGTTTCGCGCGTGGAATCGCTTCGATCGACGCGCCAGGGAGAAGCCGTTCGCCAGAACTCGTACTCGCGCTGCCCCAAGCACGAAGGCGACGTAAGCGCTGTTTCGGTCCCACCTTCCATTGAAGGCGTCGAGCGAGGAATGATCGATCTCTGATTGGAGATCGGCT
>NZ_JBVVPO010000110.1:0-17037 GCF_055811795.1 Bradyrhizobium sp. MI1.7
CCGGTCGGGCAGCAGGCAGCGCCCGCCGTGGCGCCGGAGGAGGTGCAGGCGGCGGCAACACGGCCGTTTCGGCCGGCGCGTTGCTGGCGGTTGCGGACGGCGGCGGAGCGGGCGGGGGCGGAACTGGCGGCGGCGCTGCAGCGGCGGGCGCCTGTTCGGTTGCGGGCGGCGCTGCGGCAGGGGCGGGAGCTGGCGCCGGAGCGGCCGGCGGTTGCGGATCAACCTTGGCCTGTTGCGGCGCCTGCTGGCCCGGGGTCGTCTCGTTCTTCTTGGCTTTCTTCGCCTTGCCCTGGCCGGTGTTATCGTAGACGCCGGGGATCTGCACCGTGCCGCGGTCCGGATCGATGCGGATGGTGCGCCCGCCATATTCGAAAGTGTACTGCGCCTGCGCAGCGGTGCTCGCCAAAAGGAATGCGGCCGTGGCCAACAGCTTCCTCATTTCGGTCTCCTGAACAACTGGTCCCCGTACCGAGGCTTACGCGCCGGTTCGATCGCAAAAAGTGATCTAGATCACTGTTGTCCGTATGAGTCGTGCTCCAGCGGGTTCGGGTTCAATAACGCCGGACTCCGTCCAGAGTTGGACGGCGGCGCGGCGCACCTCTGGACGGGGTATGGGATGGGCAGGTACAACCGTTGTGGTTGAAGCTTCCGAAAGCGCACGCTGATGTTCCGGCCGCGGCTTGGCGGACTTATTCTGATCGTAGTCGCTTGCCTTGCTGCGACGCTGGCGCACGCGGCTGGGCTCCGGTTTATCGAAGTGCCGGCGGACGCCAGCGGCCCCGCGCTCACGGGCATGGTGTGGACACCTTGTGCGGCGGCGCCCTCCGAGGTCGCTCTCGACGGCGGTGTCGTCCTGCCGGGCGTGAAGGACTGTCCGGTAGCGGGCAATCGACTGCCGCTGATCGTCGTGTCGCACGGACGGCGCGGCTCGTTTTTGGGCCACGTCGACACGGCGGCCGCGTTGGCCGATGCCGGCTTCGTGGTCGCCGCGATCAATCACCCGGGCGACACTGCCAGGGACAGCAGCCGGACCGATGAGTTCTCCGTCCTGGTCGAGCGTCCCGCCGACATGAAGCGGCTTACGGATTTCATGCTCGGCGCCTGGAAGGAAGCGGCGGTCCTGGACCCCAAGCGGGTTGGTTTGTTCGGGTTCTCGCGCGGCGCCTATACCGGTCTCGTCGTGATCGGCGGCAACCCCGATTTCGGCGCGCTCGCTCCGTTCTGCGACAGCGACGGAGCCACGACGCCAAAATGCCGGGACATTCGCGAGAGCCGGGTACCGACCGAGCCCTCAGTCCACGATCCCCGTATCAGAGCCGCCATACTGGCGGATCCGGCACTTTTTGACGGCCTGTTCAGCCGCGAGCGTCTGGCTCGCGTGACGATCCCAATTCTCTTGTGGCGTTCGGCGTTTGGCGGTGATGGCGCCGTACCCGATGCTGTCGATGCGCTGGTGCCGCTGCTTCCTGCGCAGCCCGACTACCGGATCGTGCCGAACTCCACGCATTTCTCCTTCATTGCTCCATGCCCACCCAAGCTTGCCGAGGCCGCGCCGATCCCGTGCACCGATCCTCCAGGGTTTGATCGGATAGTGTTTCACGACGTGTTCAACGGCGCAGCCGTCGCCTTCTTCCGCGCGCGCCTGGAGTGATGGCGCACGCGGCGAGAACATCGCTTTAGTCGAACCAGGCGGCGTAGATCTTCCTGTAGCTGCCGTCCTCCATCGAGATGTGCAGCCACTGGTCGACGAAAGCCTTCAGCGCCATGTCGCGCTGGAGCCAGTAGGCCTTCTCCGAAAAGTCGAACGGCTTCTCGGGATGCACCGCGCAGAGCACGCCGGAATGCTGCTTCTGCTGGTAGCGGGTCTCGGAGGCGTCCGTCATCATCAAATCGGCGTTGCCCTTGGCGATCTCGTCGAAGATCACGGTGTTGTCGGGGAAGACGTTGATCTCGGCGTCCTTGATTTTGGCGCGCGCGAACCGCTCATTGGTGCCGCCGGGATTGACGATGACGCGGGTGCCCTTCTTGTCGATGTCGGAGATGGTCTGGTACTTGCCGACGTCGGCGCAGCGTGCGATCGGCGTCTTGCCTTCACGCATGATCGGCATCGAGAAGAAGCCCTTCCTCTGCCGGTCGAGCGTGACCGAGACGCCGCCCATGGCGATGTCGAACTGGTCGGCCTCGAAGTCCTTCATGAGCTTCGGCCAGGCCGTCGGCACGAATTCGACCTTGACGCCGAGCGCCCTGCCGAGCGCCTCCGCCATGTCGACGTCGAAGCCGTTGAACTGCTGTGTCGCCTTGTCCAGGTAGGTGAAAGGCTTGTAGTCGCCGGTCATGCCGACGCGCAAAGTGCCGCGCTTGACGATCTCGTCGAGGCGCGATGGCGCCGGCTGCTGTGCATATACCGAAAAGTTCGCCAGCAGGACCGCGGCCAAAGCCGCCACGATTCGAACGATCATCTCTTTTCCACCCATGCCCGAGCTGTCATTGTGCAGCTCTTGAAACTTGGATTTAGACCAGATGCCCGTCGCTGGCGAGGCGGAATTGAAGGGAATTTAGGGTGACGATCTCGATGTATGACGCCTCGGTCGGCGTCTTCGTGCCGTATCTGCGCAACCTGTCGGCACTGCTGGACAAGGGCGTCGCCTATGCCGAAAGCCGGAAGTTCAATCCGGCCGTCATGCTCGGCATGCGCATGGCGCCGAACATGTACGATCTGGCGCAGCAGATAGGGGAGGCGTGCCGCCATGCCACGGTCGCGCCAGCCTTGCTGGCCGACCAGGAGCCGGTGGCGCTGCCGGCGCTGGAGCACGACATCGCCGGGCTTCAGGCGCGCATTGCGACGTCAATCGAGTTCATCGAGAGCCTGTCGCGCGCCGAGATCGATAGTGCGGCGGAACGGAATGTCTTCTTCAGGCTGAAAAACGGGACCGAGCTGCCCTTCACCGGGCGGACGCTGCTGCTGACGTTCAGCGTCCCGCAATTCTTCTTCCACGTCACGACGTCCTACGACTTGCTCCGGCATGCCGGCGTCGAGCTCGTGAAGCGGGATTTTCTCGGCCCTCGCGAGCGCTAGGCTTCGCCCTTGCGCTCGTAATCGGCGAGCGAGCTGCGGCCGGCGATCTCGCTGCGCAGCTCCTCGAAGCGCCGATGTGCCTCGTCCTCGTGCGCGTCGACGAAATGCACCGCGGCTTCGCTCGTCATCGGGCCGCTGACCACGGGCGCTGACTGCTCGCCGATGGTCTCGTGGACGTAGAACTGGCCGTCATCGCCGCGATGGACCGTCCATTTCAGACGGATCGCCACCATCGGCCCCGGACCGACCTTGCTGTAGCCATCGGCATCGGTGTGCTCCGGCACCAGCGGCTGCTCCTCGACCACAGGATGCTCGTGCTCGTCGACCACCACATGCTCGTCGGCGATCGGATGCTGGTCGGCGACGACCTGCTCACCGTCGACCACCATTTCGGTCTCGGTCTCGCGGACGGGCTCGGGGTGCTCCAAAATGCTGGCGATGGTTGCCAGCGCGTGGTCGGTCGGGTCGATCTCTGACAAGGGTTCATCCTCCAGCTCGACGCGGCCGGCAAGTCTGTCCCACTGCCGCCGCGGCCGGACTTATTACGCGGGTTTGATTAAGGCTGAGTTGGGGCTCGATCTGCACCAAAATGGGACGCATTCTGGCGTTCCGGAGGCGAGCGGATAACCGCCCGCCCGGAGGTCGGCTCAGCCGAGCACGTCCTGGTTGATGATGTTCTGCCGGATGGGATCGCCGTCCAGCACACTCAGGATATTGCGAGCGGTCTGCTCGCTCATGCGGCTCACCGCCTCGACGGTGACGCCGGCGACGTGCGGGGCCATGATGACGTTGGGCAGCGCGAACAGCGCGTTGCTGACCGGCGGCGGCTCCACCTCGAACACGTCGATCCCGGCACCGGCAATCCTGCCGGAGACCAGGGCGTCGTATAGCGCAGCCTCCTTCACGATGCCGCCGCGTGCGGTGTTGATGAGGTAGGATTTCGGCTTCATCCGGCCGATCCGCGCCGCATCGAACAGGCCGACGGTTTCCGGGGTCTTCGGGCAGTGAATGGTGACGAAGTCGGCGTTGGGCAGTGCGGTGTCGAGGTCACCGACGGGCTCGCAACCCGCGGCCTTGATCTCGGCCGCAGGCTTGTAGGGATCGTAGACCTGCACCTTCATTTCCATCGCCAGGCAGCGCTTGGCGGTGCGACTGCCGATGCGGCCGAAGCCGATGATCAGCACGGTCTTGCCGTAGAGGTCGAACGGCAGCATGCCGAGCCGGTTGGCCCATTGGCCGTCCTTGACGCAGGCGTGCATCTCATTGGCGCGCTTGGCCAGCGTCAGCATCATGAACAGCGCCTGCTCGGCGACCGAGGGCGAGTTGGCGCTGCCCGCCACCATCAGCGGCACCTTGCGGCGGGAGAGGGCGGGCACGTCGACGGCGTCGTAGCCGACACCGATGCGGGTCACCACCTTCATGTCCTTCGAGGCCTCGAGCTCGGTCTCACCGAAGGCGGTGGCACCCAGCGCCACGCCGTGAACCGGCGCGTGGTTCTTCAGCAAGGCTTCGAAATCCTTGGCCGAGATCAGGTTCGGAAACTCGACGAGCTCGATATCGTCTCGCTGGGTGAGGAGGGCGCGGGCCCCTTGCGACAAAGTTTGTGTAACGAAAATCTTCTTCTTGTTGGTCGCCATCGCTCCCTGCCTGCTCGCATTTCTTGGACCTGCGTCACAACACGACGCCGGTGTCTTCGTTTAGCAGGTGCATATTGTTGAGGTCCATCGCCAAACGCATGGGTGCCCCGTCCTTGGCGCCGGCGTTGGGATCGACGCGGCCACAGACGGGCGTGCCGTCGAGCCCGAAATAGACCAGGGTCTCCATCCCCATCGGCTCGGTGACGTCGAGCACGGTGTCGAAGGTCTCGACGCCGGGCCCCAGATGCGCATGCGACTCGGTGAGGTGCTCGGGCCGGAGGCCGAGCAGCAGCTTGTCGGTGCGCGGCAGCGCGTTGTAGCGCGCGGCGCGAGCCTGTGGCAGCGCAAAGGCGATGCGGTCGGTCAAACGGATCTGGAGCGCGCCGCCGACATCCTCCAGCCGGCACGGGATGAAATTCATCGCGGGCGAGCCGATGAAGCCGGCAACGAAGCGCGTCGCCGGCTTGTGGTAGAGTTCGTTGGGCGTGCCGATCTGCTCGATGCGGCCCTTGTTCATCACAACGACGCGGTCAGCCAACGTCATCGCCTCGACCTGGTCGTGGGTGACGTAGACGGTGGTGGTGCGCACCTTCTGGTGCACCTTCTTGATCTCGATCCGCATCTGCACGCGCAGCTTGGCGTCGAGATTGGACAGCGGCTCATCGAACAGGAACACTTTCGGATTGCGCACGATGGCGCGGCCCATCGCGACACGCTGGCGCTGGCCGCCGGAGAGCTGCTTCGGCTTGCGGTCGATCAGGTCGGTGATGTCGAGGAGGCGGGCGGCTTCCGTCACCCGCGCCTTGATCTCGGCCTTGGGAAAGTGCTTCAGGCGCAGCCCGAACGACATGTTCTCCGCGACCGTCATGTGCGGGTAGAGCGCGTAGTTCTGGAACACCATGGCGATGTCGCGATCCTTCGGCGGTACGTCATTGACGACGTCGCCGCCGATCATGATGTCGCCGTCGCTGATGTCCT
Organism: Bradyrhizobium sp. MI1.7; assembly: GCF_055811795.1. Lineage (NCBI taxonomy): Bacteria > Pseudomonadati > Pseudomonadota > Alphaproteobacteria > Hyphomicrobiales > Nitrobacteraceae > Bradyrhizobium > Bradyrhizobium sp. MI1.7. The sequence continues at coordinate 5,692 of NZ_JBVVPO010000110.1, forward strand.
CGAGGCCCGCGATCATGCGCAGCGTCGTCGACTTGCCGCAGCCCGAAGGCCCAACCAGCACGATAAACTCATGGTCGGCGATGTCCAAGTCGATGCCGCGCACGGCTTCGACATCATCGTAACGCTTGACCACCTTCCGCAATGCAACGTCAGCCATGAGACATCAACCCTTTGTCGCGCCGGCGGTCAGGCCGGCGATGTAGTAGTCCATCAGGAAGGCGTAGATGACCAGCGGCGGAGCTGCGCCGAGCAGCGCGCCGGTCATGATCTGGCCCCAGTTGAAGACGTCGCCCTTGATCAGGGTGGTGGTGATGCCGACCGGGAGCACGAGCTGGTCGATGGACGTCGTGAACACCAGGGGATAGAGGAACTGCGCCCAGGACACCGTGAAGGCGAAGATGGTCGCGGCAATCAGGCCCGGCAGCGCGACCGGAATAAAGATCCGCGTCAGGGTCTGAAGCCACGAGGCGCCGTCGATGATCGCGGCCTCGTCGAGCTCCTTCGGGATCGAGGCGAAATAGCCGATCATGATCCAGGTACAGAACGGCACCGTCAGCGTTGGATAGACGAATAGCAGCACGTACCATCGGTTCAGGAGCGTGATGCCGGTGATGTCCTGAACCAGCGCCAACATCTTGAACAGCGGGATGAAGAGGAGGCTGTCCGGGACCAGGTAGGTCAGGAACACGCCGGTCGCGAGCGTTGTCGAGCCCCAGAACTTCATCCGCGCGAGCGCGAAGGCCGCAGGGATGCTGATCAGCATGGTGACTATCACAACCACCAGCGACACGATGGTCGAATTCCAGAAGAACCGGAGGAATTGGTTCGACGTCAGTAGTTCGACATAGTTTGCCAGCGTCGGGTGGAACACCCACCACGGATTGGTCGCAGCCGAGATCTCCGCGCTGCTCTTGAGCGAGGTGATCACCATGTAGAGCGGCGGCGTCAGAAAGAAGATCGCAAACAGCACCAAGAAGAAATAGGACCAGCGCAGCGCCCAGGTACGGTCGCGGCTCATGCTGCCATATTTGACCTTGCGCCGGGGGCCGGCCTTGTCGATCGCTATTGTGCTCATCAGGATTCGTTCCCGCGTTTATTGACGTCGCGCAGGATGAAGATCGCTGCGACGGCGAGGATCGGGACCATGAACAGCGAGACGCTGGCGCCGAGCGGAATGTCGTTGCTCTCGATGCCGACCCGGAACGCATAGGTGGCAAAGATCTGGGTCTGGTCGAGAGGCCCGCCTGAGGTCAGGATGCGGACGATGTCGAAATTAGCGAAGGTGACGATCAGCGAGAACAGCGTCGTGATCGCGATGATGTTGCGCATCATCGGCAGCGTCACGTACCACATCTTCTGCCACCAATTGGCGCCGTCGATTGCGGCGGCCTCGTAGAGCTGGTCCGGCACCGATTTCAGCGCCGCCAGGTACATGATCAGGAAGAACGGCGCGCCGTACCAGACGTTGACGAGGATGACGGAAAAGCGCGCCCAGGCGGCATTGCCGAGCCAGTTGATGGGACCGATGCCGAAGAAGGAGAGCGTGTAGTTGAAGGCGCTGTAGGAGGGGTCGAACAGCCACAGCCAGGCGAGCGTGCTCATCGCCGGCGGGATCACCCAGGGCACCAGCAGCATGCCGCGCCATTTGCGCTGGCCCTTGGCCGGTATGTTGTGCACCAAATGCGCGACGATGAAGCCAATCAGCGCCTTGAAGAACACGGCGGTGATCGCGAAGATGCAGGACTGCTCCACCACCATCCAGAACGTCTCGCGCTTGAACAGGAAGGTGAAGTTGCCGAAGCCGACGAATTTTTGCATCGACTTGTTCAGCGTCGCGAGGTGGATCGAGAACAGGGCAGGGTAAAGCACGAACAGCGCGATCAGCAGGATCAGCGGCAGCGTCAGGAAGAACGCCACGGTCGATTTCCGCTTCAACGCATTGTGCAGGCCCGTCCGTTTGCGCGCGCTCGCCGTGCGGGCGACGCGACCGTCCTCAACGACGACATCGGCCATGTCAGTGTCCTTGGGTCAAGCTTCCTTGCGGAATGTCCAACGGCGGAGCCGGCACCCGCGTGTCGGCTCGATCTGCTCATTCCATCGAACGGTGGGGTGCCCTGGCGGCTCACGCGGGGATGCGTGAACCGCCGTGGCACACCCCGGCTTAGGTTCGCATGAAGCCTTCACACTCGCCTTCGCCCCAGGCGATTGCGGTCTCCAACTTTTCGCCCTGCGCAAAGCGCAGCGCCATCTTGGTCAGCGTGGCCTGCGCGTAGATCTGCTGGGCGATCTTCGGCGGCGCCGGAGAGGCCGCAATCGACAGTGTCTGATGATTGTAGGGATTTGGATAGTGATAGAGCGTGCCCTTCGGCGGGCCTACCTCGGCCCAGGTCTTCAGCGTCGTCATCTTCGAATAGGCCGGCAAATCGTAGCCGCCGCTCGCCGCGACGAACTTTTCGATCGATGACGGCTGTGACAGAAATGCCAGAAGGCTCTTGGCCGATGCCTTGTTCTTGGAGAAATTCCAGAGACCCCAGAAATAGGGCAGGAACGGCGCATACCGGCCTTTAGGACCGGAGGGGAAGCCGTGCGTCCAGCATTGCTCGGCGACCTGCGGCGCGTCGCGCTTGGCGACCGCCCAGGCGCTCGGCGGATTCATGATGAGGGCGCCGCGGCCGGAGATCAGCCATTTGTTGTTCGAGGCATCGTCCCAGGACGGTGCGTCCGGCGGCAGGAAGGCGATCAGCTTCTTGTAGTATTCGAGCGCCTGGCGAACCTCATCGGTCTTCACCGTGACATCGCCCTTGGCGTTGACGAGTTCGGCGCCGAACGACTGGAAGATGGCGCCCGCGGTATCGACGCTGTCGGTGGTCTCGCCGAGACCGATTCCGAATGGGAAACCTGCCTTCTGGCACGCTTCCGCCGCCTTCAGGAATGTATCCATATTCCAGCTATCGGCCTTGGGCGGCGCGCCGACGGGGTACAGTTCCTGGACGTCGATCCCCGCATGCTTCTTCATGAGGTCGATGCGCGAGCAGGGCCCCTTGATCTGGCTCCCCGGGGTTGCCGGGACCGCAAGCCATTTGCCGTTGGCCTTGCCGAGATATTTGACCGTGTCGTTGACCTCACCGTTCTGCTTGATCGCTTCCTCGACCACGTCGTTCACCGGTTCAAACTGCTCGGCATACGCATGCGGCCACCAGGTGTACATCTGAAGAATGTCGTGACCGGATTTGGCCTGCGCTTCGGCCGCGACCGTCAACTCGATCTTCTTGTTGTTGCTGGTGATGTAATCGATGGAGACTTCGACCTTCTCCTTTTCAGCCCATTCCTTGACCATGGCGGTGGAGGCGTCGTTGGCACCGGGCACCCAGTGGTCCCAGAAGCCGATCGAGAGTTTGCCGGCGGCGTAAGCGCCGCGGACATAGGGCGCTGTGATCAGCGCTGCGGAGGACATTGCAGTGGCAGCTACAAATTGACGTCGCGTCAGTGTCTTGCGTGACATCTCGTTTCCTCACCTGGATGTTTTATTGTTCTCGCGTTTCCTCTGGCATTCCGAGTTTTGTTTTTGATTTTTGTTCGCGTTTCTTGGTGCTACCGCCTCGCCGTGAAATCGCGCGAAGCGCAGCAAATTGGTAGCGCGATCAGATCATGATTGATCCCGTCTGTCGAGGAAGCCGAACGACTCGCCGTCTAGAACTAACGTTGCGTCCGGGAACGCGGCGGCGCCGTCTCGCGAAGCACACCCGGAGGTGAACCTCGGAGGCGCATTTTGCGACGCACACTTCGGGTCAAGGACCGCAGGACATCTCGTGCGCAATTACGCCGCAGTTTCGAATAAGCCTTCATAACCGCTTCGCGCCAAACAGTTTTCGGGCGTGGACAGCAATTGGCTGCGGCTGGACCGCGAAGCGGCGAAAACGATAGAGTTGCAACCGGCGGGTGGCCCCCACCCGGACAGGACAATCGGATCGACGATGGAGACCAGAATGATCAACCCGGCGCCGCCTGCGCGGCTTCACCTGCGGCGATGGTTCGCGCTGGGCTCCGTGCTCGCGGTGCTGCTGGGCGCCGCCGCCGTTGCGCAGGCGCAAGGCCTGGTCAAGGGCGTTCAGGATGGAGCCGCGGCCGGCAACAAGGCGGCCGGACCCGTTGGCGGCGTGCTGGGCGGTGCGATCGGCGGCGTGGTCGGTGTCTTCACCGGCGTGCTCGGCGTCAACAACCAGCCGGCTCCGGCTGCCAAGGACGCGAGCAAGGATGCCAGCAAGGACGCGAGCAAGGATTCCAAGCAGCCGGGCGCCGGCAAGGACAAGGGCGCCAAGGAGACCGCCAAGGCGGGCAAGGGCGCCAAGGCGAGCAAGGAAGCCAGGAATGCGCCGCAGGACAACAAGGACAATAAGGACGTCACCGTCCTCACCCAGCCCGGCGCGCCGCAACAGTCCGCCGAGCAGATCGTCGCCAACAGCGATTCCTATATCGAGCGGATCAAGACCGAGTTGAACCTGACGCCCGATCAGGAGAAGCACTGGTTCGGCTTCTCGAGCGCAATGCACTATCTGGGGCATAATGGCGCGGAGCGGCTCAACCTGCGGATCGCCCGCGCCAAGCGGGATCCGCCTGACGACATCATCGAGCAGATGCGCAACGAATCGCAATTCCTGATCGACCGCGCCGCCGACCAGCGCAATGTCGCCGATGCCGCCGAGCCGCTTTATTCGAGCCTCGACGACAAGCAGAAGCAGGTCTTCATCCAGGAGATGGTGCGCCTCAGCCACGAGCGCGGGCTGGATTAATCAAGTTGAATCCGATCGCGGGCGTCTGAATTAACGGCGCCCGCCACGAATTCGTGAATCCTCTCCGCATTTCGGGTATGGTTAGCTTCGTAAGCTGACTGCGGGGTTGATATGGCGGACGGACTCTCCGTTTTCCTGGTCGAAGACGAGGCGTTGATCCGGATGATGATCGCCGACATGGTGGAGGAACTCGGCCATCATGTCGTCGCGGAAGCGGACAATGTCCGGGACGCGAGCGCCTTTGCGATGACCGCGCAATACGATTTCGCCATCCTCGACATCAACCTGAAGGGCCTCTACGTCGATCCCGTCGCCGACCTGATCGAGCGCCGCGGCAAGCCGTTTCTGTTCGCCACCGGCTACGGGCCGGAGCTGCTGCCGTCCTTGCTCCGGCGGCGGCCGATCCTGCGCAAGCCGATTTCCCTCGACCAGCTCAAGGTGATGATCGATTCGCTGTTTCCGGACGCGGTCGCCAAAGCTCCTCACTGAGAAGGCTCCTCACCGAGAAGGCGCCGTACCGAGATCGCCAACGAAAATGGCCGCCCGTGAGGGGCGGCCATTTGGCGAAAGAATGTCTCGTCGTCTCAGATTAGGCCGGCGCTGAGGTCGATGCCGCGCGCCATCACGCCGAACGAGGCGACCAGGCCCATGCAGCAGAACAGCAAGATGATCTTGAACGAAGAATCGGCAAAACGGGTTTCGACGGCGGCCGGGATCGCGGCAAGCGAAATCATGCTCATGTTCATTCCCCCCTTTGTTGACCCCTGAATTGCATCAGGTAGGGGAAGCTCTTAGAGCAAAAAGTTTGACGCGAGCTTGCGAGGGATCGTTAACGGAATCGCCATCGCTCGCGTGTTTGCGCGAGTAGCAAGCGGTCCCGCAAGTCTCAGTTGCGGCCGTTCTTCAGCACGGTGGCGATGGTATGGGCCGTCATGGCGGCGCGATCAGAGGCGCGCTGCGCGGCCAGCCGGTCGCGCGCCTTTTCCTCGATCAGGAGCTCGATCAGGGCCAGCCGCTTGTCATCGTCGTCCGCCTCGGTCAGCAGGCGGTGATAGCGGTGATAGTCGAAACCGAAGTCCTGCTTACGCATGTCACGCCCCCGCAACTACGGGAATTGTTTCCCATCGGACACAGTCGGGCAAGCACGATCCTGCGTGGAACCGCGCCTTGGCTGCAATCAGCTGTGTATAGTTAACGGACTGGACGGCGTCGGAGCCGATCGCGGCTCATCAATCCGGATTGTGATCGGCGAACATCTTCAGGCCGACGAAGCTCGCGTCGGGTTTCGTCACCAGCCTGGTCGGGATATTGCGCAAATAGTCCTGGAAGCGTCCCTTGGCTTCGAAGCGCGCCCGGAACGCGGAAGCAGCAAGGAACTCCGGAAAGCGCGGCACGATCCCGCCGGCGATGTAGACGCCGCCGCGGGCGCCGAAGGTCACCGCGAGATTGCCCGTGACTGAGCCGAGGATGGCGCAAAACATCTCCAGCGTCGCGCGGCTCAGTTCGCAACTGCCCTCCAGGGCGGCCTTGGTGATGGCGGCGGCGTCACGGTGCGGCACCTGGGCGCCGTCGACCTCCGCCAGCGCCTCGTAGAGGTTTTGCAGGCCGGAGCCCGAAAGCGCGCCGCGCTCGATGGAGATATGACCGAGACGTCGGCGCATGGCCGCGATCACGCGCTCCTCGCGCTCGGTCTCCGCCGGCAAAGTCGCGTGGCCTGCCTCGGTGACGACCGCCAGCCGGGCGCCGTGGCGTTCGACCAGACAGGAGACGCCGAAGCCGGTTCCAGGCCCAACCACCAGCAGCGGCTCGCGCGGGAGGCCGTCCTGGCCCCCGAGCGGGATCAAATCGGCAGGCTTCAGGGCGGGCAGGGACCAGGCCACGACCTCGAAATCATTGAGCACATGCACGCTCTCGAAGCCGAGGGCCGGCTGGAGCTCGTTGCCGTCGATGACCCACGGACTGTTGGTCATGACGCAGCGGTTATTGGTCACGGGACCCGCGACGGCCAGCACGGCGCGTTTGGGCTGCTTGCCGCCTGACCGGCGCGCAAGGACGTCGGCGATGGCTTCCCGGACGGTCGGGAAGTCAGCGACCTTCACATAGTCGATGGGCCCGGCCTGGTCGCCGCTGTCCGATGCGCTTTCGCTCAGCGCAAAGCGCGCATTGGTGCCGCCGATATCGGCGAGAAGAATCTGTCCTGTCTTGCCGATACTCATGATCTTGTGGCTGCCGCGTCCTGCAGGCTCGCGGGAACCGTTCCCTCCGCTCCATCCGATCCGCAATTTGCGAACGTCTCTAGAATCCGTCCTCGGGTGAGCCTAGTCAACTCGGACAACGCCAAACCGTTGCATCCCAGGTGCGACGGGCGCGATATCGCCGCATGTGTCGATGGTTGCGAAGCCGCGCGAGAAGATCGACATTGGACGGATCGTTCGGCGCCCGTCGCGCCGGACGGCTGGAACGGGACCTTGCGATGCAGATTTCCGACCGCGACGTGCTGCTGGTGATCGACGTGCAGAACGACTTTTGCACCGGCGGAGCGCTCGCCGTTCCCGGCGGCGAGAAGGTTGTCCCGGCGATCAACCGAATTGCCGCAAAATTCACCAATGTGGTGCTGACCCAGGACTGGCATCCGGGCGATCACGTCTCGTTCGCACCGAACCATGCGGGCAAGCAGCCGTTCCAGACCATCGAGCTCGACTACGGCACCCAGGTGCTGTGGCCGACGCACTGCGTGCAAGGCACGGCGGGCGCTGAATTCCATGGGGAGCTCGACGTTACCAGGGCAAACCTCGTGGTGCGCAAAGGCTTTCGTCGCGGCATCGATTCCTATTCGGCGCTGTTCGAGAACGACCACCGGACGCCGACCGGGCTGCTCGGCTATTTGCGCGAGCGCGAGCTGAAGACCGTCTTCATCGCCGGTCTGGCGCTGGATTTCTGTGTTCGTTTCTCGGCGGAAGATGCCCGCAAGGCGGGGTTCGAGGTCGCCGTCATCGAGGATGCATGCCGCGGCATCGATCTCGACGGCTCGGTGGCCGCGACCCATCGGAGTTTTCGCGAGCGCGGTATTTCGAGCGTCAGCCTGGAGGCCTTGCTGTGAGGACCTTGAGATAGTCATGGTGGAGAAGGGCGGCAAACCGCTGGGTGGATCGGATCGTCCTCCGAATGATCCGCTGCTATGGCCATTTGCGGCGGCGCGGCTCGCGATGGACGCCTGCTTCTGGTGGCTGGAGCGCGATCCGCCGGAACAGGACGCGAGCAATCTGCCGTGGACGACACCCAACACGGTCGCCCTGGAGCTTGCGACCATGCGCCTGCGCGATTGCACGCGGACGCAATCCGGCCAGCCGGCACTGGTCTGCGCGCCCTATGCGCTGCATCGGGCTCTGATCGCCGACTTCGCACCGGGCCACAGCGTGGTGCAGTCCCTGCAGAATGGCGGCATCGATCGGGTCTACCTCACCGACTGGCGCTCGGCCTCGCCGGACATGCGCTATCTCTCGATCGACAGCTATCTCGGCGATCTCAACGTCGCCGTTGACGAAATCGGCGCGCCGGTCGATCTCGTCGGCCTGTGCCAGGGCGGCTGGCTGTCGCTGCTCTATGCGGCGCGCTTTCCCGCCAAGGTGCGGCGGCTGGTGCTGGTGGGGGCGCCCGTCGATCTCTCGATCGATTCCGCGTTGTCCCGGCTCGCTCGCAATGCGCCTGAGGCGCTCTACGACCAGCTCGTGGCGCGCGGCGGCGGCAATGTCAGCGGCGACGAGATGCTGCGCTTCTGGACGAAGGCGCCGAGCCGCGACGACATTGCGGCGGCATTGCAGAGGGATCTCTCGGACGAGGAGGGCGCGGCACTGCTCGCGCGTTTCGATCGCTGGAATACCGAGACGCTCAACCTGCCCGGCACCTATTATCTGGAGATCGTCAACCGAATCTTCCGGGAGAATCGGATTGCCGGCGGCGACTTCACGGCGCTCGGCCGCGAGGTTGATCTGAGGGACGTCAAGGCGCCGGTCTTCCTGCTCGTTGGGCTCGATGACGACGTCGTGCCGGCCAGACAGGCGCTTGCGACCGCCGGTCTGCTAGGAACGCCGCCGGCCTTCATTGCCGCGGCCTCCGAGCCCAGCAATCATCTCGGCCTGTTCATGGGGGCGCGCACCCACGCCCATGCCTGGCCCCGGATCGCCGAGTGGCTGCGCAACGACCTCTCCGGAGTGCTGGCCCGCAGCGCCTGACCTTGTCAGGTGCTTTGGCCCGGCCGGGCCGGCGAACACGCAAATCCGTTATGCATGACGGCGGATGGCCTGCACGGGGCCCGGTCGATGGGTTACATATCATGGGGAACTGGCGGCTGCGGCCGCGACAAGATTAAGGGTACCGTGCTCGATGAGCTTCCACTCGATCTACGCCCATGGATTTGCGCGCGTGGCGGCCTGCGTCACCACCTCCCATGTGGCCGATCCCACGGCCAATGCGAAGGCGATCCTGGCGGCGGCAGGCGCTTGCCATGAACAGTCGGTGGCGGTTGCCGTGTTTCCGGAGCTGTGCCTGTCCGGCTACGCGATCGAGGATCTCGTCAAGCAGGACCCGCTGCTCGATGCGGTCGAGCGCGGGCTCGCCTCAATCGTCGAGGCCTCCTCGGCCTTGATGACCGTCCTGATCGTCGGCGCGCCGCTGCGCTTCGGTCATCGCATCTACAATTGCGCCGTCGTCATTCATCGCGGCAACGTCCTTGGTGTCGTGCCCAAGTCTTATCTGCCGACCTATCGCGAATTCTACGAGGGACGGCATTTCGCCTCCGGTGCCGGCGTGGCCGGAGAGACGATCGCGTTTGGCGGGCTGCACGCACCGTTCGGCGTTGACCTCCTGTTCGCGGCCGAGGATGTTCCGGGCCTGATCATCGGCGTCGAGATCTGCGAGGACATGTGGATTCCGGTGACGCCGGCATCCGAACTCGCGCTTGCCGGCGCCAGCGTGCTGATCAATCTATCCGGCAGCCCGATCACGATCGGCCGGGCGCGCTCGCGCGCACTGCTGTGCCAATCGACGTCGGCGCGTTGTCTTGCGGCCTACGTCTATTCCGCCGCGGGGGCAGGGGAATCGACCACGGACCTGGCCTGGGACGGCCAGACCTCGATCTATGAGAACGGCGTGCTGCTGGCCGAGGGCGAGCGGTTCCGCCAGGACGGCCAGATCACGCTGGCCGACGTCGATCTCGATCTGCTCAGGCAGGAACGCGCACTGATGGGCACGTTCGACGATAATCGCCGGCAACGCGAAGCCTTTTTCCGGAGGATCACCTTCGCCCTGAAGCCGCCGGCCACCGACATCGGCTTCCTGCGCCAGATCGAGCGCTTCCCGTTCGTGCCGAGCGACGAAGCCCTGCTCGAGCAGGATTGCTACGAGGCCTACAACATCCAGGTCGCCGGCCTCGTGCAGCGCATGCGCGCGACCGGAACCAAGCGCGTGGTGATCGGCGTCTCGGGCGGGCTCGATTCCACCCACGCCCTGATCGTCGCCGCCAAGGCGGTCGACCTGCTCGGACTGCCGCGCAGCAACATCCTAGCTTACACGATGCCGGGCTTTGCCACCGGCAGCGAGAGCAAGACCAACGCACTGGCGTTGATGAAGGCGTTGCAGACGGAGTGGCAGGAGCTCGACATCCGTCCCACGGCGACGCAAATGCTGAAGGACATCGGTCATCCCTTCGGCAAGGGCGAGAAGGTCTACGACATCACGTTCGAGAACGTGCAGGCGGGCCTGCGCACGGACTATCTGTTCCGGCTCGCCAACCATCATGGCGGCATCGTCATTGGAACCGGCGATCTCTCGGAGCTCGCGCTCGGCTGGTGCACCTACGGCGTCGGCGACCAGATGGCGCATTATAATGTCAACGCCGGGGTGCCGAAGACGCTGATCCAGCACCTGATCCGCTGGGTGATCGCCTCAAAACAGTTCAGCGACGACGTCAACCGGACGCTTGCGTCGATCCTGTCGGCCGAAATCTCACCCGAGCTGGTTCCGGTCAAGCCCGGCGAGAAGCCGCAGAGCACGGAAGCCTCCGTCGGGCCCTACGAACTGCAGGATTTCAACCTGTTCTACACGCTGCGGTTCGGCATGCGGCCGTCCAAGATCGCGTTCATGGCGCAGCACGCCTGGAATGATGTCGCCAAGGGCGAATGGCCGCCGGCGTTCCCGACCGATAAGCGCAGGGCCTATGATCTGCCGGAGATCCGGCGCTGGCTGGAGGTGTTCCTGCGCCGGTTCTTCGCCTTCAGCCAGTTCAAGCGCTCGGCGATGCCGAACGGTCCGAAGGTTTCGGCCGGCGGCTCGTTGTCGCCACGTGGCGACTGGCGCGCGCCGTCGGATTCCAGCGCTGCGGCATGGCTTGAGGATCTCGAGCGGAACGTTCCGAAGTGATTGAGACGGCTGATCGGGCAGGGTAGCTCCAGAACGCGGGCAGGGTAGCTCCAGAACGACTTCGCGCCGCGCGGCCCCCCAAGCCCGGCGGGGGCGAAATAGTTTAAAAAATAAAAATAACCAGGGGAGGGGGGGGGAA
>NZ_JBVVPO010000111.1:0-15832 GCF_055811795.1 Bradyrhizobium sp. MI1.7
CCGATCGGCGCCTTACAACGTTCATCGCAACCTCCAACCTCCGAGTGTTGCGACGACCGTTTGAATCCGCCCTGGATCGCCCGGTCAAGCCGGGCGATGACACCGTTGTTGTGATGAGAGCGCTTCGCGCCTCCTCACCCTGAGGATTGGGGGACCTTGATTTCCTCACGCGTTTCCTCAAAGTCGCGCGTCATGACAAACATGCCTTTCTTCACCCGCGACGGCGATACATTCCATCCGACGGAAGTGGCCAACGGTCCCTGGGATCCGAAATCGCTGCACGGACGCGTCATCGTCGGCCTGCTCGGCTTCGCCATCGAGGAGCGCCATTCCGGCCCGGAATTCGTCCCGGCGCGGCTCACGGTCGACATGTTTCGGCTGCCGACCATCGACAAGCCGATCGAGGTGACGACGCGGCTGGTGCGCGACGGACTACGCATTCGCGTGGTCGAGGCCGAATTTGTCTCCGGCGGCGTCAGCATGGCGCGTGCCTCGTGCCAGCTGCTGCGCAAAACGCAGAATCCGGACGGCAACGTCTGGTCGCCGCCGAACTGGGACGTGCCGAAGCCGGACGACATTCCCAAGCCCACCGATCCCAGGCTCGGCATGAACGGCAAATGGACGACGCGGCCGATCGTCGGCCATATGGGCTCGCTCGGTCCGCGCCGGCTCTGGATGAGCGAGGTGCGCGAGCTCGTGGCCGGCGTGCCGATGACGCCGTTCGTCCATGTCGCTGTCGGCGCCGATTTCGCCAGCCCCTTTGCCAACGCCGGCGACAAGGGGCTCGGCTACATCAACAGCGACGTCACGATCTATCTGCATCGGCTGCCAGTGACGAACTGGATCGGCTTCGACGTGGTCAATCACCAGGCGACCGATGGTGTCGCGATCGGCGAATGCTGGCTCTACGACGAGCAAGGCCCGATCGGCACCGCCACGGTCGCAGCACTGGCGCAGCGCAAGCCGATGGCGAATCCGTCGAAGCGGTAGTCGTTACTGTCATTCCGGGGCGCGCGCCAAGTGGCACGCCCCGGAATGACAAGAGGAGAGGGGCCGCGCGGCTACGCCAGATGCCGCTTCATCTCCGGCCGCGCTTTCAGCTCAGCACCCTGCTTGCCGACGATCTTCGCAATCCGTTCCGGCGCAAACTTCAGATCGACGAACGCCGGCGCGGTGTTGGCGACCTCGTGATAGCTCACGATCCTGCCGTCGCGCAGCGTCATGATCGCGACGCCCTCGAACATCGCCCGCGCGCCGTTCGCTTCGGCCAAGGTCGAGCGATAGCTGAAGGTGTAGCGCGCATAGAGCGTGGTGCCGTCGGTGACGGGATCATGCATGTCCCAGCGGAAATCGGTCGCCGTGCGATAGAACCAGTCGTCGACCATCGCTGCGATCTTTTCGCGGCCTTCGAAGGCGCCGTAGAAGACGTCGTGATAGACCCCGTCCTCGGTGAAGAGATCCGCGAAGGCTTTTCCGTTACGCTGTTCGACGGCGTCGCAAAAGGTGCGCAGCATGGCAGTGGCGGTCATTGGCATTTCTCCCATTCTCGCTCTTCGTCATGCCCCGGCTTGACCGGGGCATCCAGTACGCCGCGGCTTCTCGGCTAAAGCACGATGGCCTCTGGAATACTGGATCGCCCGATCAAGTCGGGCGATGACACCGAATGTTGGGCGGCAGTCTCACCCGATCTCGGCCACCGCGGCAAGAATGCGGGCGATATCTTGCGGACGGGAGAGGCGGTGATCGCCGTCCTGGATCATGGTGAGCACGACGTCGTCGGCCGGCAGGCGATGCGTCAGCGCGAATGCGTGCTGCCAGGGCACATCCGGATCCTGCGCGCCCTGGAGGATGCGGACGGGACAGCCGAGATCGATGGCGCTGCCGAGCAGCAAATGATTGCGGCCCTCCTCGATCAGATTCCGCGTGATCGGATAGGGCGAGCCATCGCCATAGTCCGACGGCCGCAGCCAGAAGCCCTTGGTCTCGATTTCTTTCTTCACCGCAGGCGAAAAATTCTTCCACATCAGCTCCTCGGTGAAGTCGGGCGCCGGCGCGATCAGCACCAGGCCCGCAAGCGACGCTTTACTGGCCCGCTTCCTGATCTCGCGCGCGAGCAGCAGCGCCATCCAGCCGCCCATGGAGGAACCGATCAGAACCTGCGGGCCGTCGCAGAACCGCTCGAACACCGCCACGCTGTCCTCGAGCCAGCTTCCGATGGTTCCATCGGCGAACTCGCCGCCGGATTCGCCATGGCCGGAGTAGTCGAACCGGACCGCGGCGCGGCCGTGGTCCGCGGCCCAGGCATCCAGCGCCACGGCCTTGCTGCCCTGCATGTCCGACTTGAACCCGCCGAGCCAGACCAGTCCGGGTCCGCGACCGGCGCGGCTGCGCACCGCGATCCTGCGTGCGGACGGTCCCTCGCCCACATCGATGAAGCCGAGCACGGCTTCGGGAATTGCATTGCTCATGGAACGTTTACTCTGGTTGTTCGGTTTGAGCTGTCTGGATGCGTTCCGAGGCCCAGCCCAGCATCGCTATTGCCCTTTGGGACGCTTGCGGAACAGAAGCAAGGTGTCTATGTCCTGCAGCGTGCCCATGGGCGTGACCAAAATGCCTCGCATTTGAGGCTTTTTCGCCTCCCGCACGCGACTTGCTTGCCGGCAAACGCATCTTCCTTCAGACTAGCCGCCTCTTTCACAATTTTGGAGAACCACCCATTCGCCGTCCCAATAAAGCCCCGCCCGTTGCCAGCAAAGACGGGCCGCGCATCAATGATGATATTCGCAATGCGCAAATCCAGCTGATCGATCAGACCGGTGACAACAAGGGCACGGTCGAAACCGTCATGGCCATCCGTATGGCCCAGGAAGCTGGCATGGATCTGGTCGAGATTTCGCCGAATGTCAGCCCTCCCGTCTGCAAGATCATGGACTACGGGAAGTACAAGTATTCCGCCCAGAAAAAGGCCGCCGAAGCCCGCAAGCGGCAGAAGATCGTCGAGATCAAGGAGATCAAGCTCCGCCCGATGATCGACGACCACGATTACGACGTGAAGATGCGCGCGATGCAGCGGTTCTTCGAAGAAGGCGACAAGGTCAAGATCACGCTGCGCTATCGCGGCCGCGAAATGGCGCACCAGGAGATCGGCACCAAGCTTCTGGACAAGATCAAGAACGACGTCGCCGAGCTCGCCAAGGTCGAGCAGGATGCCAGGTTCGAGGGCCGTCAGGTCGTCATGGTGCTGGCGCCGCGCTGACGTCCGTTTTTCAGGACTGAGAGTTCAACGGCCCGTCCGGATTTCCGGCGGGCCGTTTGTGTATCAGGACCGGGTCGCATGCCAGATGCCGCTGCACCGGTCGCCGGAAATGATGCCGTTCCAGGAGCCTGCACCGGCCACCCCGCCGAGCCGGCCGCCTCCACTGGCGTGGGACGCGCCGACCGAGACCTGGACCGCGACGGCGCCGCCGCGACGAACCGTGCCGGAGACCCGGCCGCCGCCGGCGGATGACACCCGGCCGCCGGTGACGGTGAAGGGGACGCTGTAACCGGAACTGCAATTGCCCCGCGTGGTGGCGAAAGTGACATTCCAGATGCCGTCATAGCTGCCGATACGGGCGTCGGCGGTCGAGGGCAGCACGGCCGTGGCCAGCACGGCAAGCAGCGCCAGGCGGCGCGGGCGGGCGAGGTCCGTCAAGGACGAAAGCGATCGGGGAAAATGGGCCATTTTGGTCTTGCTCCAGGCGACATGGCTTGGACATATGGGTGGTAACTTCGAATAGTCGCCGGGCAGGTTTCGGCGGTTCAGCGTTGCCATTTGGCTTGTCCTCTGTCATAAGCCCAGCCTTCATCGCCCGGCTGATTAAGGGCTGCCGTGGCGGTGTCCGTGCGGGTTTCGCGCTTGTTCGTAAAACCTGAGCACAATCAACGCTCTAACGAGCATTTTTGACGGCCAGCCGCCTTCGCGGGCGGGTTTCTGTGGCCATTAGGAGAGCCAAATGCCCAAGCTGAAGACCAAATCGGGCGCTAAAAAGCGCTTCAAGGTGACTGCCACCGGCAAAGTGATGCACGCCCAGCGCGGCAAGCGTCACGGCATGATCAAGCGGACGAAGAAGCAGATCCGTCAGCTGCGCGGCACTCGCGTGCTGTTCAAGACCGACGGCGACAACGTCAAGAAGTACTTCTTGCCGAACGCCTGATCGCGTCCAAGATCGTCGAAGATCATTGCCACCTCCGCCGCGCTCGCGCGGCGATCCGAAAACCAAGTCATCTCTGAAGGATTTTGTCATGTCTCGCGTCAAACGCGGTGTGACCGCCCACGCCAAGCACAAGAAAGTCTACAAGGCCGCCAAGGGTTTCTATGGCCGCCGCAAGAACACCATCCGCGCCGCCAAGCCGGCCGTAGAAAAGGCCCAGCAGTACGCGTTCCGTGATCGCAAGCGCAAGAAGCGGACTTTCCGCGCGCTCTGGATCCAGCGTCTCAACGCCGCTGTGCGTCCGTTCGGCCTGACCTACAGCCGATTTATCGACGGTCTCGCCAAGTCGGGCATCACCGTGGACCGCAAGGTGCTGTCGGATCTCGCGATCCACGAGCCTGCGTCGTTCCAGGCGATCGCCGAGAAGGCCAAGGCTGCGCTGGCCGCCTAAGCGGCTGCTTCAGAGCAAGCCCAGCACTAATGGCCGGCTCCGCCGGCCTTCAGCGCACGTCGCGAGTAACGCTGGGCGACCTCCGCCCGGCAGAAGGCCGTGGCCGAGATATACATGGTGCCGGACTTGTTCCGGTACTTCCGGTCGCAGACCCGCAACTCGCGCTGATAGCTGAGCTTCTGCGGCGTTCTCAGCCGGCCGACAAAATCGGCCTCGCACTTCTTCTCGACCGCTTCGCCGAATTGCACGTCGCCGCTGGCGCCGTATGCGCAAGCATCGAACAGCGTCATGGCACGGTCGCAGCTCGGCGCCGCGTTCAGGACCGCGATGATGTCATCCATCGACGTCGATTTGGCCGGGCATTCCTCCGCGGCGTGAGCCGCGCTCCCCAAAAGAACCAAGCTCAAGCCGACCACCCAGGATCGTAAACGCATCGTCTTCTCCCTCGACTTCAGGTTGGTGCCAGCCATGCCTATAGGGTTCAAATGCCCTGCATTTACGACGGCTATACGGCTTGACGTTCCGGCCCGGCTGCGGCCACAACCGGCAGCGTTTTGAAAGGATCCGACCGTGTCCGACCTCGCCAGTCTCGTCCAATCCATCCTCGCGCAGATCAGTGCTGCCGGGGACGAAGCCGCCCTCGAAGCCGTCCGCGTCGCGTCCCTCGGCAAGAAGGGCTCGATCTCCGCCTTGCTTGCGACGCTCGGCAAGATGTCGCCGGACGAGCGCAAGACGCAAGGCGCCGCGATCAACCAGGCCAAGGACGAGGTCACCCAGGCCCTCGCCGCGCGGCGCGACGTGCTGAAGTCGGCGGCGCTCGATGCGCGGCTCGCATCCGAGACCATCGACGTCACCCTGCCGCTGCGCGATGCGCCGACTGAAGCCGGCCGCATCCATCCGCTGAGCCAGGTCTGGGACGAGTTGACGACGATCTTCGCCGACATGGGATTCTCGGTCGCGGAAGGCCCCGACATCGAGACCGACGACTACAACTTCACCAAGCTGAATTTCCCGGAAGGCCATCCCGCCCGCGAGATGCACGACACCTTCTTCTTCCATCCGAAGGAGGACGGCTCGCGCATGCTGCTGCGAACCCACACCTCGCCGGTGCAGGTGCGCACCATGCTGAGCCAGAAGCCGCCGATCCGCGTGATCTGCCCGGGCCGCACCTACCGCATCGATTCGGACGCGACCCACACGCCGCAATTCCACCAGGTCGAAGGCCTCGTCATCGACAAGCACTCGCATCTCGGCCACCTCAAATGGATCCTGCACGAGTTCTGCAAGGCGTTCTTCGAGGTCGATCACATCAACATGCGCTTCCGGCCGTCGTTCTTCCCGTTCACCGAGCCGTCGCTGGAAGTCGACATCCAGTGCCGCCGCGACAAGGGCGAGATCCGCTTCGGCGAGGGCGAGGACTGGCTCGAGATTCTCGGCTGCGGCATGGTGCATCCGAACGTGCTACGCGCCTGCGGCATCGATCCCGACGAGTACCAGGGCTTTGCCTGGGGCATGGGTATCGACCGCATCGCCATGCTGAAATACGGCATCGCCGATTTGCGCCAGCTGTTCGACAGCGACGTCCGCTGGCTGTCCCATTACGGCTTCAAGCCGCTCGAACTGCCGACGCTTGCGGGAGGACTGAGCTCGTGAAATTCACCCTCTCCTGGCTGAAGGATCATCTCGACACCGACGAGCCCCTGGAAAAGCTCGCCGACAAGCTCACTATGATCGGGCTCGAGGTCGAGAACATCGAGGACAAGGCGAAGGCGCTGAAGCCGTTCACCATCGCGAAGGTGATCTCGGCCGAGCAGCATCCGAATGCAGATCGCCTGCGCGTCTGCATGGTCGACACCGGCGATGGTGGCGCACCGGTGCAGGTCGTGTGCGGCGCGCCGAATGCGCGCACGGGCCTGGTCAGCGTGTTCTCGCCTCCGGGCACCTACATTCCCGGCAAGGACATCACGCTCGGTGTCGGCACCATCCGCGGCGTCGAGAGCCGCGGCATGCTGTGCTCGGCGGCCGAACTCCAGATCTCCAACGACCATGACGGCATCATGGAGCTGCCGGCGGATGCGCCGATCGGCGCGGCATACGCCGCATGGGCGGGCCTCGGCGATCCCGTGGTCGAGATCAATCTGACGCCGAACCGACAGGACTGCACCGGCGTGCACGGCATCGCCCGCGATCTTGCCGCGGCCGACATGGGCAAGTTCAAGGACCCCACGATCAAGCCGATCAAGGGTGAATTCCCGTGCCCCGTGAAGGTCGCGGTCGAGGACGCCACGCTGTGTCCGGGCTTCGCGTTGCGCCTGGTGCGCGGGGTGAAGAACGGGCCGTCGCCGGAATGGCTGCAGAAGCGGCTGACCGCGATCGGGCTGCGTCCGATCAATGCGCTGGTCGACATCACCAACTTCATGACCTACGACCGCGCGCGCCCGCTGCACGTGTTCGACGCCAAGAAGGTGAAGGGCAATCTCGTGGTGCGCCGCGCCCGCGACGGCGAGACGCTGCTGGCGCTCGACGGCCGCACCTACAATCTCGATCCCGCCATCTGCGTGATCGCGGACGAGCACGGCGTCGAATCGCTCGCCGGCATCATGGGCGGCGAAGCCTCGGGCTGCGACGAGAACACCACCGACGTGCTGATCGAATCGGCGCTGTGGAACGAGATCAACATCGCCCAGACCGGGCGCAAGCTCGGCATCAATTCGGACGCGCGCTACCGCTTCGAGCGCGGCGTCGATCCGGCCTTCATGGTGCCGGGACTGGAGCTCGCCACCAAGCTCGTGATGGAAATATGCGGCGGCGCGCCGTCCGAGAACGTCGTGGTCGGAAAGGCCTTCGGCGACGACCGGGTGATCGATTTTCCTGTTACCGAGGTCAAGCGGCTCTCCGGCATCGAGGTGCCGCAGCCGGAGATGAAGCGCATCCTGACCCATCTCGGCTTCATGATGGCCGGCCCGGGTCCGGTGGTGAAGATCGCGGTGCCCTCGTGGCGCACCGATGTGCATGGCAAGGCCGACATCGTCGAAGAGATCGTGCGCATCTACGGCGTCGACAAGGTGCCGATGACGCCGTTCGAGCGCGGCGAGGACGCGCGCAAGCCGGTGCTGACGCCGCTGCAGCTCCGCACCCGTCGCGCCAGGCGCGCACTCGCGAGCCGCGGCATCATCGAAGCGGTGACCTGGTCCTTCATCACGAAGTCTGCGGCAACCCTGTTCGGCGGCGGCCAGCGCGAGCTCGAAGTGGCCAACCCGATCGCCTCGGATCTCTCCGACATGCGGCCGACCCTGTTGGCGGGCCTGATCGCGGCGGCGCAGGCCAACGCCGATCGCGGCTTCGGCGATGTCGCGCTGTTCGAGGTCGGCCAGCTGTTCAAGGGCGACCGCCCGCAGGATCAGTTCATGGCGGCCAGCGGCGTTCGGCGCGGCTTTGCTTCGTCCGAAGGTCTGGGACGGCACTGGTCGGGTTCGGCGCAGGCCGAATTGTTCGACGCCAAGGCCGACGCGCTCGCGGTGCTTGCCGTTGCCGGTGCACCGATGCAGGCGCTGCAGATCGTCGCGGGCGGACCAGCCTGGTTGCATCCGGGGCGTTCCGGCACGATCCAGATCGGCCCGCAGAACGTGCTCGGCTATTTCGGCGAGATGCATCCGAGCGCGCTCGAGGCGCTCGGCGCCGACGGCCCGCTGATGGTGTTCGAGGTGATCCTCGACCGCATCCCCGAGGCGAAGAAGAAGCCGACCCGCGCCAAGCCCGTGATCGAGCTGTCGGCCTTCCAGCCGGTGTCGCGCGATTTCGCCTTCATCGTCGACCGCACCATCAAGGCCGGCGACATCGTTCGCGCCGCGCAAGGCGTCGACAAGAAGCTGATCACCGGCGTGAATGTCTTCGACGTCTACGAGGGCAAGGGCATCGATGACGGCAAGAAGTCGATCGCGATCGCCGTGACGATCCAGCCGCGCGAGAAGACGCTGACCGATCAGGAGATCGAGGCCGTCGCCGGGAAGATCGTGGCGGAAGTCACGAAGAAGACCGGCGGCGTCTTGCGCGGATGACCCTTGCGGATGTTCTTCCGAAGGACGTCAGCCTCACCGTTGCGATGGCGCTCTGCGCCGTCGCTTTCGTTTCGGGCACCGCGCGCGGCTTCTCCGGCTTCGGCTCGGCGCTGATCTTCATGCCGCTGGCGAGCAGCATCGCGGCGCCGCGTCTCGTTGCCGCGCTGCTCCTGGTGA
This sequence comes from Bradyrhizobium sp. MI1.7, assembly GCF_055811795.1. Classification (NCBI taxonomy): domain Bacteria; kingdom Pseudomonadati; phylum Pseudomonadota; class Alphaproteobacteria; order Hyphomicrobiales; family Nitrobacteraceae; genus Bradyrhizobium; species Bradyrhizobium sp. MI1.7. The sequence continues at coordinate 8,880 of NZ_JBVVPO010000111.1, forward strand.
TCGATTTCGTCGCGGCCCTGCCGCTGCTGCCCGACGCGTGGCGGAAGGCGGACCGCAAGGCCACCGCGGTAATCGTGCTGGGCGCGCTGGTCGGCGTGCCGGTGGGCACCTATTTCCTCAGCGTGCTCGAGCCCGTCACCACGCGCTGGATCATCTCCTGCTTCGTCGCTGCGCTGTTGCTGCTGCTGCTGTCCGGCTGGCGCTATCGCGGCAAGGACCACGCCTGGCTCTCGGTCGGCATCGGCGGCCTCTCGGGCTTCTGTAGCGGTCTGGCGCAGACCGGCGGCCCGCCGATCGTCGGCTACTGGCTCGGCCGCCCCATCGCGCCGATCGTCGCGCGCGCCAATATCGTGCTGTTCTTCGGCGCGTCGGATTTCTTCTCGATGGTCAGCTACGCGACGACCGGCCTGATCTCACGCGAATCGCTGGTGCTGTCGCTGATCGTCGGCCCGGTCTATGCGATCGGCGTCGCGTTCGGTGCGTCGCTGTTCGGCCGCGCCAGCGAAAAAGTGTTTCGCGCGATTTGCTACGGTCTGATCGCGATGGCGGTGATCGCGGGGCTGCCGGTGCTGGACGGGATTTTGCGGTAACAATCTCCGCGGTCGTCCCTGCGAAAGCAGGGACCCATACCGTGTGATTTGTCGATAAGCGCAGGTGGCAGTACCGACCAAGGACCCCTAACTGCTAGCTTTCGCCAAACCACTCCCTGTGGTTATGGGTCCCCTGCGTTCGCAGGGACGACAGCGGAGTGTTTGGCGACTTAATTGTCCTACTGTCGAGGCGCGCGGCGCTTCTTCGTCGACTGCGTCGGCACGTCGGCCGACTCGTCCTTGAGCGCGCCGATCTTGCGCAAGGCCGCATCGGCTGCGCGCTCACCGCTTTCCCAGGCGCCGTCGACGGTGCCCCACAGCGTCTCGTGCGTGGCTTCGCCGGCGAGAAACATGTTGCCGATCGGCTCGGTCAGGATTTTTCGCGAGAGCTGCCCGCCGGGCGAGGCCGCCGACATCGCGCCCATCACGAAGGGCGAGGCGTTCCAGCGCGTCGCGGTGGTCTTCTGCACGGCGGCCGCCGCCTCGCTGCCGAACAGCTTCGTGATCCATTCCCTGGCGAAGGCGACCATCGCCTTCTCGCCCTGCTCGGAGAGATCGCGGCCGAACGAGCCGCCGACATCGATCGAACACAGTGAAGAGCCGCCGATATTGGCGAGCATCAGCGCCGTGCGCGTCGAATTGCTCTGCTCGATGAGGATGTCGTCGCGCGAGAGCCCCAGCGGATTACCCGGCAGTTGCAGCACAATGCGATCGTAGCTGCCGAGCGTGAGCTTCGACGCCGCATCGAGCGTGCGCTTGGGAATATCAGGCCCGAACTTGATCGCGCCCGACGTCAGCACGTTGGTCGAGACCGTGACGATGGCGGCGCGTGCGGCGATCCTGCCGGATGGCGTCTCCACGCTGACATCGCGATTGCTCCAGACAATCCTGCTCACCGGCGTCGCCAGCGCCACCGGCGCCTGTTCGCCGAGCCTGGTGATCAGGGTCCCCAGGCCCTGGCGGCAGGCGATCGCGGTGTTGCGGTCCTGCGCACGCGCCTTGTCGATCGCCGACAGCTCCTTGAGGTCTTTGCCCGCAAAGCTCGCACCGAGCACGAATTCGGCCGCACCGGCCCAGTCACCGAGATCCTTCGGCAGCACCGAGGCGCAGGCCGTATCGAGCTTGCCGCGTCCGGCCTCGTCGATGGCGCGGTTGGCGCGCACCAGCGCCGCCAGGAACTGTTCGGTCTCGCCCGCGCGCGCATTGCGGCGGCCGATACGCATCTTCTGGCCAGTCGGTGCCGGCAGGACGTCGAGCCCGGCACTGCGCGCCAGCCGGATCATCGGATTGGTCTCGGGATTGTGCATCCAGCGCGCGCCGCGATCGAACGGCACGTCGAAGGTCGTGCTGTCCGTGACGCAGCGGCCGCCGATCTGGGATGCCGCTTCCACGACCACGACCTTGCGGTTGGCCGCCATGATGCGCCGCGCCGCGGCAATTCCGGCCGCTCCCGCACCGATCACGACGATGTCGGCCTCGCGCGGCAGGGGTGCGGCAGTCGCGCGCAGGACCGGCATCGCGGCAAGAGCCGCCGACGCCGATAGGAAGCTGCGGCGCGTGATTGTCATGTCATGGTTTCCGGGAACTTGCGGCGAACGGGAACAGCCCGCGAACCTTGCTGCATCTGGTGTCGCACGGCAACCATCATGGTGAATCAATCGTGCTTGATCTCACAGAGTGATGAACCGAATTGCAACACGTTTCGACCATGATAGAGAAGGGAAAAAGACGGCCGGAAAAGGCCGTGGGGGGAGTTTGAAATGGGGACGGTTCTGGACTCAGTCGGCAAGCTGATTGCCGCGTACCTCTCGAAGGAGGTGCCGGGCTACGAGCCGTTCACGCCGAGCGACCCGGAGCACCTGCGCGGCGTCATCGAGCCCGGCGACGTGCTGCTAGTCGAGGGCAACAACCGCATCTCCGGCATCATCAAATATCTGACGCAATCGACCTGGTCCCATGCCGCGCTCTATGTTGGTCCGGTCGAGGGCGCCACGGAGCCCAATGGCGAGCCGCATGTGCTGATCGAGGCCAATATCGGCGAGGGCGTCACCTCGGCGCCGCTGTCGAAATATTTCCCGTATCACACCCGTGTCTGCCGCCCGGTCGGGCTGTCCTATGAGGACCGCACCACGGTCTGCCGCTATGCGATCAACCGCATCGGCTTCGGCTACGACACCAAGAACATCGTCGACCTGATGCGCTTCCTGTTCCCGCTGCCGATCCCGCAACGCTGGCGGCGGCGCATGATCTCGATCGGCTCGGGCGATCCGACAAAAATCATCTGCTCGGCGCTGATCGCGCAGGCCTTCGATGCCGTGCGCTATCCGATCCTGCCGAAGATCACCAAGGCCGGCAGCCGCGCCGCCCGCCGCGAGATCCTGCACATCCGCGATTCCTCGCTCTACATGCCCCGCGACTTCGACATCTCGCCCTATTTCGAAGTCGTCAAACCCACCATCGTGCACGGCTTCGACTACACCGCGCTGCACTGGGCCGACAAGCAGAAGCCGCTCGAGGAGGTAGCGGGCACATTCAGTGTGTTTCCAGAAACGCTCAGTGCGCCGCCGCTCGTTCCTGAGACGGTTGACGAAGAAGCGCCGACTGAAGTTCCGGCTGAAGAAGTGAGCGCGCAGCCCGCGGAGATGGGCGCCATCTGCTCCGAGCATTTTGTGCTGCTGAACGAACTGGCGATGTACCGCGCGCGGGGACGCGCGCAGGAGATGGCGGCGTAAGCATCGCGCCTGCCGTCGTTCCGGCAAAGGCCAGGAGAGACGTTGCACCGCTCTTTCCACCGTCATTGCGAGCGTAGCGAAGCAATCCAGAGTCCCTCGGCGGAGGCAATCTGGATTGCTTCGTCGCTGCGCTCCTCGCAATGACGATGGTGAGAGCCTACCGTTCCGCCCGCCCGATCACCGCCATCAGCTCCGCGATCTTCTCGCGCTGATCGGCCTTGTCGCCGCTCGCGATCGCGTGCTCGACGCAATGGGCGACGTGATCCTTCAGAACCTCTTCCTCGACCCGGCGCAGCGCGGCACGCACGGCCGAAATCTGCGTCACGATGTCGATGCAATAGCGGTCCTCCTCGACCATCTTCGAGAGGCCGCGAACCTGACCCTCGATCCGGCCAAGACGTTTTCCGACGGATGCCTTGATGTCCTTGCGCATGCGCTCTATATACCCCCCTAGGGTATATGTTGCAAGGCCGGAGCATGGCAATGAACGACGCCGAAAACGGGCACCATCACACGTCGGAAACATCGTCCGGATGCGGCTGTTCCGCCAAGGCTGCTCCCGAGGCCGCCCCCACGGGTGCTCCGCCAGCCGACAAGCCCGCGGCGTCCTCCTGCTGCGGCGGGCACGGCGATCATGCCCAGCACCACGCGCATGACCATGGCGCCGCCGCGACCACAGTCCTCGACCCCGTCTGCGGCATGACGGTCGATCCCGCCACCTCGAAGCATCACCACACACATCACGGCGAGACCTTCCATTTCTGCTCGGCCGGCTGCCGCACCAAATTCGCCGCCGATCCCGCAAAGTATCTCGTCAGAGAGAAGGCGCCCGAACCCGAGATGCCCGCGGGCACGATCTACACCTGCCCGATGCATCCGGAGATCCGCCAGGTCGGACCCGGCAGCTGCCCGATCTGCGGCATGGCGCTGGAGCCGGAGGTCGCGAGCCTGGAGACGGGACCCAATCCCGAGCTTGCCGACATGACGCGGCGGTTCTGGATCGGTGGCGCGCTGGCGCTGCCGGCGGTGGTGCTGGAGATGGGCGGCCATCTCGCCGGACCACACGACTGGATCGATCCGGCGCTGTCGAACTGGATCCAGCTCGTCGTCACCACGCCCGCCGTGCTGTGGGCCGGCTGGCCGTTCTTCGTCCGCGGCTGGCAGTCTCTGGTCACCCGCAACCTCAACATGTTCACGCTGATCGCGATGGGCACGGGCGTCGCCTATCTCTACAGCATCGTCGCGACTGTCGTGCCGCAGATCTTCCCGGCGGCCTTCCGCAGTCATGATGGTGCCGTTGCCGTCTATTTCGAGCCCGCCGCTGTGATCACCGTGCTGGTGCTGCTCGGCCAGGTGCTGGAGCTGCGCGCCCGTGACGCGACGTCGGGTGCGATCAAGGCGCTGTTGCAGCTTGCGCCAAAAACCGCGCGCCGCGTCGATGCCGATGGCGGCGAGCACGAGGTCGAGATCGATGCGCTCCACGCCGGCGACCATTTGCGCGTCCGCCCAGGCGAGAAGGTGCCGGTCGACGGAATTATCCTCGAGGGACGCTCCGCGCTCGACGAATCCCTCGTCACCGGCGAATCCATGCCGGTCACCAAGGAGCCAGGTGCAAAAGTGATCGCCGGGACGCTCAACCAATCGGGCGGCTTCATCATGCGCGCCGACAAGGTCGGGCGCGAGACGCTGCTGTCGCAGATCGTGCAGATGGTCGCCGACGCGCAGCGCTCGCGCGCGCCGATCCAGCGGCTGGCCGACCAGGTCGCTGGCTGGTTCGTGCCGACCGTGATCGCCGTCGCCATCGCCGCCTTTGCCGCCTGGGCCTGGTTCGGACCGGAGCCGCGGCTGGCGTTCGGCCTCGTTGCCGCCGTCAGCGTGCTGATCATCGCCTGCCCCTGTGCGCTCGGCCTGGCGACCCCGATGTCGATCATGGTCGGCGTCGGCCGCGGCGCGCAGGCGGGCGTGCTGATCAAGAACGCCGAGGCGCTGGAGCGGATGGAGAAGATCGACACGCTGGTGGTCGACAAGACCGGCACGCTGACCGAGGGCAAGCCCAAGGTGGTCGCGATCGTCCCGGCTGCCGGCTTTGCGGAGGACGACATCCTCCGCATTGCGGCCAGCGTCGAGCGCGCCAGCGAGCATCCTTTGGCCGACGCCATCATGCGCGCCGCGAAAGAGAAGCAACTCACCCTCGCTCAGGTCGAACAGTTCGACTCGCCGACGGGCAAGGGCGCGACCGGAATAATCGACGGCAGGAGCATCGTGCTCGGCAACGCAAGATATCTGGTGTCGATCGGCATCGACACCAGGGCGCTCGATGCCGAGGCCGAACGCATGCGCCAGGACGGCGCCACCGTGATCAACATGGCCGTCGACGGCAAGCTGGCCGGCCTGTTCGCGATCGCCGATCCGGTCAAGGCCTCGACCCCGGAAGCGCTGAAAGCGCTGGCCGATGAAGGCATCAAGGTCATCATGCTGACCGGCGACAATCGCACGACGGCGGAAGCGGTGGCGCGCCGGCTCGGTATCGCCGAGGTCGAGGCCGAGGTTCTGCCCGACCAGAAGAGCGCGGTGGTGACGAAGCTGCAAAAGGCCGGGCGCAGCGTCGCGATGGCGGGCGACGGCGTCAACGACGCGCCCGCACTGGCCGCCGCCGAGGTCGGCATCGCCATGGGCACCGGCACGGACGTGGCGATGGAGAGCGCCGGCGTCACCCTGCTGGGCGGTGATCTCACCGGCATCGTGCGTGCGCGAAGACTGTCGCAGGCAACCATGAGCAACATCCGGCAAAACCTGTTCTTCGCCTTCATCTACAACGCCGCCGGCATTCCGATCGCGGCCGGCATCCTCTATCCCGCGTTCGGCATCCTGCTGTCCCCGATCATCGCCGCGGCGGCGATGGCGCTGTCCTCGGTGAGCGTGGTCGGGAATGCGCTGCGGCTGCGCGGGACCCGGCTGTGAGGATGACGGTGCGCTCCCTCGCCCCGTTCTTACGGGGTGAGGGGCCGCTTCCGCGACCACGGTGACAATTGGACTCGTGGAGAGTCCCCCTCACCCGGAATTCAAGCTACGCTTGAACTCCGACCTCTCCCCGCAAGCGGGGCGAGGTAACAAGAGCGGTACGCGCGGAGAGGACCTGATGCAGCGGATTACGATCACGATCGAGGACGATTTGTTGGCGGAGATCGACGCGGCAGCGGAAGCGCGCGGCTACCAGAACCGCTCCGAGATCATCCGCGATCTCGCGCGTGCCGGCCTGCAACAGAGCGCCGAGGACACCGCGCAGACCGGCCCCTGCGTCGCCGGCCTCGTCTACGTCTACGACCACGCCGCGCGCGATCTCTCGAAACGCCTGGTGCAGGAATTCCACGGCCACCACGACCTCGCGCTGGCCACCCTGCATGTCCATCTCGACGATAACAATTGCATGGAGATGACGGCGCTGCGCGGCGACGCCTCCGAGGTCAAGCATTTCGCCGACCACATCATCGCCGAGCGCGGCGTCCGCTACGGCCGCGTGGTGATGATCCCGACGGGTGAAGGGAAGCAGGCGAAGGCGCGCAAGCACGGGCACCGGCACGAGTAGTTCTTCTCCCTCGCCCCGCTTGCGGGGAGAGGGTCGGGGTGAGGG
>NZ_JBVVPO010000112.1:0-15210 GCF_055811795.1 Bradyrhizobium sp. MI1.7
CCACGGGCCGAGATAGGCAGCCTGGGTGACGTCTCCGATCACGGTCTTTTCGCCCCACATCTTCTTGAACGCGGGCACGAAGGTCTTGTTGTTGGGATTATCGAGCGACTGGAAGTACTTCATGCAGGCATAGGCGCCCGCGATGTTCTCGCCGCCGATGCCGTCGATTTCGTCTTCGGTCACCGAGATCGTCAGCAGCGCCTGTTTCGAAAGGTCGATGCCGGCGGCCTTGAGCTGCTTGTAGAACGCCACGTTCGAGCCGCCGACGACGTCGGTGAAGATCACGTCGGGCTTGGTCAGCTTGATCTTGTTGATGACCGAGTTGAACTGGGTGTTGCCGAGCGGATAATACTCCTCGCCGACGACCTTGCCCTTCAGCACATTCTCGACGTGCTTGCGTGCGATCTTGTTCGAGGTGCGCGGCCAGATGTAGTCGGAGCCGATGAAGAAGAACGACTTGGCGCCCTTTTCCTTGGCGATCCAGTTCAGGCCGGCGAGAATCTGCTGGGTGGCCTCCTGGCCGGTGTAGATCACGTTCTTGGACTGCTCGAGGCCCTCATAGAAGGTCGGGTAATAGAGCATGCCGTTGTACTGCTCCATGACCGGCAGCACCGCCTTGCGGGATGCCGAGGTCCAGCAGCCCATGATCGCCGCGACCTTGTCGTTGACGAGCAGCTTCTTGGCCTTCTCCGCAAAGGTCGGCCAATCGCTGGCGCCGTCTTCCTGGATGAACTTGATCTTGCGCCCGAGCACGCCGCCCATGGCGTTGATCTGCTCGATGGCGAGCTTTTCGGCCTCGATCGAGCCGGTCTCGGAGATGGCCATGGTGCCGGTCGCCGAGTGCAGGATGCCGACCGTCACCTCGGTGTCGGTGACCGCCAGGCCCGTCGTGTTGATCGCCGAGGTCGCCGGAGCCTGCGCGAAAGAGGCCCGCGGCAGCATCGTAATGGCCGGCACGGCGGCCATTCCCATCAATAGTTTGCGCCGGAGCGGCGACAACAGGCCCTTGTTTGCTTCGTCTGACATGAGCACCCCACTTTTGTTCGAGGACACGCGATTGGTGCCGTGAGGATGGCTCGAATTTGTGCAGCGCAAGCATACGCAAGATCGCGTATACTGCACCGCAAAATACCGACGTAGGCTTCTGGTACGGAATTTGCGAGGGCTCTGGGACGTATCGGGAGTGGGGTAACGAGTGGCAGGGCGGCAGCGAATAGACCGCGTCAGGCGCCAGTACAACCAGTGGGTCGCCAACCAGACGCTGGAAGACTACGCGCTGCGCTTCACCGCCAAGAGCGCGCGCCGCTGGTCTGCCGCCCGTGTCGCCAACACTGCACTCGGCGCCATCTCCTTCCTGGCGCTGGAAGCGATCGGCGGCACCATCACGCTGAACTACGGCGTAACCAACGCCAGCGCCGCGATCCTCGTCGTCTCCATCATCATCTTCTTCTGCGGCGTGCCGATTGCCTATTACGCAGCCAAGTGCGGCATCGACATTGACCTGCTCACCCGCGGCGCCGGCTTCGGCTATATCGGCTCGACCGTCACCTCGTTGATCTACGCCTCCTTCACCTTCATCTTCTTCGCCATCGAGGCGGTGATCCTGGCAACGGCGCTCGAGATGTGCTTCGGCATTCCGCGCCCGATCGGCTACCTCATCAGCGCGGTGGCGATCATTCCGCTCGTGACCTACGGCATCACGCTGATCAGCCGCTTCCAGCTCTGGACGCAGCCGATCTGGATCATCCTGCACATCCTGCCCTTTGCCGCGATCGCCTGGGCCAACCCCTACTCGTTCACGGAGTGGCGCAAGTTCGCCGGCGAGCATGGCGACCCGAGCGGACATTTCGATCTGCTGCTGTTCGGTGTCGCATCCTCGGTGGTGTTCTCGCTGGTGGCGCAGATCGGCGAGCAGGTCGACTTCCTCCGGTTTCTGCCGCGCGACCGCCGCACGTCGCGAACGTCGTGGTGGATCGCCCTGCTGATCGCGGGACCGGGCTGGATCATCTTCGGCGCACTGAAATTGTTGCTCGGCTCGTTTCTCGCCTTCTTTGCGCTAAGCCACGGCCTCTCGGGCGAGCTGGCGGCCGAGCCCGCGCACATGTATCTCGAAGCGTTTCGCTACGTGCTGTCGCAGCCGGATCTGGCGCTGGCGCTCACCGGCATGTTCGTGATCCTGTCGCAGCTCAAGATCAACGTCACCAACGCCTATGCCGGCTCGATCGCCTGGTCGAACTTCTTCTCGCGTCTGACGCACAGCCATCCCGGCCGGGTCGTCTGGCTGGTGTTCAACGTGATGGTGGCGCTGCTGTTGATGGAGATCGGCGTCTACAAGGCGCTGGAGCAGACGCTGGCGCTCTATTCCAACGTCGCGATCGCCTGGGTCGGCGCGCTCGTCGCCGATCTCGTCGTCAACAAGCCGCTTGGCCTGCGCCCGCCGCAGATGGAGTTCAAGCGCGCCCATCTCTACGACATCAATCCGGTCGGTGTCGGCGCCATGACGATCGCGACCATCGTCTCGATCGCGGCGTTTTACGGCCTGTTCGGTCCGACCATGAAGGCGCTCGCCGCCTTCGTCGCGCTCACGGTCGCCTTCGTCACCGCGCCTGTTATCGCCTGGCTCACCGACGGAAAGTACTACATCGCGCGCAAGCCGAAGCGGAGCTGGGCCAATATCGAGTCGATCCAGTGCTGTATCTGCGAGCACAGTTTCGAGCCGGAGGACATGACGTCCTGCCCCGCTTACGCCGGCCCGATCTGCTCGCTGTGCTGCTCGCTCGATGCACGCTGCCACGACCTCTGCAAACCGCATGCGCGCGCGCAGGTGCAGTTCGCCGAAGCGCTCGGCAGGATTCTTCCTGAACCGATCTACCGGCGGATCAACTCGCAGTTCGGCCACTATATCGGCGTGTTCATGGTCTCCGCCGGCCTCGTCGCGCTGGTGCTGGGACTGATTTATCTCCAGACCTCGGCGAGCGTGCCCGGCGAGAATTTGCTCGTCTCGAACGTGCTCTGGAAGGTGTTCTTCTCGCTCAGCATCATCATCGGCGTGGTGGCCTGGCTGTTCGTGCTGGCGCAGCAGAGCCGCCGCGCCGCCGAGGCCGAGACGCGGCGGCAGACGACGCTGCTGATCCAGGAGATCGACGCGCACAAGCGCACCGACGCCGAGCTTCAGCGCGCCAAGGAGGTCGCCGAATCCGCCAACCTCGCCAAGAGCCGCTACGTGGTGGGCCTGAGCCACGAGCTGCGCTCACCGCTGAACGCGATCAGCGGCTATGCCCAGCTCCTGGAGCAGGACGCGACGCTCAACACCAAGCCGCGCGACCAGGTCCGCGTCGTCCGTCGCAGCGCCGATCACCTCTCCGGCCTGATCGACGGCATTCTGGATATTTCCAAGATCGAGGCCGGGCGGCTGTATCTGTCGCGCGACGAAGTGCGGCTGAGCGAATTCCTCGACCAGCTCGTCGGCATGTTCCGTCTCCAGGCGGCCGCCAAGGGCATCGACTTCGTGTTCAGGCGGCCCGCGCATTTGCCGGTCGTGGTCTACGCCGACGAGAAGCGGCTGCGTCAGGTGCTGATCAATCTGCTCTCCAACGCGATCAAGTTCACCCAGACCGGCAGCGTGCAGTTCGTCGTGCACTATCGCAGCCCCGTTGCCGAGTTCGAAGTGATCGACACCGGCCCCGGCATCCAGGGCGACGACCTCGAACGCATCTTTGCACCCTTCGAGCGTGGCGCGCTCGGCGTCTCGCAGCCGCAGACGGGCACCGGGCTGGGCCTGACCATCAGCCGGCTGCTCGCCGGCGTCATGGGCGGCGACATCAAGGTCCTGAGCACGGTTGGCGCCGGCAGCACCTTCAAGGTCAAGATGCTGCTGTCGGAAGTCGCCAATCCGCTGCGCATCGCGCCGGTGGAGGCGCCGGTCTCCGGCTATCGGGGCGCACGCAAGACCATCCTCATCACCGACGACGACCCCGTGCATCGCGACCTCCTGCGCGAGGTGCTGGCGCCGCTCGGCTTCATCCTGCTCAGTGCACCCGATGGGCCAGGATGCCTCGCGCTGGCGCAGCATTGCCGGCCCGACCTGTTCCTGCTCGACATCTCGATGCCTGCCATGGACGGCTGGGCCGTCGCGGAGGCCTTGCGCACGAGCGGCCATCACCAGGCGCGCATCCTGATGGTGTCGGCGAGCGCTCTGGAGGCTCACGGCACGCCGCTGGCGCAGCCCTTCCACGACGGCTATTTGATGAAGCCAATCGACATCCCGCGGCTGCTGGAGACGATCCGCCAACTCCTAAAGATCGAATGGCAGTACGGCTCGGACCAGATCGCGGTGCCGTTCTGGCGGCTCGAGAGCGGATCAAGGCCACCGGTGCGGCACATCGAGGCGCTGATGGGGCTGGGCCAGATCGGCTACGTCAAGGGCATCCAGTTGAAGCTGGACGAGATCGGCAGCGAGCACCCCGAGCATGCCGACTTCGTTGCGGAAATGCGGTCGCTCGTCGACCGCTTCGATCTCGACCGGTACATGGCCACATTGAAGACGTTGCATGCGCATGAGCATTGAGTCGAGGAAGCGCGATGTCGCGCTCGTTGTCGATGACTCCCCGGAGACGCTGCGGCTGCTCACCGATGCGCTCGACGGCGCCGGGATGACGGTGATGGTGGCGCTCGACGGCGCGGCCGCGATGCGCATCGTCGACCAGATCACGCCCGACATCGTGCTGCTGGACGCCGTGATGCCCGGCATGGACGGTTTCGAGACCTGCCGCCGCCTCAAGCGCGACGCGGGCGTTGCCAACGTGCCCGTGATCTTCATGACAGGCCTTGCAGAGACCGAGCACATCGTGCGCGGGCTGGAGGCCGGCGGCGTCGACTACGTGACAAAACCGATTGTGATCGAGGAGATGCTGGCGCGCATCCGCGTCCATCTCGGCAATGCCCGCCTGACTCAGAGCGCGCGTGCCGCGCTCGACGTCTCCGGCCGCTTCCTGTTCGCAGTCAACCGCCAGGGCCACATCCTCTGGGCCACCCCGCAGGCGCAAAAACTGCTGGCCGATCATCATGGCGCGCAGGCCGACGACTTCGTCCTGCCGCCATCACTCCTGCAATGGCTGGAGCAGGCGAAGGACAAGGGCAGCTCGAAGTCGCAGGCGGCTCCCCTGCCCGACAATCCGCAACTGCGGCTCTACTACATGGGCGAAACCGCGCCGAACGAGTTCCTGCTGCGGCTGTCCAAGGAGTCCGGCACGGCGCTGCCGCCCGAATTCACCAGCGAGCTCGGCCTCACCACCCGCGAGGGCGAGGTGCTGGCCTGGCTCAGCAAGGGCAAGACCAACCGCGACATCGCGCAGATCCTGGGCTTGAGCCCGCGCACCGTCGACAAGCACCTGGAGCAGATCTACGCCAAGCTCGGCGTGGAGAACCGGACCGCGGCGGCGGCGATTGCAACGAATGCAACGCGAAGGAATTCGTAGCAGCACTGCAAATGAGTTGAGACGCAGTTCGCCCAACAAACAGTGTCGTCCCGGACAAGCGAAGCGCAGATCCGGGATCCATAACCACAGGGAGAAGTTTGGCGAAGACTCGGAGTGAGCGGTTCGCCCTAGAACCACTGCCTGGGAGTATGGGTCCCGGGCTCGCTTCGCGCCCCGGGACGACAGCCGTGTGCGTGGCAATCGCTACCGCCCCTCACACGAACAATCACTCACCCGTAAACAAACGCCCCGTCATCCAGATCCGTCTTCGGGATCTCGTCCTTCTCGGTCCAGTAATCCTGGCTGTGCTGCCATTCCGGCTTGTCGCCGCGCTTGGGGAGCAGGTCCATGTTGCGCATGATGTAGCCGGGGTTGAAGTTTTCCGGATCGATCCAGGGCAGGATCGGCATGTTGTGGTCTTCAGCGCGCAGCCTGACTTCGACCTTCTTCGTGCCCTTGGCCTTCATGTGGCCGAGCAGCCGGCAGACGAAATCGGCGACGACGTCGACGCGCAGCGTCCAGCTCGCACGGAAATAGCCGAACACCCAGACCATGTTCGGCACGCCCGTGAACATCATGCCGCGATAGGTCACGGTGTCGCCGAAGGCGAGCGGCTTGCCGTCGATCTCGAAGGCGATGTCACCGAGCGCCGCAAGATTGAAGCCGGTTGCGGTGACGACGACGTCGGCTTCCAGCAGCTTGCCGGACTTGAGCTGGATGCCGTTCTCGACGAAACATTCGATCTCGTCGGTGACGACGGAGGCCTTGCCGCTGGCGATGCCCTTGAACAGATCGGCATCGGGCACAAAGGCGATACGCTGCCGCCACGGCCGGTAGGTCGGCGTGAAATGCGTTTCGACGTCGTAGTCCGGCCCGAGAACCGCGCGGATCTGGTCGATCAGATCCTTCTTCACCTGCTCCGGCTTGGCAATGCAGAGCTTTGTGAAAGCATCCTGCTCGAACAATATTTTGCGGCGGACGATCTCGTGGATCCATTCCTCGTCGACCTGAAGCCGGCGCAGCTCCTCGGCGATCTCGATGGCGTTGCGGCCGAGCCGGAAATAGGTCGGCGAGCGCTGCAGCATGGTGACATGCGCGCAGGCGTCGGCGATGTTCGGCACCAGCGTCGCCGCGGTCGCGCCCGAGCCGATCACGACGACCTTCTTGTTCGCGAGGTCGATATCGTCGGGCCAGCTCTGCGGATGGACGATGCGGCCCTTGAAGCGGTCCATGCCCTTCCATTCCGGCGTGTAGCCTTCGGAATGGCGATAATAGCCCTGGCACATCCAGAGGAAGTTGGCGGTGAACGTTTTCGCCTCGCCGGTGTCGGTCGTCGTCGCCTCGATGGTCCAGAGATTTTGCTCGCTCGACCAGCTCGCGGAATTGATCTGGTGCTTGTAGCGGATGTGCGGGGCGATATCGTTGTCTTCGATCACCTCGTTCATGTAGGTGAGGATTTCCTCGGCGGTCGCGATCGGCGGGCCGACCCAGGGCTTGAAGCTATAACCGAAGGTATGGAGATCGCTGTCCGAGCGAATGCCGGGATAGCGATGCGTGCTCCAGGTGCCGCCGAACGTCGCCTGCGTTTCCAGGATGACGTAGCTCGTGCCGGGAAGCTGCTTTTCGATGTGATAGGCGCTGCCGATGCCGGAGATGCCGGCACCGACGATCAGCACGTCGAAATGTTCAGAGGCCTGCTTGGTTGTGGCGTGACTGCGGACAGCGACATTCATTGTTGCTTCTGTGCCTTGCTTGTTTTTGTGGCCGCCCTTGACCGGACGGCGCGTTTCCTCCGCGACGGGCATGGTCGCCCATCGCGCTTCCACTTCAAAATGACACAGATCAATTCGCGGTCAAACTATAACGCCGCACCCCAGCTCCGCGCGGTCTGCAAAATCCAGTCGCGATAGAGGGTGAGCGGCGTGACGCCGGTCAATCCGCCGCAGCCGGCGGCGCCGTTCGGTCCCGTGGACCAGCTGATGACGCCGACAAGCACCGGACCGTTCGGCTTGTCCTCGAACACCGGACCGCCGGAATCGCCGGTGCAGGCGCCAATTCCGTCGCGAACACCGTTGGTTACGGGATCGACCAGCCGGATCTGGAACGTGCCGGGCTGGCCCGTGGCCACGAGCCCGGCAACGCGCGTCGCGCCGCCGCTCTTGCCGTCGCCACGGACGGTGACGCCGATACCGGCGATGACGAAGCGGCTGCCAACCTGGATTGGAATGGTCGGCGCACCGACCGACACCGTCGATTTTCCCTTGAGTGGAATTTCCAGTTGCAACAATGCCACGTCCGCGGTGGCGCGATGCGCCTGCATTGCCTGCATGTTGAAGTTCGGATGGATCGCGACGGTACGCACATTCAGCAATTGCGGCGCACCGTCAGCGCCGCGATCGACGATCTTGTAGTCCGCGCCGGGCTGCACACAGTGGGCAACCGTCAGCACGACCTTCGGAGCGATCAGGCTGCCGGTGCAGAAATTGCCACGCGAGCCGACGATGGTGACGACCGCGCGCGCGACACCATCGGCCTGCGGCGTGCCGCCGCCGACGATGGCGTGTGCGGGCGTAGCGAGCAGCAGCGCGGCTGCGATGAGGGTTGCAAGCTTCTTCATGGGAACACGCTTTGGCGTCAGCATCGGTGACGGCGGGATTGCTTCGGACTGGCCCTTGCCGATAGCGCATGCTAGCGCTCTTGGGAAGGAATTGACGAGGGCGGGATCTTGACGATCGAGGCTGTGATCTTTGATTTTGGCGGCGTGCTGACGAGCTCGCCGTTCGAGGCGTTCGCGCGGTACGAGACCGAGCGCGGTCTGCCCGTCGACATCATCCGGCGCACCAACGCCGCCAATCATCTGGAAAACGCCTGGGCCAAGTTCGAGCGAGCCGAGGTCGACATCGACACCTTCGACAAGCTCTTCGCGGAAGAATCGCGCGCGCTCGGCGCGGAGGTGCGCGGCCGCGACGTGCTGCCGCTGCTTCAGGGCGATCTGCGTCCCGAGATGGTCGAAGCTCTCAAGCGCATCAAGGCGCAATTCAAGACCGGCTGTATCACCAACAATCTGCCTGCCAACGCGATCGGCAGCATGACCGGGCGCTCACTCTACATCGCCGAGGTGATGGTTCTGTTCGACCACGTCATCGAATCCGCCAAGATCGGCCTGCGCAAGCCCGACCCGCGCATCTACAGGATGATGGTCGAGACGCTGAGGGTCGATCCGAAGAATTGCGTCTATCTCGACGATCTCGGCGTCAATCTAAAACCCGCGCGCGAGATGGGCATGACGACGATCAAGGTAGCCAGCGGGGCCCAGGCCATCGCCGAGCTCGAGGCGGCGACGGGGCTGAAGCTGCGCTAGTCTAGCCTGTCATTGCGAGGAGCGAAGCGACGAAGCAATCCAGAGTCTTTCCGCGCAGGGATTCTGGATTGCTTCGCTGCGCTCGCAATGACGGCGTAGAGCCATCTCGCCTGGCAGACTGACTACTCCGCCGCGGCGGCGATCCGCTCCGGAAAGGCGGCCGCCAGCGATGCTCTATCCGGCTTCAGCACACCGCGCTCCGTGATGAGACCAGTGACCAACCGCGCCGGCGTCACGTCGAACGCGTAATTCGCGACCGGCGAGCCCTCCGGCACGATGCGCACCGTCTCCAGCCGGCCGTCGGCGGTGCGGCCGGTCATGTCGGTCACCTCCGTGCCGCTGCGCTGCTCGATCGGAATGTCGCGGATGCCGTCATCAACGGCGAAATCGATCGTCGGCGACGGCAATGCGACATAGAACGGCACGCCGTTGTCGTGCGCGGCAAGCGCCTTCAAATATGTGCCGATCTTGTTGCAGACATCGCCATTGGCGGCGACGCGGTCGGTGCCGACGATGGCGAGGTCGACCATGCCGTGCTGCATCAGGTGTCCGCCGGTGTTGTCGGGGATCACCGTGTGCGGCACGCCGTGATGGCCGAGCTCCCAGGCCGTGAGCGAGGCGCCCTGGTTGCGCGGACGGGTCTCGTCGACCCAGACATGGATCTTGATGCCACGCTCATGCGCCAGATAGATCGGCGCCGTTGCGGTGCCCCAGTCGACGGTGGCGAGCCAGCCGGCATTGCAATGGGTCAGCACGTTGACGGTCTCGCCCGGCTTCTTCTTTGCGACGATCGCCTCGATCAGCTTCAAGCCGTTGCCGGCGATGCCGCGGTTGATCTCGACGTCCTGCTCGACGATCTCGTCGGCGCGCGCATAGGCCGCCTCCGCCCGTTCAACCGGATCGACCGGCGCGAGCGCCGTGCGCATCTCGTCGAGCGCCCATTTCAGATTGATCGCGGTCGGCCGCGCCACGACCAGCGTGTCATAGGCGCGCTTGAGGCCGGCGTCTGATGAGTCCTCGCGCATGGCGAGCGCCATGCCGTAGGCCGCGGTTGCACCGATCAGCGGCGCGCCGCGCACCAGCATGTCGCGAATGGCGACCGCAGCGTCTTCGCAAGAAGTCAGCTTAGCGATGACGAACTCATGCGGCAGCCGGCGCTGGTCGATCGCGCCGACCGACCAGCCATCGCGCTCGCGCCAGATGCTGCGAAAATGCTTGCCGTCAACCTTCATGGCATTCTGCCTTTCGTATCACGCCCGCAGGATGCGCCCGGCCACCGCATCGAGCTTCTTCAAGAGCTCGGGATCGCGCGCCTCGGGCGCCGTGATCAACGCGGTGTCGAGCGCGCGGTCCGAACCGATCGGGCACGGCTCGTGCTCGCGCGGAAAATCCGTCGCGAGCCGCGCCACCAGCGCCTTCGCCTTGTCGGCGTTCGAGGTCAGCACGCGGATGATGTCCTGGACGGTGACGGCGTCGTGGTCGGGATGCCAGCAGTCGAAATCCGTCACCATCGCGACCGTGGCGTAGCAGATCTCGGCCTCACGCGCGAGCTTTGCCTCGGGCATGTTGGTCATGCCGATCACGGAATAGCCCGATGTCTTGTAGGTCATGCTTTCCGCATAGGTGGAGAATTGCGGCCCCTCCATGCAGACATAGGTGCCGCCGCGCGCAAACGCGATGCCCTCGGCTTCGGCTGCCGCCCCAAGATGGATACGAAGCCGCGGCGAGACCGGATGCGCCATCGACACATGCGCGACACAGCCCCGACCGAAGAACGAGCTCTCGCGCTTGTGGGTGCGATCGACGAACTGGTCGACGAGAACGAAGGTGCCGGGTGGCAGCTCCTCCCTGAACGAGCCGCAGGCCGAGAGCGAGATCAGGTCGGTGACGCCGGCCCGCTTCAGAACATCGATGTTGGCGCGATAGTTGATGTCGGAGGGCGACAGCCGGTGACCCTTGTCGTGCCGCGGCAGGAACACGATCGGCAGGCCGGCAATCGAGCCGCGCCGCAGAGGGGCCGACGGCTCGCCCCAGGGGCTCTTGATCACTTCTTCGCGCGCACCCTCGAGACCCGGCAGATCGTAGATGCCGGAGCCACCAATGATGCCCAATACCGCCTGCGTCATGCCTGCTCCACCCTGTCAGCTATGTGCGACATGGTTAAGCTATGCCAGTTTTGCGGCGATTTTGAAACGGGGGTGGTGGGGCGATGCCGGTGCTGTGAGGGGCGTGGAGTGCTCGCCTCACACTCGATGTCGTCCCCGCGAAAGCAGGGACCCATAGCCACAGGGCGCAGTTTGGCGAGGGTTCGTCGTTCTGTACTGCGACCCTCAACGATCGATAGATTCCGCGGTATGGGTCCCTGCGTTCGCAGGGACGACCCGGGGAGAGATAGGTACGTCTAATTAAGCCGCCGCGGCCAGCTGCAGCTGGTTCGCGACCATCCGCTCCAGCGTCTCGACCGACTGGAAGTTCTCGGGCGTGATCTCGGACTGCGGGATGGTGAAGTCGAACTCGGCTTCGACGCCGAGCATCAGATTGACCATGTCCATCGAGGTCAGGCCCGCATCGACGAGCCTCGCCTGTGGCGTGATGTCCGCGGTGAGCGAGTTCTGCTCGAGGATGCCCTTCACCAGCTTGATGACGCGATCGCGCACGTCGGTATCGAAGGCCTGCATCGGTAAATTCCCATCTGTCTATTCAACGGTCGGACCGGTTGCCGGCTACGATGGGCGCGACGGGCCGATCCCACAATGGGCGCCACCATTACTTCGCCTTTCTTAGTAAACGATGACTCAGATTGTCTGGAATTCCGGGTTCTTCCAGATCCCTAACGCGATCACGGAATTGTCGGCGATGCAAACAACCCGAACTTAACTGTTCGTTGGGAATTGCGGTTTGTTTACCCTCTATTTCATCGACGAATTTGAATTAAATCCGTAGCCTCGTCTCACAAGCAAAATGGTCGGAGGATCGCTTGCACGGCATCGCGAATGATGCCGGCGATCCTGAACGGCAAACCGGAGGCGGACGAGTATGAACGTGCGTGAAGCAGTCCTCACTGTCGACGAAACGCAAACGAGCTTTCTCGAACACGGCCCCTCCCTCATCGAACGCGCCACCCGGACCGCCACTGCGGCGGCGGCCGACGCGGACGGGGTCGATCGCGACGCCCGCTTCCCCCACAAGGCTTTCGAGGTCGCGCGTGAGCAGAAACTGCTCGGCGTCATGATCCCGGTCGAGTTCGGCGGCCTTGGCGCTTCGATCTACGACGTCACCGACATCTGCTACACGCTCGGGCGCGCCTGCGCCTCGACCGCGATGATCTATGCGATGCACACGACCAAGGTCGCCTGTGTCATCAGGCACGGCCACGGCATCCCCTGGATGGAAACGATGATGCGCCGGGTCGCCCGCGACCAGTGGCTGCTCGCCTCCTCCACCACCGAAGGCCAGAACGGCGGCAACATCCGCGCTAGCGCCGCGGCAGTCGACCACGCCGGCGACGCAGTCTCGCTGATGCGCGACGCCACCGTGATCTCCTACGGTGCGGAGGCCGACGGCCTCGTCACCATCGCCCGCCGCGCCACCGAGGCCGCCGCCTCCGACCAGGTTCTGCTGGCGCTCGCCAAGGACGATTATTCGCTGAAGCAGACGCAGGGCTGGGAGACGCTCGGCATGCGCGGCACCTGCTCGACCGGCTTCGAGCTGAAGGTCGATTGCCCGGCCGACCGCATCTTCCCGGAATCCTATGACAAGATCCATGCCCAGACCATGACGCCGTTCGCGCATCTGTGCTGGTCCTCGGCCTGGGCCGGCATCGCGGCTGCGGCCGTGACCCGTGCGCAGGCTTTCGTTCGCAAGGCGGCCCGCACCTCGGGCGGCCAGATGCCGCCGGCCGCGGCGCATTTCACGGCCGCGAAGATGTCGCTGGCCAAGCTGCGCGCGCTGATCGCAGCCAATGTCGACACCTTTGCCCGCGCCGAACATGACGAGCGCGCGCTGAGCTCGCTCGATTTCCAGTCTTCGATCACGCTGTTGAAGGTGCAGGCCTCCGAGCTCGCGGTCGAGACCGTGATGCATGCGATGCGCACCGCGGGCCTCTCCGGCTACCGCAACGACGGCGAGTTCACCATGGGCCGCCACCTGCGCGACGTGCTGTCCTCACCGATCATGATCAACAACGACCGCATTCTCGCCAACGCCGCCACGTCGACGCTGATGAGCGGCATTCCGGCAAGCCTTCGGGACTAGAAAGCCTTCGCGACTGACGTGCCTTTCGGCCAAAAAGAACAATTTCAGATAGCAGGAAGTCGAACATGAACATTGCTGTTCTCCCCAACTCGCCCGAGACCGCGCCGCAAATCGCAGATCCGCTCGATCATCTCGCCGACAAGCTGTTCCACCCCATGGGCTCGGACGGCGTCTACGCCCGCACCGCGCTCTATGAGGGCGTCGTCGAGCGTCTCGCCGCGCTGATCACGAGCGATCGCGAGGCCGGCACCGAGGTCATGCGCTTTCCGCCGGTGATGAGCCGGGCCCAGCTCGAGAAATCCGGCTATCTCAAGAGTTTTCCGAACCTGCTCGGCTGCGTCTGCGGCCTGCACGGCACCGAACGCGAGATCAACGCGGCGGTGAGCCGCTTCGACGCCGGCGGCGACTGGACTTCATCGCTCTCGCCGGCCGACCTCGTGCTGTCGCCCGCCGCGTGCTACCCGGTCTATCCGATCGCGGCGAGCCGCGGACCTTTGCCGAAGGGCGGCCTGCGCTTCGACGTCGCCGCCGACTGCTTCCGCCGCGAGCCGTCGAAACATCTCGACCGGCTGCAATCGTTCCGGATGCGCGAATATGTCTGCATCGGCAGCCCCGACGACGTCGCCGATTTCCGCGAGCGCTGGATGGTGCGCGCGCAGGCGATTGCCCGCGACCTCGGCCTGACCTTCCGCGTCGACTATGCCAGCGACCCCTTCTTCGGCCGCGTCGGTCAGATCAAGGCAGTGAGCCAGAAGCAGCAGCAGCTCAAGTTCGAGCTCCTGATCCCGCTCCGCTCGGAGGATCAGCCGACCGCCTGCATGAGCTTCAACTATCACCGCGAACATTTTGGCACGACCTGGGGCATCCAGGACGCCAATGGCGAACCGGCCCACACCGGCTGCGTCGCCTTCGGCATGGACCGCCTGGCCGTCGCCATGTTCCACACCCACGGCACCGATCTCGCCGCCTGGCCCGCCAAGGTGCGGGAGATCATGGGCATGCAGCCGTTAGCCACGGCCGATGCCCATGGTGAAGGCTGGCGCTAGAGCGTGATCCGGAAAACTGCGGGGCGGTTTTCCGAAAGATCATGCTGAAACGATAGAGCGAACGAGGCCTCCCATTTCCACGGGTAAAACGAGCGTGATCCACACCAAGGTCCGATGCCGCGAGATCACCGAGGCCGACGTCGATGCGGTCGCGGACCTGCTGACGCGCGGCTTCGTCGGCCGCTCGCGCAATTACTGGATTCAGGGGCTGCGCCGACAGGCCTTCCGGCCCGTGCCGGAGGGCTATCCGCGCTTCGGCTACATGCTCGACAATGACGGCGCGCCCGTCGGCGTGCTGCTGCTGATCTACACGGCGCGAAAGCACGGCGAAGAGGCCGCCATCCAGTGCAATTTGTCGAGCTGGTATGTCGATCCGGCCTACCGCAACTACGCCCCGCTGCTGACCAAGATCGCGCAGCGGCACAAGGATGTCACCTATCTCAACATCAGCCCGGCGCCGTGGACCTGGCCGATCATCGAGACGCAGGGCTTTCGTGCCTATTGCCACGGCATCTTCTTCTCCGTGCCTGCACTCGCGCGCCCTCCGCGCTGGAGCAAGATCGAGGTCATCTCGCAGCACGCCAAGGCGATCGAGGGGCTGACCGACGACGAGACGCAGCTCCTCACGCGGCATGCCCGCTACAATTGCCTCAGCCTGGTCTGCCGCACGCCGAAGGGAACGTTCCCCTTCGTCCTGCAGCCGGTGCGCATCCGCCGCGGCTTCATCGCACCGCCGGCGATGAAGCTGATCTATTGCCGCAGCGCCGCCGAATACGCCGCCTGCGCAGGCCGCATCGGCCGGCTGCTGCTGCGACTTGGCAAGATCTCGGTGGCGATCGACTCCAATGGCCCGATACCCGGCCTCGCCGGCATCTACACCGAGCGGCGCGGTCGTAAATATTTCAAGGGCCCGCACCGGCCGCAGCTCGGCGACCTCACGGACACGGAACTCGTGCTGTACGGGCCGTAGGGTAAGGTCGGGCCCAACATCCGCCGTCGTCCCTGCGAACGCAGGGACCCATGACCCCAGGGCGCAGTTTGGCGAAGACTGATCCGGAATGATCTTCCCGCG
>NZ_JBVVPO010000113.1:0-14689 GCF_055811795.1 Bradyrhizobium sp. MI1.7
CCCCTCATCGCCGGCCCCCCTAGGGCCCATGCCCACCGGCAGAACCGGGGGCATCGAGGCAGCAGCGGCGTCACTCGCAGCCGCAAGAAGCTTCTCTACGTCAACTTGGGGCGGCACGGAGAACTCCGCCGTGAGCTGGTTGGTACGCCGATGCAGGTCGGGTACCGCTGGTATCGGGGCCGTCGTGCTCGTTCCAAGTTCGGAAGCAGCCTCAGCTACTTTGAATTCAGGGACAGGGGGCTGAGACTGCTCGGCCGGTCTGGGCCGCAGCAACTCTGCGCGCGCGTCAACGACCGGGCTCCGCTTACGACTAGCCACGGGATCTTTAGCTATGCGAGAACGAACGGGCTTCTTCACTGTCGCAATGCCCTCGGCCAGGAACCAACATTTGCGGCGACCATCGACTCGATAGACCCAATGCTGGTCATCGGGGACCGAGTCGCCGGGCCGCGCCAAGCATTCCGCTCGCGCCGGATAGGTCGGAGCACGTGCGCGCGGAGCGATATTGAACAAGTCGTCAAGAGGGTCGGAGGACGCGGGCGTCGTTGAAAGAATTCCAGCGAGAGCAAAACCAGCGAAGCAAAATCTCAAATAACCGGACATCGAAAACTCCCGGTGTATCGTCCCCACCCCCTCGACCCTTCGCGCCGACATGGGCGGCATACGGCTCAAAACTGGCGGCGCAAGGGATTCATTGTGTTCGTGACTAGTCCGGGTCCGAAGCAGCCGCAGCTGCGAAGTGCAGCAGCCTGCCAAATCTCTTTCGCCGCGGCACTCGGACCGTGGCTTACGACCGTGGATGAGCTAAGGATTTGGCCGATCAGTTGCCATATCCCTTTGCACGTGCGGAAGACTGCGGCCAGGGTGCGAAGGAGTGGATATCCGCAAACGTTAATGGATCGGCCTGCAGGCGCTGTTTTCCGCGTTTACTGTTCGTATGTGCGTTGCAGAGCTACTGCCGTTGGGGCATCAGCGGAGGTGAGTCCTACCCTAGCTAGCCTGCTCAGTCCGCTTCAACCTGGGCCAGGAGCCGACTAGTTGGTAAGATTCGCGTTTGAACTCTCCCGCGCCGTCATTACTGTGACTGGATTGCCAATTGCCTTTCCCGCCGCGCGGATGGTGTCAATGAACAGCTTCGCGGCCGGGTTCAAACCAATCGGACCACCATGTCCTCTAGCTCCAAAGCTAGTATCGCCAAGAAAGCGCGCACGAAGGCTGAAGCGGATTTTGCCACCTGGCTCATGATGGCCAAGCTCGGTGGTTTCGATGACCTGCCGTCCAGCGCCCAAAGCTTTCTGACTAACTATCGAACTCGGCTCGAGACAATGAGCGAGGCCGAGTCCACGGCCCTAGCCGTTCGCGAGGTCTACAGCGCTTATTACAGCGAGATGGGAGGCGTGGGCGCGCCCCCGGAACCAAAGGCTCGCACACCAATGACAGAGGGCAAAGACGTGCGGCTCAAGAAACGGCCTAATCAGCCCGGTCTATCGGCTGCACTGCATTCGACGAAGCCAATGATCCGAGAACCCCTTCCAGCACTGCTGATTTTCGCGAGCATGGTGGCTCTGATTGTCGCATATAGATTTCTGGCGCAGTAACACTGCCCGCGGATTGTGGGGACGAAGTGCCGCTCACAGTAACCGCGGACATCGCTGCACTTCGCATTTGTGCCAAAGGCGGAAGTGATCCCGACTCGCGGCGTCGCGAAACGGCGATTGTGCGACACATTGAGAATGCGGCCGCCGCGCCGGCCCCTCCCCATTTTGGCTGCGGGGGCGAGCCACGTCCTCGTGTGCCGTCGGAGACGGGCAATGACCATAAGAACCTTTTGCACGCTCGCCGCCGCCATCTTTGCCTTGAGCGCGCTTTTGCAGTTGATCCGGATTGTGATGGATGGTCCGTCACCTTGAATGGCGTCGATGTGCCGTTTTGGGTGAGCTGGATTGCCGTCACCGTGGCGGGCGCGTTGAGCTTCGTCGGTTTCCGCGCCGCCATGCGCAGCTAATTGCTGGCAGAGCCCACCCGGGCCGATCTGTCGCCGGGCAGCGGAGCCACTTCCCTACTCGCGGATATCGCACCGTCGTGCTGTACCGCGACAGCGGCTTAGTGCAATTCGCGTCGGTTTGGCATACCTGCATCCATGTCCGGTCTTCCCCGAACAGCCGACGCCGAAGTGATGGGTACGCTTCGACGCTAAGGGCCAAAGTCGGACTCAGGCGGCTACTAGGATGGGCTGTCCGAGTCTACCGGAACCGTGAAGTGAAAAATGGCGCCGCGGCCTTTATCGGCGGTCACCCATACTTGTCCTTCATGCGCCTCGATGATCGACCGGCAGATTGACAGCCCCATGCCCATGCCATCCGTTTTGGTCGTGAACATCGGGTTGAATATCCGATCCACGGCGCCGCCGGGCTCTAGACCTTCCCCCGTGTCTTCTACCGATACCATCACGTATCTGGAGCGATGGACTTCAGACCTTATGGATAGGACCCGCTCCCCATTCTTCGTGGCCATGGAGTCAATTGCGTTCGTAATCAAATTCACCAGCACTTGCTGGAGCTGAACCTGTTCGCCTCTTATCCGCGGCAGCCGTTTGTTAACGTCGGCTTGAACGGCGACCCGATGTCTCCGCAATTGGTCACGGACGACGGCCAGAGCTTCCTGGATGACATCGTCGATATCGAGCGAAGTCCGGGTCCGTGCACCCGTCTTGAAATGCACCCGGATATTTTCGATCACGGCGTCCGCACGGTGTCCGGTGGTCACGACGCGCCGAAATGCATTCCTGGCACTATCGAGCTCAGGCTCGACACGATCAAGCCAGTGCAATCCCGCGTTGGCACTGGCTATGATCGCCGTTAATGGCTGTTTGATTTCGTGGGCAATTGAAGCCGAGACGGCGTCGCCGGTCATCAGCCGCGCCTCACGTTCGCGACGTTGCGCCAGGACCGCGCCGAGCAGCTGCGCGTGAAGCGTCGTTATCTCATACAGCAGGACAAAGAGTACAAGAATGCTGGACACGAACCCGAAGACCCGGCCAGCATACCAGCCGGCGCTGAACCGGGCAAAACCGGGAAACGAGACCAGATAGATCTCAATTGCATATGCGCAAACAACCACCATCAGCCACAGATCGAGCACCGAACGCTGGCGCATCCAGAGCAAAGTGAGCGCAACTGCGTTCCACAGGATTAGACAACTGGCAATATAGAGCGCGAGGGTAGAAAAATGGACCGGGTCGAGCATGATGCGGGGCAAGTATGCCTCACCCACTATGACAAGAACTGTCACGGCACACACAACGGCTGACGTCATCGCAACACTCGAAAGAATCGTCGCGCCCACTGAGCCCTCCCACAATCGCTTGGGCGGATCGGCAACCTTCAAAAGGGTATATGCGATGACGAACGTAGGAAAACCGGCGTACCCAGAGCGTTGAGCCAATCCGTGCTCTGTAGCCCCGCGCCAAGCAGGCCAACTGGCGCGAACGCCCCTGGAAAGACCAGCATCCAGGGGACAAGCATGAGCCCCGTGAAGAGATACCCGGTTGAGATTGCGAGGAGGGCACTCGAACGCAGGGTGGCGAACTGGTTGAACAGCAGGACCGCGGTGATCATGTCATTCACGAACATCGCCGTGCCGTAGGCCGGGACGAAGCTATCGATCCGCGCCAGCTGGACGTTCGAGAGCGCCCCTGCCAAGATTAAGACGACGCCCAGGAAAGCGAGCATGACCGCAAGGGCAAGCCGTTTCTGCGCCCGGCCGGGCGGTAAGGTCGCAAGGGCGAAAGACTGATCCTCCGGGATAATGACGGCGGGCTTCATCATCGGAGCGAATCTTCCCAGCGGCTGGAACGCGCGGCACGAAGCTGCCCTGAGTTTCGTCTGGACGGAGCGTATGTTTTCGAGACGATGTTTTCAACTTGCCGAAGACGCGCTTGCAGGGTTTCAGTGGCCTGCTGCTAGTCCGGACCGGGCGGCACTTAAAGGTCCGCTTCGGGTCAAAAAGCGAAAAACTCAGCGTAAGCAAACCTCGTCCGCTGCGCCCTACTAAGCTGACCACAGTGAGCGGTGTCACCACTTCGCTGATGGCCAAAACCTGATCATTTAGCCGCCATTTTTCGCACTCTTCGTGCAGCCCCTTACGCCTTCGCCATGCGCTCGCGGACGGATTTGAAGCCGGAAACGAAACGCGCCAGCGTGTCCGATGTCGCGCCGCGAGGCAGCATCACCTCGACCAGCGAAAACTGCCCGCGCCGCTTGACCGCGCGATCGAGCGCAGCGGCAAGCTCGCGGCGCGTGGTGACCCGTTCGCCGACACCGCCGATCGACGCCGCGATATCGGCAAAATGCCAGTCATCGAGATCGTTGAAGCGCGATTCCGGCTGGAACACCCGCAGCATCTCCCAGCTCTTGTTGTTGAACAGCACGACAACCGGATCGAACCCGTAGCGGCGGCAATTGCCGAGCTCCCAGCCGGTCATCTGGAACGCGCCGTCGCCCACCAGGATCAGCGGCCGCAATCCCGTGGCCGCGACGCCGATGCCGGCGGGCACCCCAAAGCCCATGCCGGCATAGTAGCCGGGCGCGGCGAGTGCTGTGTTGTCGATCTCCATGCTGGTGAACAGGCAGTCGCCGATGTCCGACGTCATCGACATCTTGCCATGGCGGTCGAAAAGGTCGTTGATCGCAGTCGCGACATCTGATGGCGAGATCGGTGCGTCATCGGCAGGCAGGCCCCGCGGATAGACGGCGCGCTGCTTCAGCGACAGCAGATGGGACCGCGGCCCGTTTGGCTTGGCGCGCGCCTCCAACCCTTCGATCAGGCCGGCGAGCGGCATGTTGCGGAAGCAATGATAACCGATCTGCACCTCGCGGCTTGAGGCTAAAATGGTGCGGTGTGGATCAGGCGCCCGGTTGGAGAGCGCGAAATTGGTGTCCGAAAGGATGACGCCTAGCATCAGCACTAGGTCGGCATCCTCTACCAGCCGGGTGATCGCGGGATCGCCAGCCGCGCCGAGATAGGTGCCGGCTACGACGTCCGGAGCGTGCTCGAGAAGTCCGCGTCCCATGAAGGTGGTCACCAGAGGGAGCTTCAGCTTGCGCGCCAAAATAGCGATTTTGTCCTCTAGGCCATAGCGCCGGATTTCGACATCGACTACCGCGACCGGAGCGGCAGCCGCCTGGATGCGATCGAGGATTTCTTCGACGCATTCGGCGAGCGCACCAGCAACCGCATGCCGCGGCGGCAGCGCTACGATGGGCTCGACCTCGGCCGCCGCCATGTCACGAGGAAATTCGAGATAAACCGGCAGCGACATTTCCCGTGCGCTGCGCAACACCCACGCGATCTGCGCAGGTGCGGTTACGGGATCGGTCAGCACCGCCTGATCGCAGGTGATTTCCTTGAACACGGCTAGCTGCGTATCGACAGTCCGCCCCTGATGATGCAGAAGAAAGCCACTGGTACGCTCGCGCGCGCCTGGCGCGCCCGCAATCACCACTACCGGTGAGCGCTCCGCATATGCCCCCGCGATTGAGTTGACGATATTGAAAGCGCCGGCGTCGTAGGTCACGGCGGCAACGCCGAGGCCGCCGTGATATCGCGCCGACGCATCCGCCGCAAAACCGACCGCCGGCTCATGACTCAGCGTGAAATTTGGCAGGATGTTGCTTTCTTCGATGACCTTGAACAGCGGCAACACGAAATCGCCGGGAATACCGAAAATCTCGTGGGCGCCGTGGTCTTTCAGCGCCGCGAGCAACGCAAGGGCAAGCGTGGGCATGGGGGCGTCCTGGGAGCTAGAATATATTCAAGCATGATCGCCTTCGTTCCGTGATCCCGCAAGACAAGAAGCCGCGATGACCCCTTTGGGTCAGAATGCGAAGAACTCAGAGTGAGCAAAGTCAGTCCGCTCTACCCCACCAAGCGGACCTCAACGAAAGGTGTCGCCACTTCGCTGATGGACCATGAACAGACATAGCCTCACCCGTCGCGTTAGCGCCGAGCTCTGACCGCCGCTGCAAAGCGTGCTAATAAACCAGGCTAGTGCCGGGCGGCTTCTCTAGCGCGGCGGCCAACGACCGGTACTCCTCGCAGCCAGTCCCGCAAATCGTCGCGATTCGACTCAAATGATATTGCGCTTGATCGCGGTTGCCCTGTTCGATCTGCCATAGGCCGTAATATTGCCAGGTCAGCACATGGTTCGGATCTGCTTTCAGGGCGCGCTCGTACCAGACCTGCGAAAGCTTGTAGTGGCCGAGCTTGCGATAGGAGTAGCCGATCAGATTGGCCACATTCGGGTGATCGTCGTGGCCGAGCGTCTTCAACTGCTCAATCGCAGAGGCATAGTCAGTGCGGTCGTAGACCGCCGAATAAGCTGCGCGGTACCCATGAGCAAAGGCGGGGTCGTCGAAAAGGGACTGCTTGGCTTTTTTGGCCTTGGGCTGGTGAGTGGCCTTGTTGCCCGACCGCTTCGGGTATGACGAAGGTGGATAAGCGGAGCGTTGCCCCATTCCGCTATAGTCTGCCTCACTGCCACCTGGCTCAGTGCCCGGGGCCGCAACAGCCGGAGTGACCGAGAACGCAGCGATCAGCGCAATCGAACACGTTGCCAGCGTCACAATCCTGATCATCAAGTTGGCCATAGAAATCTCCTGCAAGCTACGCCTTCGAGCTCCCAATCCAGCCGAACATGTTAACTCCGGCTTACCTCATTCCTGGAAAGGTGTTTAGAAAAAACGAGATTTGGTGTGACAGCAATGTTGTCTTATGAGCCGGTCAATGTCCGCAGCGGGTCAAAACCGGCTGTATCGGCCAGCCTTGTCGTGCGTCCGGTCTTCCCAGAAGAGCAGACGCAGCGGCCATCCCCGTGAACGGCAGCTAAGGGCCAGAAGGTGACGTAGCAGGATGGTGAGCACGAAAGAGGCCGCCAACTGAGGCGGCCTTACTCACTCTTAAATTCCGCAATCTTTCGATCTTGACACCATAGCTCTACGTCGCACCCGTCAGCTAAGGATCTGGCGCGTTTCTTGGCTTCGGTTTCGTCCTCGCACATTAGATCGATGCGAACCTCGATATGTCCGTCGAGGCCCATAATATATGCGCGGTACTCTTGCTTCTGCTGCCCGTCCAATGCTTGAAGCCCGTATTTTGAGTTACTGCGTGTTTACATGCACTCGCGTTTTCAAATCGTTCGATGAGTCGAATTCATTGATCTATTCCTCGGTTGGCCTGAGACGGCCTTATTCCTCCGGGGGTTGTAGGCCCGGCGACGTTAGCCACCCGTCTATATGAGAAGCGGTTTCGTGCTGCCGCAGTTTGCGTTCTAGGAGATCACGCCGCGGTCCTGGCGGCGTGTTTTCCAATTCCGCTATGATGCGGGTTCTTTCCACGTTCAGATTGTCGTCAATGTGGGATTGTGGGCGTCGTCCCATGGCACTCTCCTTTCCCTGCGTGAATTGGGCGGGAGCGCAACCGGCGTTCTCATCACCGATCAAAGCACGGTGCCGAGCGGTGAGAGAACCAGTGTGCACCCGGAACCAGAGCGACGCCAGAACAAAAGTTAACCCAGTAAACGTCTGCCGGGGTCAGAAGCCGACTTCGGGCCATCGGCCGGGATGCGGCTGCTCTGGGCCTTGGCGGATGACGCGGCCGAGAAGGCACGTGGTGAGACGAGGAAGATCGAGCGGCGGCATACCTGACAAGATTAGCGGAAAAGCCGCCGCCGGGTTGAGCGCGGCGACGGCTTCTTCTTTACGCGCTCAGACGGCCGCGACTACCCGTCGCGTCGCATGAAGGAAACGGTTAGCGGGCGCTGCGACGCCATCAATTGGATGACGCTCCTGTTTGCGCAATTCATCGACTAGGCGTTCGAGGTACTGCGGCAGAGGCGAGGCTTCGAGAGATAAGTTCTGTTGCAATCTGTCACCCACCTCGTCACAGATCGACCGGGCAGTCTTATGATCGATGTGGTCCGATATTCTGCTGGTCGGTTCCATATCGCGACCTTTCGATTAGGCCCCACGATTAACTCAAGTTACAGGGATGCGAAAATGTTTCGCGCACCTTCGAAGAATGCCGATGGCTTCATTGAATGGAACGAAGACACTGTGCGTCAGGCCGATTGCCCTTGTCAGCGCTGATACCTGCAACCCGCCGAGTTAGTGGAACTTGGCGCGCGACTTTCAACACTCAGAATGTCCGTTCCGGGTCAATCGCGTCACTTTGGCCGCATGCCGTTCTCTTCCGGTCTACCCCTGTGACCGGACATCGTCAGACCGCCCCGGCATGTCTCACACGGGCCAAAACGCGACATTGCGTTGCTTGCCGCGTCTACGCAAGTCCTCGTTCGCGATCTATAACTGTTTCAGGAATTCCAGGAGCGCATTGCTTACGTCTTTGGCGCGCTCTTGCTGAGTCCAATGACCGCAACCTTTCAAGACTATTGTCTCGCGAAGCAAGGGCACGAACTGTTTCAGGCTAGGGACGAGATGGCTCCAACTCGGCGATCTGTAAACCCCGTCTCGATCGCCAACGACATAGAGTGCCGGGACCTGAACCTTTGCGCCGGACCATGGCGCGAGCAACTCCCAATTGCGATCAATGTTGCGATACCAATTCAAACCTCCTCCAAAGCCGGTGCGCTTGAACTCCTCAACGTAAAATTCGATGTCACTGTCCGTGAGCCACGGCGGCAATGATTGGGTTGTAGGCTTCCCATAAAGCCACCCCCCCCTCACTAGGAAGCATCGTGAGCGACGCAGGATCTTCAACCGGCGCATCGCCAGATAGGGCGAACAATGTCGTCTTGATTGCGTTGTGGACGTCTTTTTCGAGTTCTGCCTCGGCAACGCCCGGCGTCTGGAAATACAGTTGATAGAAGCGCTGCTTTTCGGCCCTCGGCATGACAGTGCTTGGTCGGTCGGGACCACGCACCGGAAACGGCACGCTCAAGCCAACGACAGCCCTAAATCGATCCGGTCTAAACAGAGCGCAGCGCCAAGCGACCGGCGCTCCCCAATCATGTCCGACAACGACTGCTTGATCCGTGCCGATCGCGTCGAGCAATCCGACCATGTCTCCGGTCAAGTGCAATAGAGTGTATTGATCGATCGCATCCGGTTTGTCCGTCTGCCCGTAACCACGCATGTCGGGCGCGATGGCGCGATATCCGGCGGCAGCGAGCGCTTCCAATTGGTGCCGCCACGAATACCAGCACTCCGGAAAGCCATGGCAGAGAAGCACGGTGGGGCCGCTCCCTGCTTCGGCCAGGTGCATTCGAATGCCATTTGTCTCGATAAATCGAAGCGAGATCGTCATTGCCAACCTCCGCAAGATCATTGATCTGATAGCTAATCAGTCACATTGTGAGCTCCAGCCACAACCGAAGTGGCTCCGCCGACACCCAGTCGAACGGCGGACCGCCAAAACGACATGCTCTACGAATTTATTTTCGAGCCCGCACCGCGCCTCCGGCATCGGCGCAAGGTCGGCTTCGGGTCACGCACAGAAGAACTCAGGTTGAGCATATCGAGTCCGCTTGGCCCAAAAGGAGCGGACATCTAGCGGACATGCCGGGTCGGCCGCTTGGGCCACGAGCGGAAGCACCCCACTGAGTGAGACTTTCGCTTCCAGGTGTAGTCTTCAGCTTCGGACCGAGGTTGCAGGCAATCAGGTTGAGGAGGAAGTCGGCGGCGACGCGAGCGGGGCCTCGGTGTTTCGTCATTGCTCGCCTCGTGTTAGACTTTACCTGCCCGATCAGGGAGAACAGCCATGACCGCCGAGTTCGATGAAGACCGCTTCAATATGGCTATCCGTAAATTTCTGAAGCATGTCGGAGTTACATCGCAGCGTGAAATTGAGAACCTAGTGCGTAGCGGTGAGGTGAAGGGTGGCAAGCTCAAACTACGAATGACCCTGTCCGCTGAGGGGACGCCGCTGAAACATGTGGTCGAGGAAACAGTCGCGCTCTGACGATTGTCCCGGCTGTGGGAAGTCATGGCCCTGATCCTCACGAAGGCTATCATTGCGGTCGCCGGCCGAACGTCGCCTTCGGATCAATCGCCTCACTTTGGCCGCGTGCCGTTCTCTTCAGGTCTACCCCTGTGACCGGACATCGTCAGACCGCCCCGGCATGTCTCACACGGGCTAGAAGCCGACCTCGGATTTTTCGCGGATGACGATCTCCATGCTGAGCCTCTACCGGCTTCCTAGTCTAGGAAGATGCAACTCGTACCAAGTGCAAGGCGGCCTCAACGCCGCCTTCCAAGATCTGCTCTGCCTGCGTAGCATTGGGCATAGCCCGTGCGAACTGAAGGGTGCCCACCATGAGGCCGAAGATGGCGGTCGCGCGGCGGCGGCTCGCTCCTGCATCTGCGTCAGGAAGCAGCGCGGCCAATGTTGCAACGTAGCTTCGCAGCCCTTTCTCGTAGTCTTTCCTGGTGGACAGGGGCTGTCGGGCGATTTCGGGGAGCAATGCCGCCGAGGGGCACCCGCCCGTCGGGTCTTCGAGGTGAGCGCGGTTCAGGTATCTCCGAATCGCGCCCTCAAGGTCCAGGCCCCTCCGGTGATCCTCATCGAGGCGATGTTGCTGGTCGCCGAGCGCGCTCGCCAGCGCCTCGCGAACGAGCGCGTCTTTGGACTCGAAGTGCGGAGAGAATGCGCCCTTGGTCAGGCCGGCCTCGCCCATGATCCCAGCGATCCCGGCGGCGGAGATACCGTCTCGGCGCATGCACTTCGACGCCACATCGATGATGTGCCGTCGCGTCGCTGCCTTATGACCTTTCTCGAAACGCATCTTTTCTCCAGTTCACCAATATCCCGCAGCCGTTAGGCTGCAGCCTCTTCCAACAGGGCCCCCTTCGCCACGCGAAGCGGCCACGACGTTAGATCGCACTCTATTTGGCGCCCAAGATGCCTTCGATGCCGCGGGCGAGGTTTAGAAGCCTCCGGTCGCTCCCTAAGGGGGCATCCAGTTCGAGCCCAATCGGCAGCCCCGCGCGAGACAAGCCAACAGGAAGGCTGATACCGGGCAGCCCCACGCTGCTTGCCGACACGGTGTGGTTCGCCAAAGCGAGGTAGCTAACATCCTGCCCCGCTATATGGACGGTCGCCTGCTCCTCGATCAAAGGCGCTGTGCAGGGCGTGGTCGGTTGCAGAATGACCAGCGCCCCATGAGAGACGAACGCCGAGTTGAGTCGGCGCTGGATTTCCGGCCGGCTCACGTCGAGCGCAGTCTGATAGGCCTCTGCCGAGGTAGCACCTGCGCCCCCCGGCAGCACGATGTGCCCCCACGCCTGCCGAAGTTGGGGCTTAAGGCCCTCATAAATGGCCTCGAACGTGGTCGGAATGTCATGGCGGCGAAGAAATTCCGAAATTTCGCCCATCGTCTCATGAGCGAAGATGCCCCATGTTGCGGTTTGGACGAGGGAATTGAAATCGTCGCCAAGATCTACTTCAACGATCTCGGCGCCGGCGTCCTGCAAGCGCCGAACCACCTCGCGGAAGCGGGTCTCGACTTCCGAGTCCACCAGATCCAGGAACTGTCGCGGCGCGAAGGCCAGCCGGACTCCCTTCAGGTCGTAGCCGCCGTTGGAGAACTCCGCAGCTTGTTCACCGGTCACGACCTGATCCACCAAAATGCAGTCCTCGACGTTTCGGGCGAACACGCCCGTCGTATCGAGCGTATGGGAGATCGGCGCAACGCCGTCGCGTGGCCAACGTCCAGTGGTTGGCTTGAAGCCCACGACCCCACAGAACGATGCGGGTACCCGGATGGACCCAACGGTGTCACCGCCCAAGGACGCGGGAACGATGCCGGCGGCCACGGATGCGGCGGAGCCGCTCGAGGAGCCGCCCGACACGCGATCTCGTGCGTGCGGATTCTTCACCTGGCCATAACGTGCGTTGTGACCAGTCAAGCCGTATGACATCTCGACGAGGTTGTTCTTGCCGAAGACCAAGGCGCCTGCCCCCTTAATGGCCCGGACAGCGTCGGCATCTTCGCGCGGCACGAAGTGAGCGAGGCCTTCGACGCCCAGGCTGGTAGGTAGCCCTTTCGTCAAATAACTGTCCTTCACCCCAAGCGGCACACCAAGGAGCGGGGCCGCCGATCCGGCCGCACGCGATTTGTCTGCGGCCCTCGCGGCCGCGAGCACCCCGGCCTCGTCGATAGTGATGAAGGCGTTCAGCTCGGCAAGCGCTCGGGCGCGCTGTAAGAGCGCCGCGGTGTAGGCCTCCGAGGTGATGTCGCCGTTGCGAATCGCTGCTGCAGCGGTTGCGAGCCCAAGCGAGTCGACATCTGTGGTTTCTCGCGATGCGATGCGGGGTGAAGCTGTGGTCGTGTCATCCATGAAATCCTCGCAAAGGAGCTGCTGGGCGGCACCCCGCCGCCGCCGCCCAACGGCGGCTCAGCCGAATGCAATTACGGTCATAATATTAAATTACGATCGTACTTCAATGGAAATGTCGGCCTCGCCGGACACATGAGCGTGAGGTGTGAGGTGCCGGCGGACCGATGGATTGCGGGCGCATTGCTTTCAACAGCGACTTCCGCTTCGGGTCATAAGCCGTCGACGACGACTACGGAGGGCGACTGCCGCTTTAGTCCCGATAGCGGACATAGTGAGTGCCCTACCCCACGCGGCAACAGCCCCTTCGAAGAAGATGGGTCACCGTCCGCGATTCGAGAGTCAAACATTTTGCCGCGGGCGTGGCGGAAGTACTGATAACCGCGGCAGGTACTTCTCCTTTCCCTGTTAATAAGCGCTACCAACTCGTTCTGGGGGAAGGACTGCGTCAGTCAGGCTCCCAACGCAACTTGAGCGGCAAGCCGGTCTCGGACGAGAGACGCTCGGCCAGCGCATGCGCCTTGTCGGAGCTGCCGACGACAGTAGCCATGTCCGACCAGCTGATCGATGAGTGCATTGCGGTTATGAAGGCGAAAGGAGCGGGAGACGCTCCGCACCCAGGCTCTCTTAGTCCAAGTCCGAAACGGGTCAAAAGCCGACACCGTGACCAATACGTCAGCTAAGGGCCAAGAGCTTCCCTGCGCGCTCCATCCGCAACCTGCCAGCTAGAAAACACCGGCGCGATCTTCTTGGTCGACTGCGTCCACCCGGGATAATGACTGCGTCTGACGCTGATCCGGTTCAGCAGCATCGCGACGACAATCATCGCGAGTATTCCAGCAAGACTGAGCACGATCTGCATCGCAGGCCGGCCCGAAATGTCAAGCAGCGTCAGGTGGCTGGCCAGCGCCAGGAGGACGCCGAGACAGTAGATTGGCAGCGAATTCTCACCGCAGCACCTCGCGCAGCGCATGACTGGCGTCGATAGCCCGCGCCAATCGTGAGGAACGAACCGTAGCACCACAATTGCAAGAGCCAAGAAATGCAGCAGCCGGAACGGACTGAGATTCGATTTATCCAGCGGGAAGAGCAGGGACGTCAAATTTTGCGGGACCAGCGGTTTGCCGCTGCAACTCAGCGTCAGGACCAGGCCAAAAACCAGACAGACAACAGCAAGAGTAAGCGTCGTGCGCGACGTCACCCAGGGCCAGACCCTCTCCCCTTCGATGACGCACCACGCGCCCAGCACGATCAAAAGCTGCCAAGCCAACGGGTTGAAGAACCAGGCGCCGTTGGGCCAGGCTGGAACGCTCCAGCCGAAGATGTGCACGAGCGCATAAAGCAACAGCGAAACACCAAGCGTAACGTTTGGTGCTCGCAGCAGCAGCCACAACAGCGGCGCGAACAACACGTGAAAGATGACGAAAGTCGGCAAGACGTCGGTGTTGACAGGGCGATATTGCAGGATTGCGGCATGCGCAAGCGTCGCGCCCGGATGAGCGAGCAGAATCCGCGTATTGCTCTCGTCAGCAAGCCGATCGCTGCCCGCGAGGTAGACGAGGACGGTGCAAGCGAGCGTGAGCAGCAGAAACGCGGCATAGATGTCCCATCCCCGCCGCAGCGAACGACCAATCATGCCGCTCCAGCCCTCGCGCTGACGTGCCCTGCCGTAGGCCAGCGCGCAGGTCACGCCCGAAATGAACATGAATATTTCGGCGGCATCGCAGAAGCCGTAGTTGCGCGGTGTCAGCCAGCTTCCGATGTTGTTGGGAACATGATCAAGAAAGATCCACCATAGCGCGATCCCGCGACAGACATCGATGCGCAGGTCGCGGCCAGCCCCCCTGAACTCCGGCGGAGTTTCGCCGATCAATCGCTTCGAGGTGTGAGTTCGATCGTGCATCTGTTTGACCTGCCGGCGTACTCGCACATCGGTCGATGAGAGGCTCTGCTGCTCCGGGCTGGGGTGCCGAGCGGGGTATCCGACCAAACGATGCGGTTACGAGCCCGAGCTACCTGATGGTTGGAGGCTCTTTCGTTGGCCAGCCGGTGCTTTGATTGCCTGGGCCGGAAGGTTCGCCGTCCTCCCAAAACGTTTGCAATATGTCGTCGCTGGCAACCGGTATCAGAAGCTGCTTCCGCATTTCGGCGAGGCGGGCACGACAATACTCACGGTAAAACATCTCCACTAGGGTGGACATGATCGAACCCTCGCTTGATCATCACCATTGACGATAGATTTCGACCATTTCAACCGGCGGCAAATATCAACGGCGCCGGAGTAGTTTGTGTCCGACGAACTCGGATGACGACGATGTGGCCGACGAGGCGCGACACGA